>CAZASB010000209.1:0-8443 GCA_964487655.1 uncultured Planctomycetaceae bacterium
CAAAGAAGCGGCTTGTTTGACCCACCCTACCTATCATGAATAATCCGGGCTAGAAGCTGGGAGTTGGGGACGCGCTGGCGCGATGGACAAGCAGGAGATCGAAGTTCAGAGATGGGGATGGGGACGCGCTGGATGCGTGCGCTGGGTTCTGTTGTAAAGGGCAATGTCTGTCCTCGCGTTTTCTGATTTCTGTCGCGGCCGGCCGAGACACGGTCGCTTGGGCAATCAACAGTCGTCGCAGCGGAGTTTGATTCCTCGGGTGGCCCGACGGCTCTGGCCTACGTCGATACGAAGCAGGTCTTCGAGTTGATCTATCCGGCCATTCCGATGGCCGCGCAAGTCCTGCTGAGCCAGATGGCGCGACAGGAGATCGACCTCAATGTCTCCATCATTCCATCTTTGCCGTCCATCAGCAAAAACCTGCGACCGAGCGTCACGATCGTTCGGCGGACGCCCGAGGGGATTCTGCTGGAAGGCGATCGGCAGGTTCGAGCTTACCTGCCGAATGTAGAACAGTTGTCCCAACTGTTCCCAAACAATTGGGACAATTGTTCTACACTGGGTATATTTCAATCTGCCGGTCGCCGAATCGAAGCAAACGCTGCTGCCAGGCGACGGTATAGGCCCGGCATTGCCGTTGGCGATCGGTCTGGGGCTGCCGGCCGTGTCGTCATCGCGGCAGGCGGCTCGGCGAGCACAATCGATGAACAATCTGAAGCAGATTGCCTTGGCGATGTTCAACTATGAATCAACGCACGGCCATTTCCCGGCGGCCTATGTGCCTGACAAGGACGGCAAGCCGCTTCTGAGTTGGCGGGTTCTGATTCTGCCGTACCTTGACCGGAGCGATCTCTACCAGCAGTTCAAGCTGGACGAACCCTGGGACAGCGAGCACAACAAGAAGCTGATCGGATTGATGCCGGCCGAGTACCGCAGTCCGGCCAGTAAGGCCAGTCCGGCCAGTAAGGCCAGTAAGGCCAGTAAGGCCAGTAAGGCCGCGCCGGGGTTGACCAACTACCTAACCGTTCGAGGTGATAGGACAGCGTCTCCTGGTGCGGACGAGCAAGAGTTTGCCGATTTTCGCGACGGAACGTCGAATACCATCATGGCGGTCGAGGTGGATGACGCACAGGCCGTACCGTGGACCAAGCCAGATGACTTCCCTCACAACGAGTAGCAGCCGATGGCCGGACTGGGCGGCCTGTGGGACAACGGCTTCCTGACCGCCATGTGCGACGGCTCGGTCCGTTTCATTCAGACAACCATCGCCCCTCGCGTACTCAACGCCCTGTTCACTCGCGACAGCGGTGAGGTAGTGGACCACGACGAGTTTTGACCAACGGCAGACGCGACATACCCCGACGTCGTGAGAACGCGATTGACTTCGGTTACCCGCAATGTCAGACGAGGCTTTGGGTGGATCCGTCGGAGGTGGGCGGTGGCTGTGCAGCCCGCTTGGACTAGTACGGATTTCCGTAGTCGCGCTTGAGGTCGTCCAGCGGCGGTTTCCAGAAAGGAATGGGTGGGAATAGAACGCGAGCGAAATGCGCAGCCTCGGCGGTGTGGGAGACGATACGTTCTTCGGCGAGGGCGTGATCCCAATCGAGCCGGCCCAGGAGCATGCGAGTGAAATCACTCCTGTTCAACTCGACCGTGTGTTGCGTTGGCCGCCGGCCGACCACGGTCAATTGCGGTTTCGCGATTGAAAGCAAGTAGCGCTTCTTTCCAACCTGGAAGCCAAGCTCGAACCTGGGCGGCAGGCAGGCCGTGATGACGCGCGTGTGCAATAGGGCTTTCATCAGTCGCATGAGCGCAAGCGGCTGAAGCACGCGAGCCATAATCGCCCCGTCGCAATTGGGTGTACAGTCTCGGCACTGGCTGCCCGAATGCCGGAACACCTCATGCAGCCGGTCGGCCTCGGGAGCGTGTAAGAGAACGGTGTGACGGCTGGACTCGATGCCGTCGTGGCACACTCTCGCGAGAAGCATGGCGGCAACGGTGCGTTTTGCAGGCGAAACCACCAACTCAAAAATCTGCTCACCTTTGATGGCGGCATAGCCGACGATCGGTGACTTGCTCGCGTCCATATCGATCAATTCAGGGCCTTCAATGGCCACGTATAGCTGCTCGAACGCATGGCGATGCATGAGCCACTGCCAATAGGCTTCCGTACGTTCGAAGGGTCCGAGGAGTCCGGTCATGGTATCTCGGTAGAGGCGAGCGAGACCGCCAACCTCCCAGACGAGCCAGGGTCGAATGTGGAGCTTCGCGCGGCGGCGCGGGAGGTGGAACCCCTGATCCATCAACGCGACGAGCACCCGGTGGGCATCGCCGCAACTCCATCCGTGTTGGCCGCAGTTGACCCAACCAAGTCGTGCGAAGACACGCGGCGAAGGTGTGCGCACCCACCCGACCAGCGCGCCGCTTCGAACCATGCGACTCTCCGCAGCGCGGACCAATCGCGTCCCAAGCCCTTGCCCTTGCAGCTTAGGAACGATGCAAAGCCAGTCGAGTTGTGCCACCGGTACTTGTAGCGGTCCGAGGGGGCACACGCGGTGGAGCACCTGAGCATGTGCAACAATGCGTTGTGCGTCTTTGACGAGCAGCCGACCCGCCGGCTGGTAGTTGGGGGCTTCCAGCGATGCCTGAAACTCGGCTTGAGAAGGCTCGCCGAAAACTGAATTGAGGAAACAATAGACGCCAACGTGGTCGCTCAATTCGGCTGGAACGATCGCCAGCCGGGTCGCGGGAGAACCGCTACGGGTAGACGCAATGGGTTCAATTACTGGTGAAGCGCCGCTGGACATCGGCATCCTCACGGAAAAGGGCTAACCAATCATGCTGGCCACATTAGAACAGATTACGTCGGGGTTGCAAAGCGCCCGGTCGAGAAAACGGCGCAAGGAGTCTTCCGGATGAAGGCAGAAGCTCAGCTCCCGCCAACGGAGAACTCGATTCGCCTCCAAGGTCTGGTCCAATTCGCGAAGCTGGTCGACCGCTTTACGATGCTGCTCGGCAACATATGGCTGCAACGCCGCATTGGCTTGGCGGATCGCCTGGCAACGCTCGCGAGCGTTCTCGGCGGTTTGCGGCGTGTCGATCCAACGGCGTTTCTCGGCAATCAGCCGGCTGGCTTCGCTGCTATCGTCGTGCGGAGTCCGTGAATTCGCATCAAGGAATCGCTCGGGGTGGTGCCGCAACCGCCAGACACGTTGTCGCAAGTCGCTTTCCCGTTGGTGGGATACTGCCGTCCCGGCGCCGGGCAGCAGCAGCGTGCCGGAAACGACCATCAGACGCGGGGGACGGAAGCCGAGAAATCGCTCGAACAGCCGGCTGGTCACCTCGTCGTATTTGGCGCCGCCAATGCCGTGGACGAACAGGTCGCTCAGGGCAAGACGTGCCCAAAGGGTCGTGGTCAATGCACGCGGCCGGATCTTTATACCTGCCGCTTCCAACGTGGCGAGCCGTTCGACCGTCGCGGCGCCATCGCCATCTGGGGTAAGCGGCAGTTCGATCTCGCGAGACTCGCCATCGGAAACGACCACCTGCCCGTTGCGACAGGCGGCGAGTAGGGGCCGTCGCCGCGGATCGGCCGTCGTCCATATCCAGAAGGGCGCTTCGAGCCAACCGTCCTTTTCCGCCAGATCGGGGAAGGGATGTACCGCGCTGCGAATACCATGCTTGCGTCGATAGCAGCCGACTGTCTCGTTGTATTCCTCGCGGAACCGCGGTAAGTGGGCCAGCAGATGTGCGATGAACCAGCGAAACGAATTGGTAGCGCAAACCTGGCTCTGCGGTACTTCGAGTGTTTCCAGTCCCCAAACGCCTTCCACGATATGTCGTGCCTGGGCAAGCGATAGCCCCAGATTGCCGGATTCGCTTGCTCGCTCGCAGGCCACCGGCCAGAAGTGTTCCAGCATCGGGTTTGGCGCCAGAGAGCCAATCGTTTCAACAGCGCGCTTGCCAAAACCGCGGAACACGGCAAGGTCGGCAATCTTGCGTTCTTCGTAAGCGATTGTTGCACCGGCTCGATCGAATGGAATCGATTCCATCCGCGGCGTCTCGCGCGTGCCTCCGGGAACCTTCAACGATGCGGTCTTGAGCGTATCGGTATCGACCAGCAGGTTCACGGCAACCGCTCCTCGCGAGCGTGCCATGCCGCCCAGGACGAAGTTCTTCAGCCATACGCCCGGATGGAACAATTCCGGCTGGTGGCCTGCCAGGAAAAACTCGGTCGCCGAAGCATCGGGCACGGCTGGAACATCGCGATACTGGCGGGTATAGGCCAGGGCCGCGCGGAGCAAATCGCCGCGCGCCTGCCGTACAAGTTCCGTCAAGGAGCGGCCCTGAACATCGTACCGCCAACCGGCGCGAATAGCCCGATTCTCGGCCAACATGTGGTCGAGTTCCGCAAGGGGAGGCTCGACCAGGACGCCGCCATCTTCCGCCGGCGTGCGAAGCCTGGACACCGTGTTCCGAGGCGACTGTCCGTTCATGAGCCCTTGCACAGAGGAGTTGGAGCGAACGCCGGTATGACAACGGGACACGACGAGCCGAGGGCGCGATCGAGCACGCGATGGTACATTTCCATGCGATGCGCGCTATCGTCGAGCGAACCGCCGAACGAACGCGATGCATCGAGGTAGATGCGCGGCACCGGCAACTCGACAATCCGCAATCCTCGCTCCACCGCGCGCACCCAAAACTCCAGTGGCATGGCATAGCCGTCCTCGGAAAGCTCCATATCACGAATCGCGTCGATCCGATACGCCTTGAACCCACAAAAGGCATCCGTGAGTCCAAGATCCAGCCGGCAGTTCAACTCCGCCGTCACTTGCTCGTTGATCCGACGTCGGTCCTCGGGCGGGGCGTTGTCGCCCGGAAACTTGCGCAGGTAGCGGCTGCCCGACACTACGTCGAACGAAGCGGCCATTTCCAGAAACCGGGGGATAAGCTGCGGCTGATGCTGGCCGTCACAGTCGATGGTCACCAGGATATCGTATCCCCTGTCGGCGGCGAACTGGAACGCCGAACGCAGCGCCGCCCCATACCCCCGATTCCGCCGATGCGCGATAAGATGAATATCGCTTCTCGCGGCCAGCAGTTCCGAAGTACCGTCGTTGGAGCCGTCGTCGACCACGAGCACTTCGCGGCTATAGGTCAACGCCCCCGCGACGGCGGCGGTTACGTGGTTCAACTCGTTGTACACTGGCAGTGCGGTCAGGCTACGTGTTACCATGCCCTTATTATACGCACCAGGGGCATCCGGAGAAGGCACGCGAGCCGCGCCGACGAGACGAAAACTGGCTCCGGCCGACCTCGAGCAGAGTTTCTACTCCCGAGGGGGGCGTGCAATTGACGATCGCCCACCACCTCGGTAGGTTGGGAAGCTGTCTGGGGCGCTGTCACGAGGTCAGCACTTCGGCAAGGTACCGTGCCGTCACTGAGTCAGGGCAGTTCGCGACCATCTCGGGCGTCCCTTTGACCACAATCCGACCGCCGTCCTCGGCCGCGCCGGGGCCAAGGTCGACGATGTAGTCGGCGGCTTTCATGATTTGCAGGTTGTGCTCGACCACAATAAGAGAGTGCCCCACCGCCAGCAGCGCGTCAAAGCAGTCGAGCAACTGGACGACGTCGGAGAAGTGCAGGCCCGTGGTGGGCTCGTCGAGGATGAACAGGCATCGGCCTCGCTTGGCGCTCGACATGTAGGCGGCCAGCTTCAGACGTTGTGCCTCGCCTCCGGATAGGGTGTTGGCAGGCTGGCCAAGGCGCACATAGTCGAGCCCGACGTCGATCAGCCGCTTCAGCCGCGTTTGGACCTTGGGCCGACCGCGAAAGAAGGTGAACGCCTCACGCACCGTCATGTCGAGCACGTCGGCGATGTTGCGCCCGCGGTACGTCACCTCCAGGATTTCGTTGCGATATCGTCGCCCTTCACACTCGCTGCACTTCATGAACACGTCGGCAAGGAACTGCATGTCCACTCGCACGTAGCC
Source organism: uncultured Planctomycetaceae bacterium (assembly GCA_964487655.1). Taxonomy (GTDB): domain Bacteria; phylum Planctomycetota; class Planctomycetia; order Pirellulales; family Thermoguttaceae; genus PWXP01. The sequence goes on from CAZASB010000209.1 coordinate 5,997, forward strand.
GTCGCCGCCGCACGCCGGACAGCGTCCGCCATCGACATTGAAGCTAAAATGCCCGGGCGAATAGCCACGAGTCCGTGCATCGAGGGTTTCGGCAAAGACATTACGGATTTCGTCGAACGCCTTCAAATACGTCACCGGGTTACTGCGCGGCGTGCGACCGATGGGGCTCTGGTCGATCATAATAATGTCGTCAATCTGCCCGTCGCCGAACACGTCGTCATAATCGAGCGGTTTCGTCGCGTCCTTTCGCAGGCGGCGGCACAGGGCAGGATAGAGGATGTCCTGCACCAGCGTGCTCTTGCCAGCGCCGCTTACCCCGGTTACCAGGCAAAGCACTCCCAGGGGAAACTCCACGGTGACATCCTTGAGATTGTTTCCACGCGCCCCGGCGAGGCGCACCCAGCCGTGGTCGGGAACGCGGCGCCGCGAGTCATCGGCAATTCCGCGACGACCAGCCAGGTAATCGCCCGTCAGACTTTCCTCGTCGCGAATCATCTCTTCAGGCGTTCCTTGAAAGACAATGCGGCCGCCGCGTTCCCCTGCTCCGGGCCCGATTTCGACGACCTGGTCGGCGGCACGGATGAATGCTTCCTCGTGCTCGACCACCACTACCGTATTGTCGCGGTCTCGAAGTTGCCGGACGGCGTCGAGAAGCTGCGATACGTCGCGAGGATGCAAGCCAATCGACGGCTCGTCGAGCACATACAGCATGTTGACAAGGCTCGATCCAAGGGCCGAGGTCATGGCCACGCGTCGCGCCTCGCCGTCGCTGAGCGTCCGAACTGACCGATCCAGGGTCAGGTACCCGAGCCCCACCTGCTCCAGGTATCGGAGCCGATTCTCGACCTGTTCGAGCATCATGCGACCGATGTCTCGCTGCCAATCAGGCAGGGAAAGGGCCTCGAAGAAGGCCGTTGCGTCGGCGACCTTCATTGCGGTAATTGCCGCGATACTGAAACCACCCACTCGCACGGCAAGTGCTTCCGGCCGAAGGCGTGCCCCCTTGCATGCCGGACATGGGCGGGAGCTGCGCCAGCGGTTCAAGAAGACGCGAATGTGCATCTTGTACTTTCGCCGTTCCAACCATGCGAAAAATCCATCCAGCCCGCCAAACTCCCGCTCCGGAACCCCGTGCTGAATCAAAGCAAGCTGCGGCTCGGTGAGCGTCGAGAAGGGAACGTCGATTGGGATGCCATAGTCGGGCGCTAAAGCGATCAACTCGTCGCGCTCGTGCGAGTAGGCCGGACTGTTCCAAGAGGCAATCGCACCCTCGCGAATCGACTTGCTCGAGTCCGGAACCACTAGTTCCATGTCGACGGCTATCACGTTTCCGAATCCTTCGCACTCCGGACACGCGCCCAGCGGATGGTTGAAGCTGAACAGCCGCGGCTCGGGTTCGGCAAACTCGTGCCCGCACGTGCCGCAGGTCAGCTTGGAACTGAAGGCAAGTATGCGCCACGGCCGACCGTCGATGTTCATACGCTTCTGTCGCGAGCCTTCGGCCTGCGCGTCGCCGCATGAACCCACCACTGGCGACTCAGCCTGATTCGGCTCGGTTCGCGGATCCTCCAAGACAAAAGCCAGACATCGCCCGCCGCCCTTCTCAAAGGCGGTTTCCAACGAATCACGAAGCCGGACGGCATCGCCTCCGGCAGTGAGACGATCGACAACCACGTGGAAGGCGCCCGGCTCCGCGCGAGCCGAGGGCCATTGACTGGGGCTGTCCAACGCAATCGTCCGGTCGCCAACGATCGCTCGAACAAAACCATCCTCGCGCAATGCGGCGGCGAGCTGCTCAAACGGCAAACCATCGTGAGCGCCAACCTCAAACGTAATCAAGTAACGCGTTCCCGGCGCAAGCTCGGCAAGGGCGTTGGCCGCGCTCTGCGGTGTGTCGCTTCGCACCTCGCGACCGCAGCCGTCGCACGTTACCCGGCCAATTTTGGCGAATAACAATCGCAGGTACTCGTACGTTTCCGTAGCCGTGGCAACGGTGGCTCGACTGGAGCCGCCACCACCCCGGCTCGTCACCGCAATGGCCGGTGGAATGCCGTCGATGCGATCGGCTTCGGGCTTCTCCAAGCGTTCAAGAAACTGCCGCGTATAGGCCGAAAAACTCTCGATATACCGTCGCTGGCCCTCTGCATAGAGGGTATCGATCGCTAGACTGCTCTTGCCGCTGCCGCTAAGTCCACACAACACAATGAGCTTGTTGTGCGGAATATCCAGATCGATGCTTTGGAGGTTGTGTACCTCGACACCGCGCAGTTCGATGCAGCCCGTAGCGGCCATTCAGACTTCCTCCGGAAACGAATAGTAATTGAGTTCATATTGTACCTCACGGCACATTCATTCCCAGGGGACCGCCTCCGTTGTTGTACACAAGTCTCAAACGCCACCGTGCCGGCTTGCCCGGCCGGAGCGGTGGTCTGTTGGCTACAAGCGGT
>CAZASB010000210.1:0-8441 GCA_964487655.1 uncultured Planctomycetaceae bacterium
GCCGCGAAAATGGGACTGTCCCCTTCGCATACAGCGGCGAAAACTGCCTGCGCCGTCCCGTGAACGGTTACGCAAACCAAAACCTAACGCTTGGCCACTTGGTTGTCAAGCAAGCTCCCACCCGCCCTCGGAGCCAGGGCCGGCACCAACTAGATTGATGGTTAGAGGAAGGATGCGGTTCGTGGCAAGGGCGCCAAGCAACGCCTCAGCGCTTCTGCCGGCAGTTAGAGCAAGCGTCGCAGTCGGGCCGGGTCTGGAGGAAGGGTTGATGAGGAACCGCTGCGCTGGCCGCGTCGGTAGTCGGCCGGTCTTGGTGTACATGACCGTGGAGCGAAATGTGCGGGGATTGATGCACGCCGGAGATAGTCGCGTGATGGCACGTGGCCGGCATGATCGGAGCGGGCGGAGTGAACATTCGCTGGCCCTTGGCCAGCTTGCGCCGCTTCTCGATCTTGTGTTGGATTTGCGTGACGGCCAGCAGGAAGAGGAACTTCGGCATGGTCAGCGCCGCCTTCAGGGCAATGCGCGTATGGGCAGCGCGGATCAGCTTCCAAACCACGTGTATGATGTGCCGGGGCGTGTGGAATCGCCGGTCGATCCGCTTGCGAAGGTTCGCGATGTACGCCGCCGAGTAGGCGTCGCTGTAGACGAATCCTTCCTCGTCAATATGATAGCCCGGCATGTTGGTCACTAGATCCTGCAATCCGGAGTAGGGCTCGTTTCGCAGCCTTGAAACGTGGATCAGATCGACGCCGAGCGAGTGGGCGAACGGCGCGATTTCCAGCATCTGCTCCTCGGTCTCACCGATGTTGCCCACGATAAAGTAGGCGTTGAGGATCATTGTCGTCTTCCGCAACACGTCGAACCGGCGGCGAAGCTGCTCGATGGTGAACCCCTTGCCCATCGACTTGAGCGTCACGTCCTGCGTCGACTCGACGCCGATCAGAAGGGCAATGAACCCCGCCTGCTCCATCTTGCGAATCACGTCCGGCCGATCAGCGATTTCCGTACGCGCGTTGATGATGTAGTGCTTGCGGATCTTCTTGGCAATGAGCAGGTCGCAGATTTCGGCGACACGGTCGGGCTGGTAAGTGAACAGGTCGTCGACGAAGATAATCACGTCGGCGTCGATCTGCTCGATCTCGCGGACGATGGATTCGGGCGAGCGTGGCGCCCACTTTCGCTTCACGCCCCAGGGATTGATGGCGAAGTTGCAGAACTTGCAGTTGAACGGGCAACCGCGCGAGCCAGCCACCTTGTCGATCTTGATGCCCGTGCTGACGCCCTTGCTCGTCAAGTAGTACGACTGGCGACGGAGGTCGCGGGCTGGCATTAGGTCGTCGTCCAGCGGCGCATTGGCTCGCGGGGGATTGAACACGATCTCGCCGTTCTCGCCGCGATAGCACAGCCCGGCGATTTCCGACCACGGCCGACCCTGCCCGATCTCGGCGATCGTTTGCTCGCCATCGCCGCACACCACGGCGTTGACGTTTGGGCAGATGTCCAGCCAATGGCGAGGATCGAGCGTGGCGGTACGTCCGCCGAGAATGGTCATCATGTCCGGCGGCAGCGAGTTGACGTCGTCGCGGATTTGGTCCAGATTCGTCGGCCAGTTGATTGAATAGCAGACTAGGTCGGTCTCGGGGCGCAGAAACGTCCGCACGCTTGGCTCGCGCTCGTGGCGGTAGTTGATCAAGTCGATCTTTCCGACATGGGGGCGGATCGCCGCGGCGATGTATTCCAACCCGAGCGGGGGAAACGACGTCACCGAGGCATGGGTGCGCGGATAGGGATTGATGCAAAGGACATGCTGGAACACGCGGCTTGACTCCTTGCCAGTTGTGGCGGCACGCGGTCGGCGCGCCGCGATCCTCACGCGAGGCAGCTCCAGCCGTCCTCGCGAGGCACTGCGATCACGGTTCGCAGGCCGAAACGTCTCGACTCGGGCGGACTCCATCCGCAGACCTCGCGGCTTGGCAATCCGCTGTTCACTGTCGGGTGGACGCCGTATAACGCCGGTGACAAGAGCAATACGGCAGCAATCGCGCACCATGGAAGCGAAGGAAGTGTATACGCGCGATCCCCGGGACACAATAGCACCTCGAAAGGAGGCTGCCCCCTCCTGGCAGGGTCAGTGCAAGCAGTGTTGTTGCGGCTGCCACTGCCCGCGCCGCGTACGGTTACTCTGACGGCGACTCGGCATCCTCTTCACCGAGGGCTTCCTGGAGCTTCTTGACCGCGCGCATCCAGAGCATCTGGACGGCCGGCCGCGAGCGACCCATCCGTTCGGCCACCTCGGCGAACGAGAGCCGCTGGAGGTTCCTGAGCACGATCACTTCCTGGTGGTCGGGGGCGAGTTGGGCGAGTGCCAACGAGACGCGGAGTTCGTCTTCCAGCCGGATGAGTTCCTGGCTGGGCGTTGGCTCGTGCGAGGCCGGCTCGGGCGCGCCGACGGGGAACGTGTCGGCCGGATCGCGAATGGGCACCTCGCGCTGGGCTCGGCGCTTCTGGGTTCCCCGGTAGCGGCGGACGAAATCGGCCGCATTGTGGCGGACAATCGTGCGCAGCCAAGCGAGCCACTCCTTCTCGCTGTTCCCCTGAAACTGCTCAAACCCGCGGTGCGCCTCCATCATCGCCTGCTGCACCAGATCCGAGGCGTCCACCTTGCGCCGCATCCACGTTTCGACCTGCGCCCGCGCGACAAACCCCAAATAGCTCCGGCACAGCCTGAACAGCGCGTCCCGACTTGCCGTATCCCCCTCCCTCGCCCGCCGGAGCAGGTCAGCCACATTCGGGTTGGAAGGATTGCTGTCCATCGATTGCGGAGGCAAGACACGGAAAGGATGCGACCTTCGCGATGTTGGAGTGAATACACTACGCTTACAGAGGAGTGTATTATACACTGGGGGATGACCTGTTCGCCAGGGGGAGGGCGGTACCGGTGATCTGCTCGGCACGGCCAGATCCGGCCAAAGTAGCAGACACGCAGCCCCATGATTGACACCGGCTGCCGCAGGGACGAGAATGCTGGGCAGGGATTGATATTCCCACCACAAGCGGGCTGTTGATCTATTTTTGACGTGTCTCTCCGAGACGCTGGATCTTGGGGGCTTCCGGTGGAAGCCCCCAAGATATTCCGCCTCGGAGATGCGGAACGACACTAAATCAACAGGCCACAAGTTTCGTCCCACCCCAAGGAGATCCGATTATGCGACGCTGCCTTCCACTAGCCCTGGCCGTTTCCGTCGTGCTTCTGACCTGCCAGGCTCTTGCCGACGAGCAGCCCATCGGGCTGACCGTGCTCAACAGTATGGAACGCATCCTCCAACACGAGGCGCCGTTCGGCGCGCCGACGGTTGAGATCGGCGCGGCGCGCAACGAGGTGGAGTCGTTCCAAGTAGTGGTCGCCGCGCTCCAGGGAAATGTACGGGTGACACGCGCGGAAGTTACGGACATGGTCGGCGAGGGGGACGCGAAGATTCCCGCCGACTGTGTCAAGCTCTATCGGGAAGAGTACGTGCGCGTGCGCATGTCCACGCCGCGCGCGGAATTGCCGCCGGGGCTGTACCCCGATGCGCTCGTGCCATTTATCAATCCGATCACCGGCGAGCCCATTGAACCGCTCGGCCAGCGGCGCGAGCGCTGGGGCGAGCCGCTGGTAACCGTTGGTCACGACATGTATGCCGTGCCATTTGGCGTGTTCGAGGGGCAGAATCAGCCGATTTGGGTCGACGTCCACGTGCCCAAGGACATTCCGGCAGGCGTGTACCGCGGCGTGTTCCGCGTCGTTGCCGACGAGGGGAAGGCCGAGGTTCCGGTAACGCTCACTGTCTGGGATTTCACCTTGCCCGACGGCCCGACCCACTGCAATCACTTCGGCAGTTTCTCGGGCGCGGCGGCCTTCTTCGGCGTCGAGCGAGGCTCGGAGGAGGCACGTGAAATCGAGACCCGCTACTGCCAGGCGATGGCCGAACATCGGCTCAATCCGCCGCTGCCACGCGACCTGCTGCCGCAGGTGAATGCGGACGGTTCGCTCACGATCGACCCCGAGCGCCACGCGGCCCTGTGCAAGTTCATGGCAGACCTGCACGTAACCGATTTTGAGATTCCCCGATCGCCGTTCGGTCGCTTGCCTCACTCGACCACGGGGCCCGATTACAAGACCATTCCGCCGGACCAGCGCGAAAAGGCCGTGCGCTATTATCGCGACTATTATGAGTACGTGAAGGCGAACGGCTGGGCCGATCGGGCGTACGTCTATTTGCTCGACGAGCCGAACGTGGCGGAGAATTATGAGCAGGTGCTCGTTCTGGCCGCGGTGGTGCATGAGGCCGCGCCGGAGCTGAAGTGTCTTGTCGTCGAGCAAACCTACCCGCACGACCCGACTTGGCCGGACATCGACCCGGCGGTCGACATCTGGTGCCCGCTCTGGTCGTTCATCGACCGCGAGACGATCCAGAAGAAGCTGGCTGGCGGCGACGCCGTCTGGTCGTACACGGCGCTAGTGCAGCGGTCGCCGACGTATCACCCGCAGTACGAGAAGATGCGTGAGAACGATCCGCCCTACTGGCACATCGATCGGCCGCTGCTGGTCTATCGCGTGCCCACGTGGATCAACCGGCAGTATGGCATTACGGGTCTGCTGTACTGGAGCACGATCACGCGCGTGATCGAGCCGTGGATGAACCCAGCGTTTGCCCATCCGCGGCACTTCAACGGCGGCGGGTACCTTTTCTACCCAGGCAAGCCGTGCGGGATTGCCGGGCCAGTGGCCAGCATGAGACTGAAGAACCTGCGCGACGGCATGGAAGACTACGAGTATCTCGCCCTGCTCGAGAAGCGCGGCGGGGCCGACGCGGTCAAGAAGATTGTGGACCGCATCGCGCCCAATTGGTGGGAATACTCGCGCGATCCGAAAGCCCTGCTCGACGCCCGCCGTGAGCTGGCCGAGGGGATCGTTGGGAAGTAAACGGCAACTGCTCCATCATCGCGGCCGGCGAGGATACATCGCACGGCGTTAGTGTAAACCGCAACTTGCATGCGATGGAACACCTGAGCCAAGCGCGCCAGAAAAACTTGCCGAACACCGCGTGTCTTGCAGACTGTCGCATTCCCGGATATGCTTGGTATTGGACAGAAGTACGACATTTACCAGAGTCCGAACACGGGGCTCTCGTAGCCCATCCCCCGTCACCAGGAAATCAATGAATCTCTTGCGAAGAAGATCATCCGCGAGCTTTCCAAGTGATAAAGAAGTCGGTAACAGCTTCTTGTGAACGGTTGCCGAAAGCGGATGAGCCATCGAATTTCCCCTACACCAGAGACCACGGAGTTCCATAATGATTCGTCCCACGATTGGCTTTCTCGTTTTCGGTGTTCACAAAGACGGGCTGAAAGACCCAATGGGGCAGCCGTTCATTGACGATGCGGTCATCGCGCGCAGCAAGCAGGCGCTCCGCGATCAGGGGGTTGAGCTGGTCGAGCACGATACGATCCTGGCCACCAAGGAAGAGGCACGCGAGGCCCTGAAGAAGATGAAAGACGACGATCGCATCAGTGGCATCGTCCTCTTCTCGGGCACGTGGGTCTGGGCCTCGCACATGATCGCGGCCGTGCGCGACTTCGCCATGACCGGCAAGGCAGTACTGCTGTGGACGCACCCAGGCTCCCAGGGATGGCGCCCGGTGGGCGGGTTGGTCATGCACGGGGCACTGATGGAAGTGGGCATCCCGCACAAGTTCGTCTATGCGGCGGCCGACGAGCAGGACGAGATCGGCCGAATCGCCAGCTTCTGCCGCGCTGCCTACATGAAACAGTGGCTCAACGGGTCGACCGTGGGCACATTTGGCGGTCGGGGAATGGGCCAGACGTGCGGCGCGGCCGATCCCAGCCAGTGGATGAAGGTGTTCGGTGTCGATATCGACTCGCGCGACACGACCGAGCTGATCCGCACCGCGCAAGAGATCTCCACCGAAGAGCTTACCCAACTCGCGCCGCGCGTGAAGCAACTGTTCGGTCGGATGCCCGACCAGAATGTCGTTACCGACCGATCGATGCGTTTGTACCTGGCCATTAAGAAGCTCGTGGCGAAGAACAAGTGGGACTTCTACACCATCCAGTCGTTCCCCGGGCTGGCCGACGATTACGCCGCCACGTGCTTTGCGCAAAGCATGATGCTCGAGGACGGCTGCGGCACGTCGACCCTGGGCGACTTGAACACGGCCTTGAGCGTGCTGCTACTGGCCAAGCTCGGAGACGAACCGGTCTACTATGGCGACCTGCAGCACGCCGATAAGCGAACCGGCGAGATCAAGATCATTGGCGACGGCGCGTGCCCGCCCTCGCTGGCCTGCGAGCTGGGCCCCGCCGGATTCGCCCAGCACGGCATCGCGACCGAAGGCGACGCAGGTGGGCTTTCAGTGAATCTGATGTGCAAGGTGGGCGAGGGTGTGCTAGCCCGTTTGGGTCGAGTGGACGGTTGGTTCCAGATGGTCATTGCGCGTTGCTCGATCTTCGAGCCGCCGGCCGACCAGATTGAAGCTCGGCGGTTGGAGTGCGGCATTCCCTTCTGGCCGCACGGGTTTGTAACCGCCCATTGCGACATGGACGAACTGCTGGAAAGCTGGACCAATGAATACGCATGTCTCGGCTACGGCGAGCGCCTTTATGAAGACCTAATCGCCTTCTGCCGACAAACGGGCATTGAGGTAGTTTTGCCGTAGGCGGTGTGCCGAGATTGCAGAGGAGGGGTTGAGGCTACCATCTTGTTGTGCTACACAGGTTGCAGTCATGCAAATGGCTATCGGCTGACTTGATTGGCCGGTGATGGAGGTGATCTGTGTACAACAACGAGGGGCCGCCCATTGGGCTTCCCAACATTGAATCGCCTTTCCTTGACAGCCATGCGGGGGTAGCGGCATGAACGAGGTTCTTCTGAAAGACTATCGGCCGGAGTGCCTGCTGAAGGTGGCGGAGCATGTGCCGGAACGGGCAGGGTTCCCGGTGATCGACGCGCATAATCACCTGTTCGGCGAGCTTCCGGCCGAGAAGCTCGTTGAGGTGATGGACGCCGTGGGCGTGGAGACGTGGGTGAACGTGACGGGCAATACGACCATGCCCCTGGAGAACAACACGTACACCATTGCGCGCCGTGATCTGAGCTGCTTTATGGATGGCTACGTACGGCGTTACCCCGGCCGGTTCGCTGCGATGACCATGGCTGATTTCGCCCAGTGGGGCGATCCAGTCCTGTTGAAGGACGACGACTTCGCCAAGCGGTGCATCGACCGGCTCGACGCCGATGTCGCCGCCGGCGCCTGCGGACTGAAGGTGACGAAAGAACTAGGGCTCTACTTTCGTGACCGATCCGGGGCACTGCTCCACATCGACGACGAGCGACTGGCGCCTATCTGGGAACATGCAGGCGAGCTGGGCATTCCCGTGCTGATCCACGTTTCCGACCCTGTGGCCTTCTTCCTCCCCATCGACGAGCGGAACGAGCACTACCTGACATTGCAAGAGTTTCCCGGCTGGAGCTTCGTCGGCTCGGAGCACGGCAAATGGGAGCTGCTCGACCAACGCAACCGGATGATCGCCCGCCACCCGAACACCACCTTCCTACTACCGCACGTGGCGAACTTGCCGGAAGAGCTTGGTGCGGTCAGCCGGCTTCTCGATGAGCACGCGAACGTCGTAATCGACTTCTCGGCGCGGATCGACGAATTGGGCCGTCAGCCGTACACGGCGCACGATTTCTTCGTGCGCTATCAGGACCGGATCCTGTTCGGGCTCGACATGCCCGTTTCAGCGGAAGCGTATCGCTGCTACTTCCGCCTGCTAGAGACGCGCGACGAGCATTTCGACTACCCCGACTACATCGGCCGTTTTGGCGTATATGCTCGATGGAAGCTCTGCGCGTTGGACCTGCCCGACGACGTGCTCAGGAAGGTGTACCGCGAGAACGCGTTGCGGGTGATTCCGGGTTTGAAAGGCGGCGGGCTGTAAATCAGGTCGGTTGCGGCTTGTGCGGGCCCACCAACGATTTACGCGACCTTGATCCACCCTACGTGTATGAATAATCGGAACTGGTCGTTGGAGACTGGGTGTCCGTATTTTTCTTCTCGCGCGGATGACCAACTGCGTGATCGCGTGTCTTTTCGCCTACGGCGAAAATGCGCTGGGGGTGGCGTGGGGACGCACCGTTGCCTGGGATGATGACCATACGGTGTGGATCGCCTACGGCGAAAACGCGACGCAACCCCCCCTCCCCGCCCCTGTTTCGTAAACCGTCGCTCGAGTATAATCGTTAGTTTTGGGCTCTTCTATCTCTAGCCCGAATTATTCATCTACGTAGGGTGGGTCGAGGTCGCGTAGATCGTTGGTGGGCCCGCACAAGCCGCAACCAAGCTGATTTGTAGCCCGCCGCCTAGAAAGACGCCGGT
>CAZASB010000211.1:0-8406 GCA_964487655.1 uncultured Planctomycetaceae bacterium
CATCCGGGTTCACCCACGCGTCACGCAATTCTGCACCCAGAAACGGAAGAGCCGTTGATTTAATCCGTTATCGCGGTGGACCTGCACAAGAGGCTGTGCGCACCGGAATGCCACACCACAAGGTATTCCGCCTCGGAGGGGCGGGCCACTGTAAATCAACCATGACGGACGGTCTCTAAAGCCAGGACTTCAACCGCGCGAGTCTACCGCTCCGCGCGGACTTTGCCGATGGCCCACGCTACCGCCTGCCGAACCTCGGGGTCGGGGTCGTTGAGCGCGGCGACCAGTGCCGGCTCGGCTGCGGCGGCCTTGATTCTCATGTGTCCCAGGGCGCGGGCGGCGAGGCGCCGCACGGCAGGTGAATCGTTGCGCAGCGCGGCGACGAGCGAGTCCATGGCCTGCGAACCCATCCAACCGAGTGCCTCGACTGCCGTCTGGCGAACTTGATCGCGGGCATCGTCCAATGCCGTTTGCAGCGACCCAATGGCGGCGTCACCCATGCCGCCAACGGACCTTGCGGCCGCTTGCCGCACGATCTCGTCTGGATGTGCGAACGCGCCGACCAAGTGGCCGAGGGCCGCTTGCTCCGGCACGGCGTCCAGTTGGCCGAGGGCGACAGCCGCTTCATAGGCGCCTGGTCCAGGGGCCGCGACCATCGTCCCCAGCGTGGGAATAGCTTGCTTGTGCCGGTCGATCTTCCAGAGGGCCACGGCTGCATTCACGCGGACCTCGGGATCCGGATCGCCGAGCAATCCAACCAGTTGCGGTACGGCCGGGGTTGCCGCGGGCGGGCCAATTTGGGCCAGGGCGAGGGGTGCGTTCCGCCGCACGGATAGGTGCGCGGACCCGAGCGTACCGATCAGTACCGGCACGGCTTGCTCGGCCCCAGGCCCCATGCGTCCCAGGGCCCATGCCGCCATGCCACGCACGTGTTCGTGGCCGCCAAGATTTCCGAGAATCGCCATGAGCGGTTCAATTGCGTCAGCCGCTTCCGGGCCTGCTTGCCCCAGCGCATAGGCGGCATACCAACGTTCGCGAAGGTCGTCGCTGCCAAGGTCGGCAATCCACTTGCGAATCTGGTTGTCTTCCGTCGCCGGCTTAGCCGCCCAGGCCGGGGAACTCGAAAGAAAGCAGACGGCGAAGAGCAGGGAGGCAATACGTGGCATTCGGCACGGCATTCTTGACAAGCTAGTTTATGCGGACGAAGGAAGTGGACGCCCCAGTTTCGCGGCGGAAGGGGAGATCGATTGGGCAATCTACCCGGCGTATTGCGAGAATCACGGTCGTGTCCCCGAAAAGGCAACGCGGACCATCCGTCGCCGCGGAGCGATAAGCAAGCTGCTGCTTGCTCGGAACCTCACTCGTCGCACCGGATGCAGGCGCCGGCGCGCCGTCGGTCGTCCAGAGATCTACTTGTCGATCCCCCGCCAGAGTGAACACACGGAAGTGGATTTTCGTCTGCTCGTTTAGTTCTTTCTGCAAGTCGGCGAGTTGAGTCACTTGGGCGATGATCTTGTCGAGTTTGTCTCGCTCGCTGGCAACCTTCCCACGTTCTTTCACCGGGACTGCCGACCACGACCGGTCGAGTTGCGACCGCCTGGCGGCAAGCTGCGAGCGCACTCGCTGAACATTCTGCGTGGAAAGAGGCCATTCATCAAAACCAGGAACTGAAAACATAGGCGCCGCGTCGACTCGGAGCGCCCGCCCGCGTACCGTGAAACTGAAGTTGAGTTTCACCAGGGCAGCCTCCGGCTTGGTGAGTTGAATCTCCATGCGTTGGCCTTCCTTGACGGTGTCAGCCGGCTTGAATTCGAGTTTCGGAACGTATCCCTCGATGCGGGTCACCTGGATGCCGAGCGAGTCGGTTGTCGGGAAGACCTCGGAGGTAAACGTGGCCAACCAGCTTCGCTTGGCGAAATCGAGGACGATTGGCTCCGCGGGTTCCGGCGTTCCGAACTCGAGCCACGCCGCGTCCGACCCCGCGCGTAGGGAAACGGCACAGTTTCGAAGGGGCGGAATGTTATCGGCACTGGCCTGGGCCAGCCACTCGATCCTAAGGTTCTGGTCCTTGCCGTCAACGTCGAGCCTTGCGATATCCACGGTGGCGGTCTTGGCGCCGAGTACCTTGGAGTGGAGCCTGATAACCCACTGGTCGGCCCCTGTTTCTGATTTCTCTTGCTCGGCAACATATTTCCGCTCACCCTTCAACGCCGTCTGGCCGCCAAGCAATTCGACGCGAAGCGGAGTCCCCTCGGGTACGTGCAACTTTCCGAGCAATGCCTTGGCGCCCGGTTTGGCGGTGGTGTCTATGGCAATCGTCTTGGCCACGTCGCGAAGTGCGTTCGGCGGTTTAGGCTTGTCCAATGGTTTCGGCTTGTCGAGTACTGGTTTATCAGGTTTTGGCTTATCAGCGGCCGGCTTATCGGGCTGGGGCTTGGGCTCATCGGGCTTGGCGTCCGAAGGAGTCGATTCTGGCGCAGGTTTCTCGGGTGCGGGTTTCTCGGGCGGAGGCGACGGCTCGGCCGGATTCGCCGTGGGGGCAACCGTTTCATCGGGCGGCTTCGCCGCGGATCCGTCCTTACCTGCCTTCACCCGTTCGGCGAAGGCACGCGCGAGGTCGAACGGGTCTTCTTCCTTCGGCTCTTCCTCCGCAGGGGTGGCGGCGGGCACGGCCGGGTCGGCGTCAGGCGTGCCATCGTGCGACTGCAGGCTCGGCGCTGGGCCCCTGGCGGCAACAATAGCCATGCTCACCCCGGCTACGACAGCCAGCAACAACAACGCAACCCCGCCAAGCACAAACCGGCCGGGAGTGCTAGCTAGCCAGTGCCGCAGCAGTTCATTGGGGTCGGCCGGCATGTCGGCCGCTTCGCTGGCCATGTCCGCGGAACTCCGCTCGCCTGCGGCGCGTGCGGCAGGCGCGAGCTTCGCGTTTGCATCGTCACTTGCCCTGGTCGACTCGCTGGTCGCGTCAGACAACTCAGCCAGTGCCGCCACAACCTCGTCGGCTGATTGGAAGCGTTCTGCCGGCTCTTTCGCCATCATGCGGCGGCAGATTTGCACCAACGGCGGGGGTACGTCGGGTCGCTCGGTCGGAATGGGACGCGGTTGCTGAGTCTGGTGCTTGAGAATCCGCTCCGGCAAGGTGCCTTCCGGAAACGGAGGGTGCCCCGTCAGCAGAAAATAGAGTGTGCAACCGAGCGAGTAAAGGTCAGCCCGGTGGTCGAACGTATCACTTCCAATCGCCTGTTCCGGCGCCAGGTAGTCGACTGAGCCCAGGATGTGATTTCCGCCGTTCGCTTCTCCGCCCTCGGCATTAACCTCGGCGCCTTTGCCAAGCCGGGCCATTCCCATGTCGAGAATCTTGACTTGCCCCTGGCTGTTGACCAGGAGGTTCGAGGGCTTGATGTCGCAGTGGACCAGGTTGCGGCCGTGCGCGTGCGCCAATCCATCGGCGGCCTGACGAATATACTCGGCGGCCATTTGCCAATGGAGCGGCCCGTCCTCCTCTACCACGCGTTGCAGGTCGCGGCCGTCAACATACTCCATGACGATGTAATAACGATCGCCCTCGATGTCGACACTGTAAGCCTGCACGATGGCCGGGTGATCGAGCGCGGCAATGGCGCGGGCTTCCGCGAGGAAGCGTTCGATCGCGGCCGGATTGCTCGCGATCTCGCGGGAGACGATCTTCAGGGCAACCTGACGTTGCATGGTCACGTGCCGCCCCAAGAACACGCGTCCCATGCCGCCACGGCCGAGCAGTTCAATCAGTCTGTACTTTCCCAGAAAGAAAGAGCTGCGGCCCGCCAGCAGTTGGGCACTCTGCCAGCGCGTAACGATCCCGTCACGGACAAGCTGCTTGGCGGCAAGCGTCGCATCGTCAAGCCTTTCGACTGACTGACGTGCCGCCAGGAGCTGGTTCGCGTCGAGTAGGTTGCTTTTCTCGAGGATCGAGAGAAAGTCTTCCGGCGACTGGATGGCCATTATTCGCACCCAAGTACGCCGATGGGGGTTCCACCGGCAAGAATGACCCCATGACACAATCTTCAGTGTAACAGACTGCCTGGCTTTGGGCAAACCGGGGGCGGTCTATGTGTGCGGCAAGACTTTCTGACAAATGCAGAGGGGTAATCTTGCGCAGGTTAAGCTGCCTGTGTGGAGTGATTCGCCTTCGGGCTCGTCCCGACGGGGAAGCTCGCGGGTGCAGTTCCAATACGGACCTCACTGCTCTGCGTTCCCTACCCACCCGATGGTTCGCTAAATCCGACTTTGCAGGTCTCCTGCCCCGTGACGGCGACCCCGGCGCCGGGTTACAATGCGTTCATGCAAGCCTGTGGTTGTTGGCGACGGCTTGGCATACGCCGGCCGGGCTCCTCTCGGCTGGCAACCCGAGTGAAGGAGCGGTAATGCAGCGTTCACGATTCGTACTGGTCGCGGCACTCGCACTGGCATGGATGGCGCTGGCCGTCTGGCAGTGGTACGATTACGGCGAGGAATGCCGTCACGCTCGTGAAACTCTGGTTCGCCAGGCGGACTCCATCATGCAGGCGCTCACCGGGGGCATTCGCTCGCATCGCCGTCTGGGGTATTTCTTTGTAGACCAACTCCAAGGCGTACTCGAAGAGCTTGTTGCAGCGAAGGACGTTCTTGCCGCCGCGGTGGTTTCCGAGGATGGGCGGCTTGTCTGCTCCGCCGGGATCGACGATCAGTTACCCCAATCCGTGTTGAGTGAACCAGAAGTTGCCTGGGAAAGCGGCTCGCTCCGTTATGTAAAACAATTCGAGTTGCCGCCGCGAAGCGAGGAGCATCCCGGCCCTGGACGCGGGTTGGGGCGTGGCCGAGGTCTCCGCTGGATGCAGGCACCCGACGCGGACGAAGCGGCGCCTTTCGCCGAAGGGGGGGCCTTTACGGCAATACTGGCCCTCGATGCACGCCCCGTGGCCGAGCAGGTCCGGCGCGCGGCGGTGACCCGCTTGGCGATTGTCGCGGCGGGCGCCCTGGTCCTCATTTTCCTCGCGATTGTCTGGCGAACGACCTTCCGGTTGGCCGAGGCGCGCGGCCGGGAACGATTGCTCGAAACCGAAACGCGATATCTGCGAGAGCTGAGCCAGGCAGCGGCCGGGCTCGCGCACGAAACTCGCAATCCACTCGGGCTGATTCGAGGCTGGACGCAACGACTGGCCGAGCCGAACCCCAGCGATGACGGGCGGCGGCAAGCCCAGGCGGTCATTGAGGAGTGCGATCGGCTTACTGCCCGAATCAATCAGTTCTTGGCGTTTGCCCGGCCGGCAGAGCCCAACTGTGAAGACGTTTCACTGGCCGTCCTGGCCGGCGAATTGGCCTCCCTGCTCGAACCGGATCTCCAAGGCAAGGGCATTCAACTCGACTGTGTGACGGGTGTCGCGGGCGGCGTTCGGCGCGCCAATTTCCAAGACTCGCCTGCCGACACGACAAGGGGACGGCACCCATCGCGCGATGACACCGCGCCCTCCGTGCGGGCCGACCGCGAGTTGCTCCGACAAGCGCTGTTCAATCTCATTCAAAACGCGGTCCAAGCATCGCCGGAAGGTGGCACGGTCGAAGTCCGGTTGCTGCCCCGCAAAGACGGCCGGTGCCGTTTGGAAGTGGCGGACTCCGGGGCCGGCGTTCCGCCCGATCTGACAGACAAGCTGTTCACTCCATACTTCACCACGCGCAAAGGCGGCACCGGTTTGGGGCTGGCTATTGTTCGACGAATTGCCACTGCCCACGGATGGCAGGCCGGCTACACATTGCGTCCCGGCGGTGGAGCCCTCTTCTGGCTCGACGGCCTCAAACCCGTTTGGAAACACAACCTCCGTCATGCCGGCATGGCGTCTTGATATACGGCTGTTGACCAGTGGCAGGCCGTTCTGAAATGAAGGCTCTTCCGTTTCTAGGCGCAAACTATTTTGCCCGAGGGACGGCACAACGGCGTATGCCTACTACACTGGAGCCGTTTGCACCTAGAAACGGAAGAGTCGAAGCGAAACATCCGCGCGGGTCAATTTCCATCGGCAGGCGTTTGAACGGGGAGGGTCACGCGAATCGTCGTGCCTTCGCCGGGCGCGGACAGGATTTCGGCGGTGCCCCTGAGCAGGCGGGCTCGCTCCCGAATTCCTTGGAGCCCGAAATGATCCATGCCAACGTGATTCGGATCAAACCCCTTACCGGAATCTTGGATTTCAACGTTCAGCCGCTTGCCGTCGGTGTGCAGTTTCACGTCAACGTGTTCCGCTCGACTATGGCGACACGCATTGCTCAGTCCCTCTTGGACGATTCGGAAGGCGGCGGTCTCGACAAGAGGCGCCAGTCGCTGGTTTCCCAGATCACTAACGAGGTCGATTCGAGGGCCCCCGCGGCGATTCTGCTGATCGACGAGTATGGCCATCGCCGGCCCAAGCCCCGACTCATCGAGCACGGGCGGCCGGAGCCCACTGATGAGCCGTCGCGCTTCGCCAATCGCGTCGCGCAGCAGGCCGGAGGCCGCCTCGAAACGGTCGCGCGCCGAAGTGTCATCCCCGCCAGGGGCTTGCGGAAGCGACTGGAACGTCATCAGCGCCCCGGTGAGTTGCTGAACGAGCCCGTCGTGGATCTCGTAGGCAATGAGTTTCCGCTCCCGTTCTTGAAAATCGAGTAGTTGATGCAGTAACTTCTGCTCGTTCAGCAGCGCCTCCTTGGCGTTACGACGCTCCGTAATGTCGCGCACGACGGCTACGGCGCCCCACTGGTTGCCCATGCGAATAGCTGCAAGGGATATTTCGATGGGAAACGGGGCATCGTCCTTGTGCAACGCTTCGAGTTCCAGTGTCTTGCCAACGGCATTCCCCTCGCCCGTTTCGGCGAAACGCCGCAACGCTTGTGTTGCTTGCTCCCGATACGGCTCGGGAACGAGCGTTTCGTGAATATTTCGGCCCATGATCTCGTTTTGCCTAAAGCCGAATATCCGCTCGGCGGCGGGGTTCCAGTGGGCAATCGTGCCGTCTGGCGCCATCATGATAACCGCGTCGAGCGCGGCGTTCGTGATGGTTCGGAGCCGTTCCTCGCTCTGCTTGACCTCCGCGGTGCGTATCGACACCAAGCGTTCCACTCGCGATGTCTGTACGGCCAGCAGAACAAGGATACCGACCCCAGCCGCCGTGAGAAGGATTGCCGCGGCGCCCGCGATCCATGGCAGCCAACCACGATAATTGGCAAGCGCGACTGTCGTGGGCCGGGCCCCAACCAGCCAAACTCGACCGCCCACGTCGAACGTGCGGGTAAATGGCATCTGTTCCGATTGTCCTGGTTCCCAAGCTCGATCTGACTCAAGGCTCTCGCCTCGGTGCTCGGCCATTAGTGCAGGTGAAGTCGGCTCTTGCGCGTCAAAAACACTGATGATCATGGTCTCGAAGTGCTTGGGCAATATTGTTGATTCAACAACGGCAGTTGGAGTGAAAAGACTAAATGCGATTCCTTGCATTGCGCCATTCCTCAGCGGCGCCGCCAGCAAAACAACTGGCACATCGACCCCGGGGCGTGTAAACGGAGCGCTCAGAGCCGTGTCGTCCATGTTTTGGGCACGGCGAATTGCCTCAAGACATGCCGGTTCGGACGCTAGATCCCAGCCGGCACTCGCGACCGGCTGGCCACCGGAAGTCGCGTAAAGAACCCGGAACGATTCGCCACCGGTCTTGCTAACCTCGAGAGGGGCCCAGCCGAAGCTCATGGCATCGGGTGAAGCCTTGGTTAGCGGTTCCGTGAACACACGAAACTCGTCCGGCTCGACTTCCTCCGAGCCAGCGAAAAATGCGCGCAGTACGAGGACCGAGGTGACGATGTGGTCCGCGCCTCGCCGGATCCGATTCACTTGCCGGTTGGCGTCAAGGCAGAAGTTCACCTCGGCTAGTCGGTGTTCCCGCTGCAAGAATACACGCACGAGACAAATCGAAGCGATCAGCCCTGCCGTCGCGCAGAGGCCAATGAGAACCCACCGACTCGAGTAACTCAGCGCATGTGTTTTACTCAACGAGCGCTGATTTCCTTTCGGGGTAGACTTCTGCGACACCATGGCGGTCCGCTCCCAGCGACATGAATTACCCTCGCCTACTTATTATAGTTTATCACTTTGATTCGGGCCAGAAAAGCCCCCCACATAGAGTGGCTGAATGTAAAATACTCAAATTGGGGGACTGCGTGCTGGCGGGTGGCCAGCCCGGCGAGGATAGCCAAGCAATCGCAATGGACCTTTTCGGACTATTCCGACAGCGGTTCGCGTTCCTTGTTTCGTAACCGTTCACGGGGCGGCGCAGGCAGTTTTCGCCGCTAAATGCGAAGGGGACAGTCCCATTTTCGCGGCGGAAACGGTGGATCATTGGGAAAGAACGCCCTTTGTGCCGCGAAAATTGG
>CAZASB010000212.1:0-8350 GCA_964487655.1 uncultured Planctomycetaceae bacterium
CGATTTCTCCAAATCAGGAAACTGTTCCGCTACTTGTCCAATGGGATCACCGCCAGCGAATATGGCTTGTCCGGCTGCGTGTTCACGCTGCCGGGGAAGACGCGGTCGAAGTTGGCGGCAATCAGCTCGTTGCCGCGAACAATCGCCTCGCTCGGGCCGTCCAACTGGCCGGCCGAGCCGTCGTTGTCAGCGTCTTGCGCAATCGTCTCCACGCGGCCGTCGAGCGCGACCGCGCGGATGGCGTTGGCCAAAATGTCGGCCACGTAAATGCGCTCGGTCCGGCGATCGAAGTAGATGCCGTCCGCGGATTGCATGGCGCCAGGCTGCGTGATGACCTTTCTCGCAACGATCTGGCCGGCGTCGTCTAGCGTGAATCGCTCAATCAGCCCATCGCCGCAGTTGGCCACGTAGAGGTTGCCCTCGTGGTCGAAGTCAATGCCGTCCGCGCCCACTGGAATCTCCTTCGACACCGTCTTCTGGGTAACGAGCAGGTGGGGATCGTCACGCACGGGATGAACCTGCACGTCGCGATCGGTCAGTCGGAAACGATAGACGGCGCTCAAGTTCGCGTCGTCGTCGGTCGTGCCGATGCTCGAGTCAGTCACGTAAACAAAGCCGTTGCGGATGGCCACGCCGTTGGCCACGTTCAACCCGCTGGCGACGATCTCGACGGCGCCGGGCTTGCCGTCGCTCACGCGCACGCGCAGCAATCGCGAATTGTTCGGCGCGAGGTCCATGCACTGGGAGTCGGCCACGTAGAGGTCGCCGCAAGGCGCTTCGCGCACACCCATCGGGTAAACGCGCTTCGTTTCCGGATGCAACGGAAGGCGGCAGAACAGCGACACCTCGTCTTTGGGCGAGATTTTCATCAGCACGCCGGGCGAGGTCGGATCGGTGAAATTGGGCACCGAGAGGATGATGCTCCCATCAGCCAGCAAGGCCATGGCGTCGGGCGTGTTGCAATAGTCGGGCAGGAGAATTGCGCGGCGGTTGTTCCGCGGTAACAACTGCTCTGTCACAAAACACACGGCGGTCAAGGCATCGGCATAGTTGGTTTCATGTCCTTTCTCGGGCCGATCGATCAGCAGGGCCGGCTTGCCCTTGTCCTTCAGCTTCGCGATCAAGCGGCGTACGCTGTCCGGTGGAACACTCTTGTCGCGTCCGCCGACGGTCGCGGCAATCGGCATGGTCAGCCGGTCGGATTGCAGTTCGGCGCTGCGTCGTCGGTATTCGTCGGGAACCTCGGTCTTGCCGCCGCCGAACGACGCGGCAATGGCGTCCTGGAATCCGTTATATTCCACGTGATTGGCCGTACCGTTGAGGGCCACGACGCCGTCGACCCGATCGGGGTGCAAGGCGGCGAACGTAAGCGCCGCGCTGCCGCCCATCGACCCGCCGCACAGCAGCGTATGGCTGATGCGGTATTCTTTCTGGAGTTGGTCGAGTATTTGTAGAAGGTCGGCCTCGGCCTTCGGTCCCATCCACGAGGTCTTGGCGCGATAATCCGGCGCAACGAAGATCATTCCACTCTTGCCCGCGGCATCGCGCAGCGCGCGGCATTCATCGCGGTTGTCACGGATGAATTGCCAGCGATCACTTCCATGCCCGTGCAATGCGATCATCAGGGCGACGGGCTCATTGCGATCGAACACCACGGGGAGCATCAACACGTATTTCTGCTCAGAACCGTCGCACCGCGCGGTAAAGGCCACGTCGACCGGCTCTTGCCACCGGCTTTCGGTCGCTTGGGCCACGGAGGCTGCGCCGACAAGACTCAAACACAAGAGTAGAAAGGATGGATGTCGTTTCATGATGCGTCTGTTTCGTTGAGGAACAATGAAGTGGGTGGCAGCCGTTCGGCCAGCGAGGCGGCGAGGGCCGTTTCACGAATCTGCTCCGGCCGCTTGGCGCCGCACAAGGCGACCGTCACGCCGGGCTGCGAGATGGTCCACGCAACGACCCATTGCGCCACCGAACAACCGATCGGTTTCGTGATGGACCGTATGCGTTCCATCTCGGCCAGGTTCTCGTTCCACGCCTCGCCGGTGAACAGGGGCGAACGGAGCCGCCAGTCGTCGGGCGCGAAGGCGTGGTCGGCGGTGAACTTGCCGGTCAGCAGGCCCAGGGCCAGCGGCTCGTAGGCCACGAGGCTCACGTCCTGGCGCCGACACCAGGGCAACACGTCGCTCTCGGCGTCGCGCTGTAGGCGGTTGTAGCGCACCTGGCAGGCGTCGAAGGAGCATTCGGCGGCGAATCGCTCCATCTGGTCGACTGAAAAATTCGAGACGCCCACCGCGAGCGTCTTGCCTTCGGCCAACAACTCGCGGAACAGGCCGGCCGAGTCGCTTATCGGGGCGTCGTCGGCCGGGGCATGGAAGTAAAGCAGATCGACGTTCTCCACCGCGAGCCGCTGGAGACTCTCCTCGAAGTGGCGGCGCAACAGCTCGGGCCGGCCGGTGCGCTGTAGTTGGCCGTTCTCGCCCCAGTAGACGCCCACCTTCGTGGCCAGCACGACCTGGTCGCGGCGTGGACGAATGGCCTGCCCCACGCGGCGCTCGCTCTGGCCGTCGCGGCCGTAGGCGTATGCCGTATCGAGATGGTTGACGCCGGACTCCAAGGCCGCGTCGATTACGGCCAGTGCCTCGGCGTCGGTCATCGCGCCGCTGGTCATGCCTGCCAACGGCCAGCAGCCCAGGGCGACGGGCGAGACGAGCAGGTCGGATTTTCCGAGTCGTCGATGTGTCATGGTCGTTTGCGGTCGGAGTTGTTCGAGGTCATGGCCATTTGTGGTCGGGGTCATTCGAGGTCGGGGCCGGCGATGCGTTCGCCACGCAATTGTTTTGCTTGATCCGCCGGATTGAATGTCCCGTAGAACAGAGCGTTCGCGTCGATCCAGGTGACAATCCGATCCCACTCTTCGGCGGAAAGTTGGACGTCGTAATGGCCCTTGTCGAGCAGCTTCGTCAGGTTGCTCGCCCGCGCGCCGAACGTGTCGGGCTCGGTCAACGGTTCGTGGTTGTCGTTGGGCATTCCCCAGGCCGTGTAGGCCACTCTGCCGACCAACGCGTTGTACGACCGGCTAAACGCGCCCTCCGGTTCCCCGGTGAGGATGACGTTGCCCTCCGGCTTCTCCGCGTTGTGGCACGTGACGCAATGCTGGTCCAGCACCGGCTGCACCAGTAGCGGATAGCTCAGCGGGTTCGAGCCGTCGGGCCCCGGCGCAATGGTCGAAGGCGCCCGGCCGATCGCCAGGGCCATGCCCGGAACCAGAATGGCGCGGTCGCGCCGCTCGTGACAGCCGATGCACGACACTTGCTCGCCGGGCTGCAAGTAGGTCAGGGACCGCATGGTCTGCACGGCGCGCCCTTGCGCGTCGAGCGCCTGGAACAGGATGGGTGTTCGAGCAGGCACGCGAAAGTAGGCCGACCCGTCCGGCTCGACCGGCACGGTGCCCAACACCTGCTTGCCCGGCGAGGCGTTGGCGGCGCCAACCCGCGGGTTGTTCGCGTGCGGCGTCGTCTTCGGCAGCACTTGCACAATGCGCAACTGGTGGATTTCCACTTCCGGCAGCTTGGGCCAGCTTTCGTACACATTTTGCAGGAAGAACGTCCCTTCGGGCTGCTCCGGCGTGCTTTCGGCCCAGTGGGACGACATCTCCAAGACGGGTGGTTTCGTTCGCGGGCGAAGCGGGATGGGCCATTGGCTGGAGATGTTCGGGTCGCGGTACAGAAGTTCCTTGTTGCCGAACGCGTCGCACAGATACAAGCCGAACATGTTGGGCAGATTCGTGCCCGGCTCGCCGCGCAGCCGATCGTAGCTGTAAGCCGTGAGGAAGTAGGTTTCCGAGAGCGGGTAGGGCGAGCGGTAGCAGTGGCCTGGCCATCGCTGCGCTTCCGCCGGAACGTCGTCCTTGCGCGTGTCGGCCGACCACGACTGCGGTCCCCATGCTCCGGTGACCGGGTCGTCGAACTGGGTCGGTTTATCGACGGGCGTGCCACGCATCAAACCGACCTCCGATTCCGGAAACAGTGCGCCGGGGGTCAGCCTCGCGATGGGCGCGGGACCGTCGACGCCCTTGGTCGGGTCCAGCAGCACGATCGAGCCGGCCGTCATGCCGTGGTGCGGCGCGGCCGTGGCCATGACCTTCTGCGAATCGGGTACCGGTCGCGATTCCCACGTGCCAACCGGGTTGAACGTATTGTTCCCATAGAAGATTCGCACGCAGCTACCGTCTTGGCGCGCGGTCCAAAGTTGCTGATAGAACACGGCGTTCCGGTCGACATAATCCCACCGGGTATAGAGCACGCGACCATCGTTCAACAGCACCGGATCCCATTCTTGCGTTTCGTGGAACGAGATCGGATGGGGGTTGCCGCCATCGGCGTCCATCCTTGCCAGCGTATAGACGTAGCACGGTCCCCCGCCGCAACGATGGTAGCCGCCTCGCCGCGTGGAGACGAACAGAACCTGGTCCGTCGGCAGGTAAGTGGGCGAAAAATCGTCGTAGGGCCCGTCGGTCAGGCGTTTCACTTCCGAGCCGTCGCGCCGAGCGACGTAAAGGTGATAATGGCGGTCGGCCGCGGCCGGATCACCCCAGCCTTTCGGCGGGGTATCGCACTCGCAAAAGGCGAAATATACCTTCTCCCCGTCGAACGAAACCTCGGGATGCAAATAGCTCCCCTCGGGCAAGCTACCGGCCAGTTGCCGCACTCGCATGGAACGGCCCGGTTGGTCGAGGACGAACAGCCCACCGCCCGGCTGCGCGGTGTAGCCGTAGTACTGGGTAAGCTGATGGGCCATGACCGATGGCACGCGTTTGGCGAATACCACCGGTCCGACGTCGGCCAGCGGATTGGCCAGCGCCATTTCACGCCGCGCGCGATGGATGTCGAGCCACAACGCTTCCCAGGCAGGCTCGGTGGCCGCCGTGTCCTCTTGCATCGCTTGGCGTCGGGCGGCCAAGGCACTCCAGGCCGCAGCATGATTGGCAATCTCGACGCCCTCCGCCTTGAGATCATCGAGCAACAGGCTGCCAGACGTCAGTGTGGAGTCGATTGCCTGCTGGTAGCTCCTCGGCTCTTGCGGCGTGCCGATGCCGTCCTGCATGCGCCAGTCCCACTCAACGAGCGCCTCTTGCAGCGGAGGACGTAGCGTTGGCGAGCAGGCGACCGGGCCGGGTTGGGGATAGTCGCGCCGCTGGGGCGTCCACGACAAATCGGTCCGCTCGGAGCCTTCAATCCGTTGTAGTCGGTCAATTTGAATGGAAGTCGCGCCCTCGGGCGCGGCGATGTCAATGCACAGTTCCGTCTCGGCGATTGCCTGGGGGACCGCCAGTTGCACGCAGACCGGCTCCTTGCCGCCGCCATCGACTCGGGCGGTAACGGGCGTGCCGTCGGGTAGCCGCAATGTGATCTGGGCGGGCGCGCCGTCGAGGTGAATAGCGTGAAGTTCGAATGTGCATGGGCCGGCCACCGGACCGACGGGGCCGCGCAGCGTTGCGCGGCGACTCTTGTCGAGGCTGGCAATCGCCCGGCATGGCGGATGCCCGAACAGGGCGAGCTGCGCTTCTTCGGATTCCGCGAAGAACCAGGTTCCAGCCCTGGAGCCGTGGCTCGGAAGGACCGGCTTGTCGTCCAATGCCACGGTTGCGAGCCGTTGCGGCTGAGCTTCATCGGCGGCCAACGCCGCGAAGGGGACGCAAACGATTGCGCTGAAGACGACGGCGAGGATCGTCATCAAAAGCAATCGCGAGGTCCAACGCAAACGGGTAGGGTGCAACGGCTTCATGACGTGTGCTCCTTGTGTTGGGCGCGTCTTGAGCCGCCGGAAAGCGGCATTCTGAAAGGCGCTGGGGGCGTGGCGTGCGATCCGGCCGGGTCCACGTAACCCAGCGTGCGAGATATCCGTCGGCACGTGGCGAGAATCGGGTCGGTATACGCTTCGAGCATCGACTCGTGCGTGTGGAACATGGTTAGCGTGGTGATTCCCACCGAGGCAACCACACAGCCCTTGTAGTCGAACACGGGTCCGGTCAGGCAAATCAATCATGCCTCGCAAGCGGTGCGAGGCTCACGGGCCCCTCTTTCTGCGCCACCCAACCTTCGTCACACAGCGTGCCCAACAAAGGAGGACCATGTGCTTGTTGAGTTCGAGATGCTGACTGATCTGTGCAACGGAAAGCGGCTCGGGCGTCTCACAGAGGAGTTCGAGCAGCCTCACTCCCTTGCGCAGCGCTGGGGCGTCGTACGAGTTCTTCTGTCTTGCCGTCCTGGAGATCATGGAAAAACCAGACGCGGGATTTCACCGATAGAACAGTATTTCATGAGTGTATCACTCCCCTCGCTCGATTGCAAGCGTTTTCCGCGCGGCGGCGGTTTTTTATTTCGGCTCTTCCGTTTCTAAGTGCAAACCAGTGGTGAAAGCCGTAGGGTGGGTGGTTCCGGATGTCTCAGCATCCGGGTTCACCCACGCGTTCCATGCCGTTCCGCACCTAGAAACGGAAGAGCCTTTATTTCTTCCAGGTTTTCTGAATGAAACCCCCGTATAATGGGGCATGGCATCGCCGAAAGTGATTATTGCAGGTAAGACAACTCACACTTAATGTAACCGTTCACGGAGCGGCGCAGGCAGTTTTCACCGCTAAATGCGAAGGGGACAGTCCCCCTGTGAACGGTTACTGCCGTAGGCTACACTCCCTAACCGAGGTAAATGACGAGAGACGATGACCGACCCTGAGTGCATCGAGTTTCTTCAGTGGGCATTGCCGCGGCTTGGGATGCGATGGCCAGGCTTCCGAAAGGTGTGTTGAAAAGGAGCACCTCTACATGAGCGAATCACTACCCGACAACGGCAACCGCGCTGACGGCCAGAGCGGCCCGGCGTATTCGTTCCTCTTCCGCCTGCTGCACTGGGTGCTGCCAGTGGTCATAGTCATTCTAGCGCTGACTGGGCTGAGTTTGCACGCGACGGCGCGGCCGGGTTGGTCGATCTTCTCGGGCACGTTGCCGGCGTGGGCGTGGCCGGGGCGAGTTGGCCTATGGCATACGATCGGCGCGATGGTGTTCCTTCCGAGCATCGTGGGCGTGGCGCTGCTTTTTGGCCGGATGTGGCTGGGGCGGCCGAACTCCAAGTACTGGCTGCTCGTGTCGGGGCTGCTGCTGGCGGTGACCGGCACGGTGCTCTTGGCTCCGGTGGGCCCGCCGGCCGTGTATACCGCGGCGCGCGGGATCCATGCCGTCGTGGCGCTCCTCATCCTGCCGATCGTCCTGTTGTGGCATACGGTGGTGGGGCTCACTCGCACCAAGGGGCGGTTGGTCGCCTCGTTCTGGTCCGGCCCGGGCCCGGATTGGCTGCAACTGGTGGGTTTCATCGTCCTGATTGCGGCAACCACCGGCCTTGTGCTCAACGGCCTGCCGATCACGCCAACGTGGCGCGTTCTGGAGGCGGCGAAGATCGCGCCGCCGGCGAATGCGGACCAGCCGGTCGACTTGCCCGCGCTTGCCTGGGACGGCGCGCAACCGTTGGCGGTCGAGCTGGCCAACGGACTCGGTTACCGCGACGGCCGAACGACGGTTACGCTCCGAGCCATGCACGACGGCAGCCGCCTCTACATGCTGGCCGAATGGCCCGATGAGCGCGAAGACCGCACATGCCGGCCGTGGCGGCGGACCGAAGACGGCTGGGAACACCTCGTCACGAGGCCGGGCGGCGAGAATGTGTATGCCGAAGACAAGTTCTCGCTCGTCTTCCCGATCGAACCGGACCCGTGGTTCGAGCAGTTCGGCTGCGCGGCTTCCTGCCATGCAGGCGGCGGGCGCGACTACGGCTACAAGGGCACGCCCCGCAAACTCGACGTTTGGCATTGGAAGGCCACTCGCTCCGATCCGGTGGGCCAGGTGGACGACCAGTACTGGTCGAAGGTCGACTTTGAAAAGAAGAACGTCGGCCGACTGAACGATCCGAAGGAAAGCGGCGGCTACGAGGCCAACGTCGCGAAGGACAAGGCCCATCCCGCATGGCTGCCCGAACGGCCGGAACTAGCGCGGGACGGCATGATTCCGAAGGAACACGCCGTGAAGTACACGGCGGAAGGGGCCGCCGCCATTCCGCCGGGTACAATCATTCCCGGCATGGTGGTCAGCGCCATCGTGGGTGATCGCGGCGACGTCCGGTGCGTTTCAGAACATGCGGACGGCCGTTGGCGCGTCTATATGGAGCGCGCGCTCGACACGGGCAGCGAGTACGACGCGCCGTTTGTCCCCGGCCGGCCGCTATCGTTCACGGTCGCCGCATTCGATCATGCGCAAACCCGCCACGCATACAACCACGCCGTCTACCGCCTGCTCCTGCT
>CAZASB010000213.1:0-8282 GCA_964487655.1 uncultured Planctomycetaceae bacterium
GCGAAAATTGCCACCCAAAAAATTGGCCTCGTACTCGTTCCCAAGCCGATCGCCAGAAAATCTTGCCGTACACTGTACTAAACTACCCTTGCTATCGAGGACAAACGGGTGTATACTCAACGCTTTGTCATCATTTGTCCAAAGCGAGGTCGGCTTGACGCTGTACGAAGATGGATTTGAGTGTCCGCGATTCCGCTCATCTGCTCAAAGTGTCCGAGAAGACAATCTACCGGTGGGTCAAGCAGGGAAAACTGCCTGCGTACCGTGTGAATGAGCAGTATCGCTTCAATCGGGCGGAATTGCTCGAATGGGCCACTTCGCAGCGGTTGAACGTCTCGGCCGACATCTTTGCCGAGCCGGACGGCAATGGGGGAACCGTCAACCTGACCGACGCGCTCAGGGTAGGTGGCGTCCATTACCGACTTGGCGGGATGGACAAGCGTTCGGTGCTGGAATCGCTGGTGGAGATCATGCCTTTGCCGGAGCAAGTGGACCGGCAGTTTCTGCTGGAGGTGCTCTTGGCGCGGGAGTCGCTTGGGTCCACGGCGCTGGGCAATGGGATTGCCGTGCCTCATGTACGCAATCCGATTGTGATGCACATCGTGCGGCCGATGATCACACTTTCGTTCTTGGAGCGGCCGATTGAGTTTGGGGCGATTGACGGGCAGCCGGTTCACACCTTGTTCACCATTGTCAGTCCCACGATACGGGCCCATTTGCACTTGCTGTCCCGCTTGACCTTTGCTTTGCGGCAGGCCGAGTTCATGGCGGTGATTACTGCTCAGGGGTCTCGGGAGCAGGTGTTCGCCGCGAGCCAAGCCATCGATCAGATCATTCCACCGCCGGCATCGAACACCTAGAAAGTCCATGCGCCATGGTTTGGTTCTTGACAGCGCTGGCGATCTTGTCGGTCGGAGGTCTTGCCTCGCTGGTTGTCGGTAAAAGTCCGAAAGGCGCGTGTCTGATTGGCGCAATGAGTTCGCTGGCAGGCGGTGCCGTGGTCTTGTTTCCATCGGTGCGCGTACTTGCGTCCGGGCAGTCCCAGTCGCTACGTTGTCCGTGGTCCTGGCCGCTCGGTTCGGCCAATATGGAACTCGACTCGCTTTCGGCCGTCTTTGTCGTAGTGATTGCGGTTGTGACGATGCTGGCGGCCATTTATGGGAGCGCGTATTTGCAGGCGCATGGGAGCGGGAAGAATCTCGGCACTTCGTGGTTCTTCTTCAACCTGCTGACGGCCAGCATGTTGGTGGTGGTAGCGTCGCGTAACGGCGTGCTTTTCCTGGCAAGTTGGGAACTGATGTCGCTGGCGTCCTTCTTCCTTGTGACGCAGGATGATGAGAAGGAGAGCGTTCACCGAGCCGGCTGGACTTACTTGGTGGCAATGCACCTAGGCACGGCGTTTCTGTTGGTGTTATTTCTGCTGTTGGGCAAGGGGGCAGATTCGCTGGACTTCGAGCAGTTCTCGACGGCCGCGGCGCCGAGCGGCGCCTTTTTCGTACTGGCGATTCTCGGATTCGGGACGAAGGCGGGGTTCGTTCCCATGCACGTGTGGCTGCCAGAGGCACATCCCGCGGCGCCTTCGCACGTATCGGCCGTGATGAGCGGCGTGATGATCAAGACGGGCATTTACGGATTGCTGCGGACGTTGACGTGGCTTGGTCCACCGCCGGCATGGTGGGGCTGGACGTTCCTGGCCATGGGCCTTGTCTCGGGCGTTCTCGGCGTGCTCTATGCCCTGTCCCAGCATGATTTGAAACGGTTGTTGGCGTACCATAGCGTCGAGAACATCGGCATTATCACGATGGGGCTCGGGGTCGGTGTCTTGGGAATCAGCCACGAAAATCCGGCAATGGCAGTCCTTGGCCTGACCGGCTGCCTGCTTCACGTCGTCAACCATGCCGTGTTCAAAAGCCTGTTGTTCCTCGGCGCAGGATCGGTTTTACATGCGACAGGCACGGGGGAGATCGATCGTCTGGGTGGACTCCTGAAACGCATGCCGGTCACGGGCGCAAGTTTTCTGATCGGCGCGGCGGCCATTTGCGGGCTGCCGCCGCTGAACGGGTTTGTCAGCGAGCTGTTGATCTACCTTGGGGCGGTGGTCGGGCTCGGCGCCGAAGTCCCGGCCGAGTCGGCGTGGGTCTTGATGGGGCTCATGGTCGTCGGTGGCCTGGCGTTGATTGGCGGCTTGGCTGCCGTGTGCTTCACCAAGGCCTTTGGCATCGTGTTTCTCGGCGAGGCGCGCAGCAGCGAGGCAGCCCGGGCGCGCGAGGTGGGCGCGGCGATGCGGTTGCCGATAGTCGTGCTGGCCGGGCTGTGCGTTCTGATCGGGGCCGCGGCGCCTTTCTGGCCGCTCGTGCTGCATGGTGCGGTCGGCGTCGTTGTGCCGGAAAGCCTGCGGACGGCCGCGATGCAATCGTTGGGGCAGGTTGTCGGACCATTGGCGGGCATCGTGGCCGGGTCGTGCGTGTTCGTGGGGCTGGTGATTCTGCTCTTGCTTGTCCGACGGCGGTTGCTTGTCCGGCGCCGCGTGGAAGAAGTCGTTACGTGGGATTGCGGTTATGCGGTGCCCTCGGCTCGAATGCAGTACACGGCCTCTTCTTTCGCCCGGCCACTGACATTCCTGTTCCGCGTGTTTCTTCAGCTTCGCGACGAGATTGATGCGCCGCGAGGGCTGTTTCCGGAACGTGCCGGTCTGCATACCCACGCGCCCGATCTATTCCATCGGCGCGTCTATGAACCCGTGTTCAAGGCGTTCGCCTGGGCGGCCGCGAAGTCACGTTGGCTACAGGAGGGACGCATCCAAGTATACGTACTCTATATTGCGTTGACCATTTTCGTGCTCTTGATCTGGAAACTCGGCTAGTCCATGGCTTCCGTTGCATCGATTGTTCACATTGTTTGTGCCTTGTTTTTCGCCCCGTTGATTCCCGGGGTCATCAACCGGGTGAAGGCACGATTTGCTGGTCGCCAGGGGCCGCCACTGTTGCAGGCGTACCGCGATCTTTGGAAGCTGCTTCACAAGGGGGTGGTATACAGCAGAACGACGACGTGGGTATTCGTGGCAGGCCCGATTATCGGACTGGCTTGCGTTGCGTCGAGCTTGCTGATCGTTCCGCTGGGTGGTGTTCCCGGCATACTGACGTTTCCGGGCGACTTCTTCCTACTGGCCTACTTGCTGGGGTTGATGCGGTTCTTTACCATCACGGCCGCCTTGGACACGGGATCGAGTTTCGAGGGGATGGGCGGCAGCCGCGAGGCATTCTACTCGGCGTTGGCGGAGCCGGCTTTGCTCATTAGCATGGTGGTTCTGACCGCGCACTCGGACAGTTTGTCGCTGAGCGTCATGTACGCCGGGGTGACGTGGAACGCCATGACGTCCCTGGCGGGGCCGGCGCTACTGCTCGTCACCGCGGCCCTGCTGATCGTCTTCCTGACCGAGAACGCGCGCATTCCCGTCGACGACCCGAATACGCATCTTGAACTGACGATGATCCACGAGGTCATGGTATTGGACCACGGCGGGCCAGACCTCGCGATGATCGAATACGGGGCCATGCTCAAGATGTGGGTGCTAGGCTCCCTGCTGGTCGGTATTCTCGTGCCAGTACGAAGCGACTGGTGGGGCGTGGATCTTGCCGCCGGCCTTGCCGGGATGGTGGCCCTCGCCGTGCTCGTGGGGGGCATCGAGTCGGTGATTGCTCGGCTGCGGCTGGTGCGAGTGCCGCAATTTCTCGTCGCGGCGTCAGTGTTGTCGATCCTGGCCTTGGTGCTGGTAATGAGGTGAGAAGTGAACGCATGGCTCGATGCGATCTTGGTACTGCTGATCCTGACGAACCTACACATGCTCGGTTCCAGCCGCATCGGCGCGTGTATTCACAGCGTAGCCTTCCAGGCGATATTGCTGGGGATGATCTCGTTGTTCGCGCACCAGGGAGACGTGGGGTTTCGGCTGCTGCTGTTGGCGGCCGTGAGCATGATCATCAAGGCGGGCATTCTTCCATGGCTGTTGCGGCGAGCGGTTCGGGAATCGGGAGCGCGGAGGGAGGTTGAGCCGATCGTGGGCTTTACCACGTCGTTGCTGCTTGGCCTGGGATTGCTGGGGGCCTCGCTACACGTCGCGGGACGACTACCCCTGCCGGGTGGCGAAGGCGCGGCGTTCCAGGTGGCGGCGGCCCTGTTCACGATCATGG
Source organism: uncultured Planctomycetaceae bacterium (assembly GCA_964487655.1). Taxonomy (GTDB): domain Bacteria; phylum Planctomycetota; class Planctomycetia; order Pirellulales; family Thermoguttaceae; genus PWXP01. The sequence continues at coordinate 4,191 of CAZASB010000213.1, forward strand.
TCGGCATGTTGCTGATCGTCACCCGAAAGAAAGCCGTGACACAGACGCTCGGGTACATGGCCATGGAGAACGGCATTTATGCCTTCGGCCTGGCTTTCGCCATCGAGGAACCGCTTCTGGTCGAAATGGGAGTGCTGCTGGACGTGTTCGTGGGTGTCTTCGTGATGGGAATCGCAATTCATCATATCAGCCGGGAATTCGATCATATCGACACGGATCGACTTTCGGCGCTTAGGGATTAGTCGCATGATCTGGGCGTTGTTGCTGGTTCCGGCGATTGCCGGACTGACTGCACTGGCGATCCGGCCGAACTGGCCGCGACGATCGCTGCTTCTGCTAGCTGCCCTGGCGCACGCGATGATCGTAGCTGTCTGCTGCGTTCGACGGCCACCGAGCGTGGTCAACGGTTGGGTAGCCATCGACGCCGTGACACTGTTGTTTCTCGGAATCGCCAGTACACTGTTTCTTGCCGTGGCCATCTATACCGTGGGGTATCTTGCTCGTGAAGAGCGTACGGGGAATCTTTCGGAAGATGAGAGGGAGCTGCCTTTCCCCAATTTTTCCGAGGCTGTCTTCACCGGATGCCTGCTCCTGTTCCTGGCGACCATGACGTTGGTAATGGTCAGCCGGCACCTGGGGCTGATGTGGGTGGGGGTCGAAGCAACGACGTTGGCAAGCGCGCCGCTGATCTACTTCCACCGTCATCCCCGTTCGCTCGAGGCGACGTGGAAATACCTGTTGATCTGTTCCGTGGGTATTGCTCTGGCACTGTTGGGAAACTTCTTCGTCGCGGTGGCGGCACGTTCGACCGGCGGGGCGCCGATCCACCTAACGATTGACGAGTTGACGGCGCACGCTGAGAGTCTGAATCCGCTCTGGCTGAAGGCGGCATTTTTATTATTCCTGGTGGGCTACGGAACGAAGATGGGCCTGGCCCCGTTGCATACATGGCTACCGGACGCCCACAGCGAGGCGCCTTCGGGTGTGTCCGCGCTGCTCTCCGGGGCTCTGCTGAACTGCGCCTTTCTGGCGATTCTGCGGGTTCACTCGCTTCTGGCGGCCGCCGGACTGGTCGCCTTCAGCTCGGATCTGCTGGTGCTCTTCGGGTTGATCTCGATGACGGTAGCGGCCGTATTCATCCTCGGCCAGACGGATTTCAAGCGGATGCTGGCCTATTCGAGCGTCGAGCACATGGGCATCCTTGCTCTTGGGATCGGCATCGGCGGCGTGGCGACCTTCGGCGCAATGCTGCACGTGGTGAATCACTCATTGGCCAAGGCAATGCTTTTCCTGGCGGCCGGCAATATTCTGGCCTTCTACCACACGAAATCGATCCGGCATATCCGCGGCATGCTGCGAAGCGTGCCGATGACGGGCGTGCTCTGGCTAGCCGGGTTTCTGGCCATTGTCGGCTCACCGCCTTTTGGACTGTTCCTCAGTGAGTTGACAATTCTCAAGGGCGTTCTCGACGCGGGCCGGCCCGTCGTGGCGGCCATCTATCTGGTGGCGCTGGCGGTCGTGTTCGTCGGTATGGCGACTATCTTTATGCGCATGGTCTACGGCCGGCCGGCCGAGACGGCGAAATTCGCTGACCCATTGTCTACTGGCCGACATTGCGAATCGCCCGGGCCGCGCGAGCCGTTTTGGTCCACTGGGCCCGTGATGGCGCTTGGGCTTGGCGTGCTGGTGTTGGGGGTATACGTGCCGCCGAGGCTCACGGAACTGTTGCATCAGGCCGTTGCTGCATTGGGGGTCAAATGATGTCCGTCGCCCGTCGGCTGTTGGTCCACAATGCCCGCTCTTTTTCCCTGACAGATTGCCCCGTGCTGGCCACGGAGCCGTTTCGCCGCGTGGTGATCGACCAAATTACCGAAGGTGGGCGTCTGATCGCCCTGTTCGGCTATTCGCCGGAGCCGGGTGCGACGCGGTTGATGGCCGTGCTGGCCGAGGCGGGCAGCCTGGCGGTTGTCGCCACCGACGTGGATCGCGAGTACCCGGCCATCACGCCGGAATGCCCGCAAGCGCACCTGTTTGAACGCGAGATATTCGAGCAGTGGAACGTCTGGCCGGTGGACCATCCTTGGCTGAAGCCGGTTCGTTTCCCATCGCCGCAAGTGTGTGGCGTGACAGACTTCTTCCAGATGGCCGGTGAGGAAGTCCACGAAGTGGCGGTTGGCCCGGTCCATGCCGGTATTATCGAACCGGGGCATTTCCGCTTCCAATGTCACGGGGAAACGGTCTACCATCTAGAGATATCGCTGGGCTACCAACATCGGGGCGCGGAGCGGGCGATGCTGGGCGGTCCCGGCCCGCGCACCATCCACTACGCGGAGACCCTGGCTGGCGATACCACGGCCGGACATACCACTGCCTACTGCCACGCCGTCGAGGCGATCAGCGGGACTCGCGTTCCGGCCCGCGGACAGTTCCTCCGTGGCGTGATCCTGGAGTTGGAGCGGGTGGCGAACCATATCGGCGATCTCGGTGCTCTTGCCGGCGACATCGGTTTTCTACCGACCATGTCCTTCTGCGGGCGCATACGCGGCGACGTGCTGAATATGACCGCCATGCTGTGCGGCAACCGCTTCGGCCGGAGCATGGTTCGGCCCGGCGGGGTTGCTTTCGATATCGACGCGGATACCGTGGCCGGCCTTCGTCGCCGGTTGGACGCGGTTGCAAGGGACACTCGCGGCGCGGTCGAGCTATTGTGGAACACGCCATCGGTCATGGCCCGCTTCGACGGAGTAGGCGTGGTAACGGCCGAACAATGCGAGCAGATTGGCTTGGTGGGCGTGGCGGCCCGCGCGTGCGGCGCGGCGTGCGACGTCCGCGATATCTTCCCCAGCGGAATCTATCGTTTCGTTCATATTCCTGTTTCTACCTGGCACACGGGCGATGTGTTCGCCCGGGCGTACGTGCGATGGTTGGAGGTGCAGCGGTCGCTGGCGTTCATCGGAGAGCAGCTCAACGTGCTTCCCGAGGGGCGAGTGAGCGAACCGGTTGGGGCAACTGAGGCGAACCGGGCCGTCGTGACCCTGGTGGAGGGGTGGCGAGGCGAGGTCTGCCACGTCGCAATGACGGGCGACGACGGCCGCTTTGCCGCCTACAAGGTGGTGGACCCTTCCTTTCACAACTGGTTTGGCTTGGCCACGGCCCTGCGCAACCAAGAGATTTCCGACTTCCCGTTGTGCAACAAAAGCTTCAACCTCTCCTATTGCGGCCACGATCTCTAACGGCGAGTTTTCCATGTTCAATGTGCTCCTGGCCCGATGGAAGCAAGGGTATCACACTATCCGGTATCCGGATGGGCCGCCCCCAGACTTGCCTGCACGATTCGCCGGCAGACCGAGACTCGATCCCGCGAAATGCCGGAATGCATGCGACCGGTGCGCCGCAGTCTGTCCGACCGGGGCCATCCGCGTGGCCGCGAGTGGGCGCGTTGCCCAACTCGATACGGGCCGGTGCCTGTTCTGCCGCGAGTGCGAAAAGGCTTGCCCCGCCGGCGCGATTGCATTCTCGCGGGACTATCAAATGGCCGCGTCGAGGCGTGACGACCTTGTGGTGCGCGATGCCAAGCAGCGGGCGGCCGTCGTGCTGGCCGAGGAGAGTCAGCGGTTGTTTGGCCGATCGCTCAAGCTCCGGCAGGTGTGTGCCGGTGGCTGCAACGCGTGCGAGGCGGATACGAGCGTGTTGCAGACGCTGGCGTGGGATCTGGGGCGTTTCGGCATCCAGTTTGTCGCCTCGCCGCGTCATGCCGATGGCCTGCTGGTGACCGGGCCGGTGCCGGAGAATATGCGATTGGCGCTCGAGAAAACCTATGAGGCCGTTCCATCGCCCAAGCTGGTGATTGCCGTGGGGGCGTGCGCGATTTCCGGTGGGCCCTACGTGGATCATCCCGAAGTCCACAACGGCGCCGAGGCCGTGCTGCCGGTCGATCTGTTCATTCCCGGCTGCCCACCACATCCACTCACCATCCTGCACGGGATTCTGGAGCTGCTCGGGAGACTTCCCGCCGAGTGATTGCCGCAGCCGCCTAGCATCACCGGTTCATCGCCGATTTCACGCGGCCGTTCGTCTCTTCCTCCGCCAGGT
>CAZASB010000214.1:0-5756 GCA_964487655.1 uncultured Planctomycetaceae bacterium
TCGCCTCCCTCGGAGACCCAGCGGCGGTACTCGGGGTCGTCACCGTAGAGCAGGTAACCGCCGATTCGAACGAAGATCGAGGCGACAAACATGAACAGGGCGATGGTGCCGAGGACGACGACCATCATGGCGATGCCGGGGGCCAGCCCGGCGAAGAGACAGCCAAGGAAGATGACCATCCATGTGGAAAGACCAACTCGGGCAGTCATCACGGCACGGGAGGTTCGATGGCGGCGGGGCATGGGCGGCTCCTCTGACTTGGGGGTTTGTGAAGGGTCCAAACTTCCCTAGTCAGTATCATTAGAGCCATCCAGAACGCCTGCTTCTACGCTGAATCGGTCGCAACCAGCGGGAAGCGAGGGAGATTTCGAGCGTCCGTTTGTGTCGGATTCTGTGTCGGATTTAGATTCCTGCTAATGACGCAAGGTATTGGTACACAAGATCTTAGCAGTTCCTTGGGTCGATACCCTCCCCATCCGCTTGAACATTTGTACCGTTTTTCCCGCACGTCGGCAGACGGCCGTGTTCACTCTGCCCAGTCCTAATTTGGCTTCAGTCTGGATAATCTCGTTGACCTTTGTGGTCGGCCGATTCCCTCATTGTGCCGGCATTGTGCGGCTGTATAATGGATGCCCCGATGGTTCGGCAGTGTACGTTGCGATTTCCGCGGCACGGCTACCTCGTGTTGCCTCGCACAATGCTCGACAGGCAATCTTGGCGATTGAGCCCGGTCTACTGTAGCGAGGACGCTGGGAATGCCGTAGAGCTACTCCATCAGGCTAATTGAAGGCGCACGCTTCCCCAGAGAGAGCATTTGGAGGGAGTATCGCCCCTGACCGGGTGGTGCCGGAATGCGCGGCGACGAACCTCCCAACTATAGCGGAAAGATTCTGAATAACCCCTCGCCGGCATGGTCACGCCGGCGAGATTGATTATCCGTCTAACTGGAGACAACCATGCCGGACCATGTGACACTGACCGTAGGTGAACAGGTTTTCAAACTGCCCCTCATAACGGGTAGTGAGGGTGAGCGAGCGATCGACATTACCAAGCTTCGCGACCAGACCGGACTGATTACCTACGATCCTTCGCTTGGCAACACGGGCACGTGCAAAAGCACCATCACCTTTCTCGACGGAGAAGCCGGCATACTGCGTTATCGGGGAATCCCAATCGAGCAGTTCACCAACAAACCCAACTTTGTCGAGGTAGCCTGGCTGATGGTGTTCGGCCGACTTCCCAACAAGCAAGAGCTTCGCGAGTTCAGCGAATTGCTAACCGAGCACGAATTGTTGCACGAGGGGCTCCGCCACCAGTTCCAACACTTGCCGGTCGACGCACCGCCGATGGCCATCCTTTCGGCGACGCTGAGTAACTTGGCGTGCTACCATCAGCAACTGTTCGCCTTGGAAGACTCGGAATCGCTGATTCAGACCGCGGCGAGGTTGATCAGCAAGGTCCGGACAATTGCGGCGTTCGCCTACCGCCGTTCCCAGGGGCTGCCGGTCAACTACCCGGATCCAAATCTCCGTTATTGCGCGAATTTCTTGCACATGATGTTCTCGATTCCCTACCAGCAATACGAGGTGACACCGGAGATCGAAGATGCGTTGAACATGGTCTTCATTTTACATGCTGATCACGAGCAGAATTGCAGCACGGCAACGGTGCGCACGGTCGGCTCGTCCAAAGCGAATCTTTTCGCTTCCTGCGCGGCTGGGGTATCGGCACTCTGGGGGCGACTCCACGGAGGCGCAAACGTCGAAGTCGTCGAGATGCTCGACCGAATCCATCAGGGCGGGCTGCGGCCCGAAGACTGCATCCGCGATGCCAAGGACAAGACGAATCCATTCCGCCTGTATGGCTTTGGGCATCGCGTGTATCGCAACTACGATCCCCGGGCCAAGATCCTTCAGGCGATTTGCGAGAAGGTCTTCCGGCAGATGAAGCGGAGCGACCCGCTGCTGGACATCGCCCGCAAGCTGGAAGAGCTTGCGCTCAACGATTCGTACTTCGTCAAGCGGCAACTGTATCCCAACGTCGATTTCTACAGCGGGATTCTTCTCCGCGCGTTAGGAATCCCAACCAACATGTTTACTGTATGTTTCGCCATCGGGCGTTTGCCCGGCTGGATTGCCCAGTGGAAGGAACAACACGACGATGCCACCGGCAAGATCATTCGGCCACGGCAAATTTATGTGGGGCCAACAAAGAACGACTACCTGCCGCTCGACGAGCGATAGTAGCAGTGTGTCGCGGGGCGGCGAGTGGCCCCAGAATCGCAGTAGAAGAGGCCCAGATTGACAATTCCCATGCGGACCCCGCTTGCGAGGCAATTACTACACCATTAAGAACCCCCCTGCTGCTTATCCGCAGGGGATTGGTTACACTAGAGGAGTGGGGGGGCAATAAGATAGGTTTGCACGCCCGAACATTGGCACAGACTAGTCTCCCGAACACGGAACCGAATTCATGGCAACACGCTTCTGCCGCGTCGACCTATCGCCCGACGCACGCGATTTCCGTCCCGTGGCCATCGAGCCGGGGGTTCCGCTACTGGACCGATCGGGTGCCAACGACCGAATTGTCTTCCGGTGGCTCGGGGGGATGGCAGTTGAACCGGTTTGGGAGGGCGAGGCGGTTAGTTTCTTCGCTCGCGATGACCATGGGGGCCGGCTCTCCGAGGTTGTCGTTCACCCGGCTACAGCGGCCGAATTGCAGGGACCGCTGAAGGGCGAGATGGACCGACTCCGGCAACGTCTGGCCGAGGCCAAGCCGGAAACTGGCACTGAACGCGCCCTGCACGTCGCCCTGCTAAAATCGTTCCAGGAACTGGTCGATGTCCCCGAACGGACCGACCTGGATGCCTTCTTTTTCAAGTACCGCGATGGGGCCGGCAATCTTCGCTTGGTCTGGTGTTGGGGATACCGGCGGGTCGACCAGGAGCCCTCGCCGGCGGTGGTATGCACAAGTCCGGAATGCGCGTTGCTATTCATTCGTCGCGCCGGGAGCCCAAAGTGCCCGGCCTGCGCCAAGGCGCTGGTTGTCGGGCCGAGGAAGCAGCGGAAAAAACGGCGATTGCTCGTGCCGCTTCTGCTGTTGTTGCTAGTGGCAGCGTTCCTCGGTCACTGGTGGGCGCACCCACCGGGGCTCGTCGTCACGCCTGCTTTCGTGGAAGGGCCCACCGGAAGCCGGGTTGCGTTGAAGGTAGAGCGGCTTGGGTGGATCCCGTTCTGGAAGACTGACGTAACGCAGCAGGCCGTGGGCATCGTGCTCGATCCGACCGTTGCCCAGTACGATCAGATGACCGCGGCGGCCGACCTGACCGGCCAGGGGCAGACCGTGCTGCGAGTTCACCTGGGCGACTACCGACCCGCGAACGTAACTCTCGTGGTTGGTCCTCCGCAGGTGCCCGAGAAGCTGCGAATCGAGCCGGCCGAGGTGGAGTTGGGTGTTGGTACGACGGCCCAGCTTCGACTGTTCGGCCAACTGAAGGACGGATCCGAGGTGGAACTGACCAACACGGCGGAGTGGCCGCCGCAATTGCCAGACGATAAGGTCGTGTTCTCCTGGTACGGATTCCTCGAAGGCATTGGCGAGGGGACGTCGCAGGTAACCGCACGTTACCGCGCAACGCCGGATGCCGACCCGATCGAGGCAGTGTGCCAGGTGCAGGTGAAAAAACTCGATTTTCATGCCCTGGAGGCCGCAGTGGCCCCCGCCCCAATCGGGCTTGCGCGCGCAAGCGGGCTGCGGATCGACGCCGTGACCGAATCGGGCAAGAAGTACTCGGTGTTGGGCTCATCTCAACTGAAAACGGAAATTACGCCTTCGTACTTGGCCTCGGTCGATCGACGCCGATTGCGTGGCGAGATGGTCGGCACGGGCAAGCTGGCCGCTACGTTCGGCGACAAACTCACGGCAGGCACGCTAATTGAGGTGATCGAAGGTCTCGGGGTCGAGGGCCTGACCGTTGTGCCTGAGAAGCTCGACATGGTAGTCGGCCAGATTGCCGATCTGGGCATCGTGTCGCCCAGTCGAGCCCCGATTGGCGTGGCGAGTGAGGATTCGACGCTTGTCGAGGTAACCACCGAGAATCGACTGATTGCCCGAACTGTTGGCGAAACCGAGCTTGTCATAACGCAGGGCGGTGCGCGGCGAACGGTTCCCGTTACGGTCACGGAGTCCGAGGTGCTCTCAATCGCGATTACCCCGCCGCTAGTGGTCGTGCCGATCGACCATGAGGACCAATGCCGAGTAATGTCTCGGGTGAAGGTCGGCCAGCGCGAGCGGCGCGTTGAAGTGGCTCCAAACCGGCTTGAAAGCGTGGCGAAGCCGTCGCCTCGAAATGCCGACTTCCAACAGCCAAACATGCGGTTCTCGGGTATTTGGCCCACAACACCAGCTACGGCGCAACAGTTAACCGTGCGGGTGGGAGAACACATTGCCGCGGTACCGGTGCATGTGGTGGTGGCACCCATGCGTTTGGAGGTAGAGCCTCGCGGGTCGATTGATCTGCCGCATGGACAGATGACGCGGCTTGAGCCGTGGGCCCATTACAGCGGCGGACGAGCGGTCCAAGTACCGGCTGAGCGCGCGCAATGGCATACCGATCCGAAGGCAAAGGCCAAGCCCGGATTGGAGTTGCGCGGCAACCGGGTTGCCGCTCTGAAGCCGGGCGGCGGACCGCTGCCGATCTGGGCGACCTACTTCGGCAATCGGTCGAACCGTGTGATCTTCCAGTCGGTCGAGGCCGATCCTAACGTTGTGCTGAACCTGGAAACCGACCGAACGCTCCGCCTAGTCAACGAGACGGGCGACCTTTACCTTGCGGCAACGGGCCCGAAAGGCGATGTGGAACTCGTGCCCGAAATGGCCGAGTTTTCCAGTTCCGCCGAAGCGTTGCTAGCTGTCGAGAAGGTATCCGGCGCGTTTCGGGCAGTAGCGCCGGGGGCGGCTACGGTGACGGCGTCGCACGTCGCCGCGCGGAAACCTGCCTCGCTCAATATGGAGGTTCACGGTCCGGCCAACTCGCGATTGGTTTTCGAGCCGGAACGACTCACGCTGAGCGCAGGCGAGATGGCCTTGTTGCGTCTGTTCCTCGAAGTGGACGACACGGGGAAGAAGAAGCGAGCCGAGATGTTTGGTCCTGGAATCGGCTACACGGTGTCACAGCCCGATAGCGTCGTGTGGGATCCACCGCGAATCGCCGGCCTTCGTCCGTCGCCGCCGCAACGGATATTGGCCAGTCTCCATCCACACTTAGATCAGCCTGCGGTGGCGGAGGTGGAAGTCGTCCCAATGGCCGAAGCGCCGCTGCGCGTCGTGCCGTCGAGCGTCTCGCTGGCACCAGGACAGATGCAAACGCTTCGCGTCGAGCGGCAGGTGCCCGGAAGCGATGGACTATGGAAAGAGGTCGTGCCGGAACGGGTCGACTGGACGGTTCCCCGAGGCGTGGTGTTCTCCCCAGCCCGGGAAGGACTGCGGCCAACGATTTCACTTCCCGAAGACACTCAGGGCGAGTTCGAATTGACCGCCGGCGTAGACGCGGAGCACGCTCTTGCCCTGGTTACGGCAAAACCGCAAGGACCGGATCCCGATGCAGTAGGCGCGGAGTTGATCGTCGACCGCGACGGCGGAACGATGTACCTGGCCGAAGGTAGTTCGCAACGGTATACCGTCATGGTTCGGCAGGGCGATCAGGTGGAACCGGCCGCCGACGTACGATGGATGCCCGACTTCGAAAACGACTACGT
>CAZASB010000214.1:5856-8278 GCA_964487655.1 uncultured Planctomycetaceae bacterium
TTCACCGAGGTGGTCACGCGCCGGGCCCAGTTGCGAACAGCCGAGTCACCCAACGAAGCGCCGCTCACGCCCAGCGGCGGAATGCTTTTGGGCGTTCGGCCTGGTGCGACGACCGTCACCGCGACCTTCGAGGGCGTTTCGACCCAGCAGGGACTCCAGGCGACGGTCACGGCCGAGGCCAACCCAGACGCGCTTCGACTTCGCCCCTCGCCGGCCACCATCATGCCAGGCGAGACGATTTCCATGGAGGCCGAGGGCTTCAAGCAGAAGCGATCCATCGGGCTGCTGACCGGGCTGGGCCCCTTTACGTGGCAAACGGCCAATTCGGAAATCGCGGCCTTGAGCGGTCCGGCACTGACGGGCCGGAGCCTAGGCAAGACAACCGCGACGGCCCGGTTCAAGGACGTACAGAGCGAGGAATCGCCCATCAGCGTGGTCCGTTCCATTGCCGATGCGCTGGTGGTCGACCCGAAGGTCATCCGGCTTCGCGTGGGTCAGGGCGTGAGCATCGGCACGGACGTGCTGGCCATTCGCGGCGATGTCGATTTCAGCCGGCAGTGTCGGGTCACGCCCGCACTACCGGACGTGGTTCGCTACGATTCGGCAACGCATTCGCTCGTGGGCATTTCACCCGGCATGTCCGCCGTGGCATTCGCCTATGGCGATAAGCTGGCCAACGTGATGGTCGAGGTGTTCCTGGGCGAGAAGTTGGTCGGCGAGATCGTTGTAGAGCCGGATAGCGGCAATCTGGCGGTTGGGCAGGCGTTGCCGCTTCGAGTCTACGTAATCACGGACGATGGTCAGCGGATCGACCGTACGTCGTCGGCCGCATGGAGGTGTTCGGCTCCCAGTATGGTGGCCATGTTGGGCAATCGGGCCTGCGCGATCGCGCCGGGCGAGTCGCAACTGGCCGCCACGCTGCCGGACGTCGAGGGTTTTGGCCGTGCTCGCGTGCAAGTGAACAATCACCCGATTGAGGCCCTCGCAATGGACCCCTCACGGCTCGACATGATATCCGGCGATACGGCCCGCATTCGCGTCCTCGGCCGAGCCGCCAGCGGCACGCACGAATTGTTCCCGCAAGAAGCGTTGCGCGTGGCAACTGGCGGCGCGAATCCCAAAGCCATTCGCATCGCGGGCGGCGACGTGGTCGAGGCGGCAACCCCTGGCGAAGCCACCGTGGAAGCGGCGTGGCAAAGCCGGCTGCAAGCCCAAGCGTCGGTTAGCGTGACCCGCGACCCGTGGTCCGATCTGGTGCTCGAACCGGGCCGAACCACGGTGCATCCGGGCCAGGGGCTGGTCTATCAACTCAGCGCGGTCCGGGGCGGACAGCGACGAGTGCTTACGGCGGCAGACGGCGTTGAGTTGTATCCGGCCGATTCAAACGTGGCCCAGTCGGCCGGCAACATGGCCGTTGTGGCCAGGGCCCCCGGCCGAACCGCCGTGGTCGCGCGTCTGGGCAGCGCCCAGGCCGAAGCGATGCTCGACGTGGTGCCCGGTAGTGGCCTTGGCGTCTCCGACGTCGCGGTTGTGGGCTCCGGAGGGGATGTGGTGTACGGCCCGGGCTATGGCTACCGCGGTGTTGAGCCCGGCGGACGTTGGGTAAGCCGCGTCGTTGGCGGGCCGGGCACGACCATTGTCGGCGGCATTCCAGGCGTCATCGGGCCGATGGTCGGCGACGCGCCCGCGGCCGGTGTTGTGGCGCTTCGGTTTATCCCCGACGTGCTTCGACTGCCGCTTGGTTCGCCCGGCGCACGCGCGCGGGTAGTCGAAGTTTTGGCCGACGGCAGCCTTGGCGGCGATGTGTCGAACCACCCGATGCTGGAGATTTCCGAGCCGGGCGATTTGGCTACGTTGGAGAAGACGCCGGATGGCCCCTTGTTCCGACCGGTTCAGGCCGGGCAAACACGCGTGGGCGCGCGGCTGGGGCCTGTTACGGCCGATCCCTTGCTGCTTTCGGTGGGAGAGGGGTTTGCGGGAGGGGCCCGCCTGGTGGTCACACCGAACCCGCTACCACTCTGGATGGGCCAGCAGAGTTCCTTCGGCCTCGTTGCGGTAGACGCCGGTGATGGCCAGACACTGATGGAAGCCGATTACCAACTACAGCCGCAGCCCGGCCAGGGCGTGGTCGAGGCGACTGACGCCAAGACGCTGCGCGGACTTGGCTACGGGGAGGCCGATGTGCGCATTGTCGTGGTCAATCCGGGTACGCCCTACGATGGTCTTTCGGCCACGGCTCGTGTTATCGTGGGCAGTTCGGAACCGATTGTGATTGAACCGAACGCGATCACGATTACCGTGGGGCAGGCAACGCCGCCACTAAGGGTTTTCTCGCAATCAGCCGACGGACGCATGGATCAGGTGCCGGCAACGCTCGAGGCTACCGATCCAACCGTGCTGGAGCCCGACCCACTTCAGCCGG
>CAZASB010000215.1:0-8264 GCA_964487655.1 uncultured Planctomycetaceae bacterium
CCGACGTACTCGGAGGCGTGATAAAAATCGACGACTTGGCGATCCGTGAGTGGCGCACGATGCTAGCCCGGTCGTCGCGGCGAAGTCGGCGGTGCCAGGAGAACACATTTGAATAGTCAAGAAAACTCGTGAGTTCCGCAAGGCCGCTTCGTTGGAATGTCGGGCGCTGAATCTGGCGAGAGAAGAGGTCGCGCCGCCCCTCATTTGATACGACGAAGAATCGAGGTGACGCGCTCGATGTCAAGAGCAGATCATTGAATCGCAGCAAACCCGAGTATACTGGCGTCGAGTGCTCAACCTCAAAGAGCGCAGAGACACCGTCTCCGGTCTGCTGTAGCCAGATCACATCTACTTCGCATGTAAAGGCAGATCGAATCTCAAGATCCGGCGGTAGCCGCTCGACAAGGTGAAATCGCGGTGTCAATGACCAGTCCAGCGCTTCGGCATTGTTGGGCGGGACGTAAATGCCAAAGCCATTGGCATGGCCAATTGCACCAAGCAATGTCTGCACCTGGCTGTGGCTAAGGGGCGGCGCAGGCTCGGATCGTAGGTCCACGCGCTGCGCCAGCGAATCGAAGCCACGATAGCCCTCGATGTTGAACCGTCCGACGCGTGGAATGTAAAGCTCACAAGTGCCACTGTCTACAGCGACCTGGACCTTGTATTGGCCGTCGGCTGCCAATGGTGATTGTCGGATCACCCGCTCAAAATCCGCGTGAGCAACGAATAGCGGAAGCGAGCCGTCATCCGTGAAAAAGCAGATAAACGAATTGTGGCCGTCAAGTTTCGCAAGATCGACTTGGCGCAACCCGAAGAAAGCTGTGCCGCGCCGGTGGACCCTTGAGTACCGTAGGTAAATGCGCGCATCGTCCTGCCCAATTAGCAGCAGCGAGTTGCTGCCAGGTAGTCGTGTAGGTTCGCCATAGCGGACAGTGATTTCCTGGATCAGCGATTGTTTGATTTCGTTTGCCACAGGTCGGTGCCATACATTATGTCACGAGATTAGTGATGCCGGAGGGAAGTAGATCAACACCAACGGCAAGGCGCTCTCGTTTCGCTCGAAGGTGATCAAATTCCTCGATCAACATTGCGGAGAATTGACACATTTCATCCATCTTCTCAACATGATTGCTCTTGACGTTGGGGATAACCCAAAGATCGCCTGGATTCTTTCCCAGCGGATTGCACGAATACTTTCCGGCTTTGGAACCTTTGAAATACTTCTTTCCAGGATACTTCTGCGGGACGCGGACCGGGTCCAGGTTGAAAACGTAGTCCTTTGATTTTGAAAACCACATAATGGTTTCATACCGTCCGGAGAAACGCTTGGGGCAGTGTAAGCCATGCTCAAAATGCCAAATGATACGGTTGCGCATCCGTAGCCCAAGCTTGTGGAAAAGTGGATACAGCACCGTGTCGAGTGGAATGATAGCTCCGCCGTCCACACCACACACGATTGTGCCTCGTGGGAGCCACGCATGTCAACCGCCCCCCCCGAAAAGGCATCCTTGTCAAGGATGCGTACCCGCAAAAACAACGGATTTCGGCGGTTTTGGGGCTACCGAAGACGATCGGTGGCGAGCACGTCCCTCCTGGTCCTCCCAAGGAATACGGCTACAATCGACGTCCATGGCAGTACCAGGCGCAATCTGACGAACCGATGAACCGGATCACCAGCGTACAGAACTCGCGAGTCAAGAACGCCATACGCTTGCGAGACGGGCGCCAACGGCGGCTGCAAGGACGTATTCTGATTGACGGGTTGCGAGAGATCGACCGGGCGGTGACGGCCGGCATCGCGATTCGCGAGGTCTTCTTCTGCGCGGCTCCACAGCCAAGCGAAGCCGCTGCCGTGCTCATAGCCCGATTGCGGGCAACGGGCGCTGAACTGCTCGAAGTGACGGAACGCGTCTTTGGGAAACTGGCGTTCGGCCAGCGAACCGAGGGTGTTCTGGCTGTTGCCGAACCGCCGACCACCGAGTTGGCCACGCTCCGACTGCCGGAAAACCCGCTCGTTGCCGTACTCGAGGGGATCGAGAAACCGGGCAATGTCGGCGCGGCGCTGCGCAGCGCCGACGGCGCGGGTGTCGACGCCGTCGTCGTTGCCGATCCTCGCACCGACCTGTTCAATCCGAACGCCATTCGCGCGAGTCTGGGCACGATCTTCTCGCTCCCGGTTCGAGAGGCGACCGGCCCCGAGGCACTCGCCTGGCTGCGGCAACGGCGGTTGAACGTGGTCGCAGCCCGCGTTGACGGCAGCGTACCCTACACCGAGATCGATTTCCGTCGGCCAACGGCCATCGTCCTGGGCAGCGAGGCGGAGGGACTCAGCCCACTATGGCACGAAAAAGACATTGCGGCAGCCCGCCTACCCATGCTCGGGTTGGCCGACAGCCTGAACATCTCCGTCGCCGCGGCCGTGCTGTTCTACGAGGCTCAGCGACAGAGGGAATATAGCCTTTGACGCATATTGCCTCGGAGCTATAATTGTCATGCTTCCTACATCACACCTCACCCGTCAGGACCAAGCCATGAACGTACCCGTGGATCGACGTCGTTTTGTTCAGCAAGCCAGCGGACTTCTTTTGGGCGGCACGGCCCTGGCGGCCTTGTCGGCCCGCGCGGACGAGCCGGCCAAGAAGATTCAAAAAGCGGTCGGATGGGGCATGATCCGCGCCGACCTGTCCGTCGAGGATAAGCTGCGAATGGTCAAGGACGTTGGTTTCGCAGGCGTTGAGGTACCGGCCGTGCGGGCGGATCGCCCGAGCTTCGACCCGAAGGAACTTGCCCGAGCCAGTGAGAAGACGGGAGTCGCGGTCCATGGCGTCACTATGGCCGGACATCCCGACGTTCGCGAGGTGATTGACCAGGCCGCCATGTACGGGGCCACGTCCGTCCTCTACGTAGTGCGAGCCGACGAGAACGCCCCGTTCATGGAGCACTATCGGAAGACGCAAGAGGAGATCCGGGTCGGCATCCCGCGAGCCGAGGAGAAGAAGGTTCCGATCTTGGTCGAAAACGTTTGGGCCAGCTTCCTCATCGAGCCGTTGACCATGGCCCGATACATTGACGAGTTCGATAGTCCTTACGTCGGGGCGTACTTCGACGTGGGCAATGTCATGCGTTGGGGCTGGCCGCAGCACTGGATCGAGGTGCTGGGCAAGCGGATCGGCAAGATCCACATTAAGGAATACAGCCTCAAAACGGCTATGAAGGAGGGAATGTACAAAGGCTTCGACTTCCCCATTGGCGAGGGCGACATCGACTGGGCCCGGGTTCGCGAGGAACTGAAGAAGATCGGATTCAACGGCTGGGCCACGTCCGAGGTCCGCGGCGGCGACCGCGACCGCCTTGCCGAGATTTCCTCCGAGATGGACCGCGTCCTGGCGCTCTAAGCGACGGCCGCGAGTGCCCAACGTGTCCAATAGTCCAGTCCTTTCGGTTTCCGTGTGCGTTCCGCCTGGGTTGAAGTCTCGCCTTCAAGCGGCGGCGTCTTGCCGGCTGAAGTCGGGACTCCAACGAGCATTGCCCGCGTCTGGAAACGGAAGTGCCCCTACCGATCGCAGTAACCAGGAGAAATCAGATGACCGAGTCTTGCCTGAGTAGCTTCCGCTCCACGCCTGCGACATGGAAGAGACGTCCGTTTTCACCTCTACGTTAAGGCCGACGGCGATGCAAACACCGGCAGAAAAGACGCAAACATCCACACGGGCGTTGACGCCATGTTCACGCTGCTCGACGGCGATCCGAATCACGCGAGCACCCGGCTCGACGTCTTCGAGGTTGACGGCCGGTCACGCCGGGGCGCGTGCGACATGGTCATTCGCGACCATGTTCTTTATCTCATCATCGAACTGACGCCCTTGCAGCAGGATGGGCAGTCCGTGTTCGAATACTGCGTGTCGTCGTACGTCAAGGATGGCGGGCCCAGCGCCGGCATGACCTATCAGCGCGTCGTTTCGCAAGCAACGTCCGAGATGGTTGCCACCACTCGGCTGGCCAATGCCGATATGGTGGTCGTCAACGGCGCGGTGCCCGGATGGCGGCTATCTGGCAAAGGGGCGGAGAAGGCCGTTCTCACCGCCGACGCGGTGGATCGCGCCCTGGTGATCGACGAGCTTTACGCCGGCGGCGCGCTACTACAGGCGATGAGTCTCTCGCCCGGGCATTACCTGCTGCGGGCGCTGGTGAAGGCCGATACGTTCGCCGCGCACCTGGGCGCGCTCGGGTATCGCATCCCGATTGGCGTTCGCGACGATTACCAGTGGGTTGAGCTTCCGTTCTGCGTGCCCTGTTCCGAGCGAGACGCGCCGAGGCACGTGGACATGGGTATCTGGCACATTGGCTATCCACCTACGCGCCACTACGGGACGATTCGGCTGAAGAAGATGGAACTCGCGCGTTTGGGCGATACGGCCCTGCCGCAGCGCTGGGCCGAAACGCTGCCGGTGGACCCGCTGCATCGGCTAAAGCTGCTGGCCGAATCGCCTTCTTGGGATCGGCCGGGGAAAGTCGTCTTTCAGGACGCTTTTCTGGGAACGGAACTATGGCTGATGACCCAGGAGGGCAAGGTGGACCACTCCTACGTTGGCCATCCTGATTTCAGCCATGAAGGCAAATATCTTCATATCGGTTTGCGAAGGGTACCGCGAGGGCTGCTGCGCACCGACGGTTCGGCGCGATACCTCGATAACACCTGGAGAGACTTGGTCTGGATGTTCCCTTGGGAGCGGAACCGGCTGCCCGTGGGGACCGACCCGGTCGACTGGATTGTTACGTCGCGCAGCCCAGCGGGTAGCCCGGGTCTGTTCACACCGCCGATGGGCTCGGCACGCGAGCCGGAGGCCGTCCCGCACCCGCCGGCCGGCAGTATGCTGTACAACGTGGCCAGTGGCGCGACCCATCACGTCGCGCTACCGTCGCGGCCCGGATGGCGGATCGTCCATTACTCGGGCATCGCAAGCTACGGCGGCCGGGGTCCCAGCATGCGGCAGATCACGCACGACGCCGTGGCATGGCTCTCGGAAGACGGCCGATCGCTGGGCCGGTCCACCATCGAGGGAGACGGGTTCCAGACCTTCCCGGTGAAAAGCATCTCCTCGCGTCCGGAAGACGATAAACTCGACCCGTCCATGTCGAGCGTCTGGGGCAAGGCAGGCGACCTGGAGCACGCGACCATCTGGACCCTGGCCCTGGCGAACTTCCACGACTACGCTATTCGGTACAAAACCCGCTGGAACAAAGACGCCTATCACAAGCCCATGTTCCGGCCCGCGCCGACGTTCAGTCCCGACTTTACCAAGGTGATCTTTTTCTCGGCCATGCTGACTGGCGACCACCCGGACCGGAAGTGGGGCGACGTGTACGTGGCCGTGGCCCGCTATCCCGAGCCGCCATTGAACGTGCGGCTCGATGGGATGTCGCTCGCATGGGACGTGCCGCGACGACACACGGAGATTGTCGGCTACCGGCTCTACCGTTCCGCCGAGAGCGGGCGAGGCTACGAGCGAGTCGGCGGCGAACTGCTGACCGGCACGCGGCATGAACTGCCGCCCGACGCCAAGGGGTGCTACGTGCTGACTTCCGTTGAGTATTCCGGACTGGAAGGTCGCGCGTTCTCCAACGAGCTTGCCGTGGGAGCCGGCACGGTGTTCCGGCACTTTTACCGCCCGGCCGTGGGCAAGATCGTCCGGCCGATGGTCCCCTTCTTCGAACCTGCCGGAACGGCCGATGGCCAAGCCGTGGCCGTGACCGATCCCGAGTTGGTCTACAAGCGGCAATTGGAGGAAGGATTGCGCGACGAAGGGCCGTCTCCCTTGCTTCGCGAGGAAGGGGCGACCGGTTCGGTGGCCATGCAAATCGCCATCCCGGAGGCAGCCAAGGTGCGAATCCTGGCGCGGGTACGCGGCATGTCGGCCCTGGAGCGCGCCAGCTACACGACCGGATGGCCCGAGCCGGGCGAGGCGGCCGCCGGACGATTCGTTGTGCGGCTCGGCGGACAAGCGGTCGGCGCCATTCCGGTTGAGGGACACGCCTGGCGCTGGGTTGCGCTCGACGCGGGCGCCGTTTCACAACCGGCGGGGACAATCGAACTGCAACTCGCCACGCACGACGCCGGCATTGCGGTGGACCATATTCTCGTGACCAACGACGCCGGTTTCACGCCGACCGGCTGCGGCCAGGCGCCCGAGGAGCTAACGGCCGTGCCGCAAGGGCTGCGCATCGAGCCGCTGGGTCCGAGCGACGAGCCGGCGATTGCCGAGTTGCTCAAGGCGAAAAAGTCGGTCCTGAAGCTGGCATGGGAACCCACGGCTGCCCCGCAAGGCGTTGCACGCTATAATGTGTACCGTGCCGACAGGGAATCGTTCGAGGCGGAGCCGGAAACACTGCTGGGCAGTCCGAGCGAGCCGGTTTTTTACGACGTCGGCCTGGAGACCGGGAAGACCGTGTACTATCGCGTCCGTGCCGTGGACGCCTGGGACAACCAATCCCCTGCCTCCGCCGTTGTGGCCATAACCGCCGCAGCGCAGGCCGAGTAGCCCCAAAGCAACCTTCACCGCGCCAACGACACGCCCGATGTAGTGAGCGGTGAGATTTGAGATTTCAAATGTGAGATATGAAATCTGAAATTTGAGATTCAAAATCTGAAATCCCCACGCAAAGGAGTCTCAAGCCATGATCGAGAAGATGAGTCGTCGCACGTTCAGCAAGGCTACGGCCGCGGCCACATTGGGTCTGACGGCCGCCAGCGCCAATCGGGTACTGGGGGCGAACGACCGGATTCGCCTGGGTTTCATCGGCGTGGGCAATCGCGGCTCGCAAGTATTGACGGCGTTTCTGCAACATGCCGATGCCGAGGTGGTTGCCCTGTGCGATGTTTCCGAGCCGCTGCTGGCCAAGGCCGCCGAGATGGTCAACGCTAAGGTCGATCGCCTGGCCGACTTCCGAAAGGTGATCAACCGCGCCGACCTCGACGCCGTGGTCATTGCCACGCCCGACCACTGGCACGCTATTCAGACGATCGACGCTTGCAACGTCGGCAAGGACGTGTATGTGGAAAAGCCTCTTTCCGTCACGGTGTACGAAGGGCGGCGGATGGTCGAGGCGGCGCGGCGCAACAATCGGATAGTGCAGGTTGGAATTCACCGGCGCTCGTCGAAGCTTCACGCCCAACTGGCCAAGCTGATTGCCGAGGGCAAGCTGGGCAAGGTCACCGTCAGCCGCGCGTATCGGTTGAGCAACATGTATCCCGAGGGGATTGGCAAGCGGCCGGTAACCGCTCCGCCGCCGGATCTGAATTGGGACATGTGGCTCGGGCCTCGGCCGGCGCGGCCTTACCAGGAGAACGTTGCCCCATACAAGTTCCGTTGGTGGAATCTGTACTCGTCGCAGATGGCCAACTGGGGCGTGCATCGGCTCGATGCGATTCGCTGGCTCACCGGCGAGCTGGCGCCCAGTTCGGTGATGTCGATGGGCGGACGGTTTGCCGTGGACGACGACCGCACCATCCCCGACACCCAGGAGAGCGTTTTCGAGTTCGCCTCCGGCCGGCTTGCCATGTTCGGCATGTACGAAGCCTCGGGCAATCCGGCCATTCGCTACGGCGAGATAGAACTGCGCGGCACGCAAGGGACCGCATACATCGACAGCCGGAAGTTCGAGGTCGTGCCGGAACGCGGCGGCCAGTTCCAGGATCGCGAGCCTCGCATGGAGCCGATGGAGATCCTGTCAACCGACGCCAACCTGACCGTGCAGCACACGCGTGATTTCCTCGATTGCGTGAAGTCGCGCCGCGCGCCCAACTGCGACGTGGAGATCGGCCACCGCTCCACGACCTTCAGCCTGCTAGCCAACATCTCGCTTGCCAGCCATTCCCGGCTGGAGTGGGACGCCGAGAAGGAGCAGATCACCAACAACCCGGCGGCCAACGACATGCTGCATTACGAGTATCGCAAACCCTGGAAGCTGGGCTAAGCCGAACGCTTGCGGGAGAATGCTTGCTTCGCCGATTCGGACATGGTCCGACGGACTCATGATTGGCCAGCTACAGCAACACGCGTACATTCTCATTCTTCCCCGCTGGGCTTGTCCCAGCCGGTTCCATGACTGGCCAGCTACAGCAGAGCTTCTCAAAAAAGTCTCTTACTTCCCGCCAAAGGTGAGGTGAATGCGTCGTTGACCCAGGTGCTCGAACCGATCATGGCCGACATGCGGCGACTGGTGGGCGACCAGCGGCGCATGACCGTGGTATTCGACCGGGGCGG
>CAZASB010000216.1:0-8242 GCA_964487655.1 uncultured Planctomycetaceae bacterium
TTGTTTGACCCACCCTACCTATCATGAATAATCCGGGCTAGCGGTTCTTCCCTTCCGCCTGCGAACAGTCGATCGACTCTCCGAGTCGATCCTCTGTCCGGAAGGTTCACGACTCGGAGAGTCGTGCGACCATACTCGGATCTGCTCCCAGCGTTCTGAGCTTGCCGGGCAGGTCCTCGTAGCCGCGGTCGAGCCAATGAGTCTGGTCGATTCGCGTGTTGCCGCGGGCGGCCAAGCCGGCAATGACCAGGGCGGCACTGGCGCGCAAGTCGGACGCGATGACGGTGGCGCCGTTGAGGTGGCCGGCGCCGTTGACAATCGCCGAGCCGGCGGCAAGGTTGATTCTCGCGCCCATGCGGACCAATTCGGGTACGTGAGAAAAACGTTGCGGAAAGACCCGATCGGACACAATGCTTTGGCCCGGAGCCAAAGTCATCAGGGCCATCCACTGCGCCTGCACGTCAGACGGGATGCCCGGATACGGCTCGGCCGTAATACCGCACGGTCGTGGCGGGCGCGGCGCGGCAACGCTGATACGGTCGGCAGTTGCGGTGACGTCAATACGAGCGTCGGCCAGCCGGTTGAGGACCGCCGTTAGATGTTCCGGCTCGGCGCCAGTGATTTCCGCCGTTCCTCGCGTGGCGGCGACGGCCAAGGCGAGCGTTGCCGCCTCGATCCGGTCGGGAATGATCCGATGCCTCGCGCCGCCGAGCTGCTCAACGCCGCGTACCTGTAATGTGTTGGTGCCCAAGCCATCGATTCGGGCGCCCATCTTGCACAGCAGGCGGCCGAGGTCGACGATCTCAGGCTCGCGCGCCGCGCCGCGCAGGACGGTTTCACCTTGCGCAAGCACGGCCGCGCTAAGTACGTTGGCCGTGCCTGTCACCGTGGAGCCGGCCGGTCCAGTGAGGTCGATGGTTGTGCCCCGTAGCCGTTTTGCCCGTGCAATCACATAGCCGTGGGCAAGCGTCAACTCGGCGCCGAGGGCCGCCAGCCCTTTCAGATGCAGATCGACGGGCCGAGCCCCGATCCGGCATCCGCCGGGCAGGGAAACCACGGCCTTGCCGCGACGAGCCAATAGCGGGCCCAACACGCAAAAACTCGCCCGCATCAGCCGAACCAACTCATACCGCGCCCTAACCGGCGTCGAATCCACAACTTGCAGCACGTAGGGTGGGTCAAGCAAGCCGCTTTCTCGCCGGCCCATTGGTCGGTTGTCCCGACGGTCTTCTCGCCCCGCGGCTCGAACTGCGCCGGTTTCGGCTTGTGCCGACCCACCAGGGGCGGACATGCGTTCGCCCCATCCAGCGTCAACGCCCAACTCGCCCAGCACGCGGCCGAGCGTCTCCACGTCGGTCAGCCGGGGCACGCCTTCGAGCACGACTGGCTCATTGGTCAGCAGCGCAGCCGCCATCATCGGCAGGGCGGCGTTTTTTGAACCGGCCACGCACACGCTACCCTTTAGCGGTATGCCGCCCGTGATGAGAAAGGCGCCTGGCATGGATGTGTCTCTGTCGAAATTGGTCAGACGTCGGCTTTCGAGGCGTGTACGACACGGGGCAATCGGGCCAGATCCTTGACGGTGGCGCCCAATCGAAGACCGGGCTCCGCTCGGATGATGTCGCAAACCGCGTCGTGGATCATGGGACTGATTTCGATCAGCAGGTGGCCGCCAGTCTTCAACCGTTGGGCTGCTTGCGGCACCAACCGCTCGATGACCTCCGTGCCCCGTTCCCCGGCCAGCAGCGCTTCGCGCGGCTCATGGTCGCGCACGTCGCGGGCAAGCCGGTCGAACTCCGCGCTTGCCACGTAGGGCGGATTGCTGGCGATGATATCGAAACGCGGCTCGGCCGGCACGCCGTCGAACAGATCGCCCTCGACGAACTCCACGCGATCGGCCACGCCGTGCGTTTCCGCATTTGCACGCGCCACGGCCAAGGCGGCCTTGCCGCGGTCGATGGCCAACACGCGAGCGGCGGGCAACTGTTTCGCCGCACACACGGCGATGATTCCGCTGCCAGTTCCCACGTCGGCAATCTCCGCGGATGAAGCATCTGCTTGCGCGCGGGCCAGGTCCAACAGGGCGACCACCAAGTATTCCGTTTCCGGACGCGGGATGAGCACGTCGGACGTTACATGGAATCGAAGCGAGTAGAACTCCCGGTAGCCTACCAGGTAGGCCACGGGCACGCCTTCGGCTCGGCGGCGGACGAAATCGCGGAACGCTCCTCGGGCATCGTCCGGAGGCGCCTCGTCGAATGCGGTATACAGGGCAATGCGAGGCCTCGCGAGCGCGTGGGCCAACAGCACTTCAGCATCGAGCCGTGGGCTGTCGGAGCCATGCGACTGGAGATACTCGGTGGTCCACTGAAGCAGCCGGCCAATGGTCCACGGAGCCACGTCGGACATGAGTTTTCTCGCTAAGTACGCAAAGGGATGGTCTCGTTTTCGCGGCTTCTCGATTGGCGCCAGGGGCCCGTTGGAGGTGTGCCGCAAACGCTGAGACGGGTTCTCGCCGCTCAGTCCAAGGCGCCGAACGCCGAACGCTGCTCTTGTCGCTCGTGCTCCAGCAGCGCGTCAATGACCATATCCAGGTTGCCTGCCAGGATGCCGTCGAGTTTGTAGAGCGTTAGTCCGATACGATGGTCGGTCAGACGGTTTTCGGGGAAGTTGTAGGTGCGAATGCGTTGGCTTCGGTCGCCGGAGCCAATCTTGCTCTTGCGGTCGTCGGCTCGCTTCCGGTCCTCTTCGGCCCGCATCTGATCGTAGATTCGGCTCTTCAGCACGCGGAGGGCCTTCGCGCGGTTCTTGTGCTGGCTCTTTTCGTCCTGGCAACTCACGACGATGCCCGTCGCCAAGTGGGTAAGCCGAATGGCCGAGGCGGTCTTGTTCACATGCTGGCCGCCGGGGCCGCTGGCGTGAAATACGTCCTCGCGATAATCGTCCGAACTCAGTTCGACCTCGACATCCTCGGGCTCGGCCATTACGGCCACGGTGGCGGCCGAGGTATGGATGCGTCCCTTTGCCTCGGTTTCCGGAACCCGCTGGACCCGATGCCCGCCGCTCTCGTACTGAAAGTGCTGAAAGACTCCTTCGCCTTCGATGCCCAAGATGATTTCTTTGAAGCCGCCGAGTTCGGTCGGGCTCAGATCCATGACCTCGACCTTCCAGCCCCTTGTTTCGGAGTAATGGCGATACATGTCGTACAGGTCGCGAGCGAACAGCGCGGCTTCGTCGCCGCCGGTTCCGGCGCGAATTTCCATGATGCACCGACTCCGCTGCGCGTCCTCACCCCCGACGGTCATATCGAGCAACTCGCTCCAGAGCTTCTCGCGTTCCACCTTCAGGTCAGGCAGCTCGGCCTCGGCCAACTCTTGCATCTCGCGGTCGTTCCCGTCGACCATCTCGTTAGCTTCGCGGATTTGCCGGTTCAGATCCTTAAAGCGGCGATACTTCTTCGCCAAGCGGCCCAGGGAACCATGCTCGCGCGCGACGGCAGCCATCTGCTGGGCGTTCGCCAAGACAGCTGGATCAAGCAGTTTCTGCTCCAATTCCTGGAATCGTCCCAGTTTCGATTCGAGTATTTCGCGCATCAAAGCCTTCGGGCGGCGGCTTGCCTACCCGCGTAACTGTTCACGGGAACCATTACACCTCAAGCTGCGCCGCGTCTAAAAAGCTGCGCCGCGTCCAAGAGATCGCGCTCGGCCGCCCTTCACCCTTCAATTCGCCAAAAAGCCGTTACTCGGCGTCCGCGGTCGCTTCTTCCGTCTGCTTCTTGCCTCGTTTGAGACTGGCGTAGCCGGTCGAGGCGAACTTCTTCTGGAACTTCTCGATGCGGCCGGCCGTATCGACGTACTTCAACTTGCCCGTGTAAAAGGGGTGACAAGCGTTGCAGATGTCGATTTTCAACTCTGGCCTAGTGCTGCGCGTGACAAATGTATTGCCACACCCGCAAATTACCGTCGTTTCCATGTAATTAGGATGGATACCGTCTTTCATGTCGCCTCTTACCTCGCCCGTAGTCACCCAGAAGTCGTAATCACCCGGGAGCCATAGTCACCCAGGGGATTGTGGTCTTGGTTTATCTTGGTTCACCGGTGCTGGCCCACGCCGTGTTGGTCGAATCCCTAATTCTATAGGCCACTTGGCCGATGTGCAAGCCCCACCAGCAAAATCCCCCTTGGCGGCCAGGCAGGCAACCTCAGTCACTCAAACTTCCGTCTTGGCAACGGTGGCAATCCCACCGTACGGGTGGATCGTGCGTTTAGGCGACCGGCAGATTGAAATATACCCAGTGTAGAACAATTGTCCCAATTGTTTGGGAACAGTTGGGACAACTGTTCTACATTCGGCAGGTAAGCTCGAACCTGCCGATCGCCTTACGAGCCGTTGGCGTTTTGCAAGGACCGCTTCCGCTCGAATCCGTTATCGCCGCGCGCATAGCTCCGCCACGAGGATTCTTCCCGACTTGTTGCACCCGTGAACAGAATCCCTTAAAATTAGGCTATGATGGGGCTCGCCATGGCCCATTTGCATTCGGAGCGAAACGCCCGTCGGGATCCCGTATCTCTGTGCGGTCGTATTGTCGCTGCCGTATTGTCCTGTCGCATGGAGTAAGTAAGCCATGACCACCGACATTCTAACATCGAGAGGTTCGCATTCAACGGACCGAGGCTTCACTCAAGGAAAAACTCATCGAAAGTATGGCTTTTGCCGGCCCCTACACGGTTTTACCCTCGTAGAACTCCTTGTGGTCATTGCCATCATCGGCATCCTGATTGCGCTACTCCTTCCGGCCGTGCAAAGTGCCCGAGAGGCGGCGCGCCGGATGCAATGCTCGAATCAGATCAGGCAAATCGCCCTCGCATTGCACAACTACCACGATGCCTTGAAGTCCTTCCCCCACGGCACGCGATGGCCAATCGGCGCCCCGAACTGGCGAGTCATGGTCCTGGCCTACATGGAGCAGAAGGCGCTGTCCGACCAACTCGATCTGAGTTCGCAGGCGAACGTTGGTGGCTTCTCGACCGAGCGAGAGGACCGGACTGGCAATAGTTATGGCACGCCGGGAGTCCACCGCAATGCGATCCTGGCGGGGTTGACCGTAGCGGGGTGGAACTGCCCCTCCAGCCCCCACTCCACCAACGCCAGCGGTCAGACACCCACCTACAACAACCGATCGGAAGGCCAAACGCACGACTACGTGGGCATTGCCGGCTCCACGCCCGACCCGGGCGGACGCGGAACTCGCGTATGCAGTGACGTAATTACTCGATACGGCGGGAACATCTACTGCCAGAATGGCGTTTTCTTTCCCGACGGGGCCGTGCGCATTCGCCACGTGACCGATGGTACCTCGCACACGATGTTTATCGGCGAGCAGTCGGGTCTGGTGGGCACGGCCGACATTCGCGCCTGCTATCATGCCGGTTGGGCCGGCTGCTACAACAATGATGGCAAGGCCGTGCAACCGGTCAACATGCGCACCGATGGCGACTACTGGTGCTCCGGCGTGACAACCGTTCGCTACCCGATCAACCTCCGGGTAGTCGCAGGCGGTACTTCTCAAACGCACAACTCCAACACGGTACTCAACTCCCACCATCCTGGCGGTGCTCAGGGCGCGTTTGTCGACGGATCCGTCCATTTTTTTAGCGAGACCATGGACTTGGAAATCCTCCGTCGCCTGGCCGCCAAGGACGACGGCAAAACGATCGGCGAGTTTTGAATCTCGTATTATTGGACAACAATTGCACTTTCGGAATCTTTCGTCTATACTGGCAGACTGGGAGGGTGGCGGTGTGACCGCCGCCTTTTCTGGAAGTGGTTTGCGCCATCAGACGAACAAGTCTTGGGGAGACCTTCCGATGCGCGATATCCTATGCTGGGCTTCTGCCGCGACACTCATCTGCTTGGCGTTTCCGCCGGCTACGATTTCCGCCGCCACGTACACCTGGGATGCCGACACGGGCACGACCGGCATCCAGGACGGCAGTGGCGACTGGAACACGGCCAACACCAACTGGTGGGACGGCAGCGCAAACGTCTCTTGGAATAGCGCGGAGCTGGATTGGGCGGCGTTCGGCGCGGGCGGAACCGGCTCGTATACCGTAACACTCGCCGCCGGCATTGAGGCCAACCGGGTTATCTTCAATGCCGGACCCAATTATACCCTCGATGGTGGAGCGCTGTCCTTGAAACGCAAGGACAGCACGGACTCGCGTCTGACCATCGTTAGCGAGACGGCATTGAATTGCCCGATGATTGTCGAAGGCAATGCGTGGAACAAGGATGGCTCGGGAACGCTCATTCTCAACGTCGCAAGTCCGGGCAATACCAAGTATGTCAATCATTCTGTTGGAATCATCCGCCTTCGGAATAACCAAGCCGCCGGAAGCGGCTATGTGAATGTTTCGAGTGGCGCTTGCCTGGAAGTGGAGAACGATATTCGCGTGGCCAATACGGTCTATATCGGCAACACCTCAGCCAGTTCGACAACGGTGAATTTTCGCAACAACAGCGGCAACAACGAGTGGGCCGGCACGGTCTACATTCATGACTCATATCCGTATGCCATCATTGGCGTCGACGACGGCACGTTGACCATTAGTGGGCGAGTGCGTCCTCGCTATGAGGCGGTTGGCTCAGTGACGAAGACGGGCGCTGGAACACTCGTGCTTTCCGGCAACAACGATTACCGTGGGCCAACGTATCTCAGCGCAGGCATTACCACCATCCGACACTTCAGTGCGTTGGGAACCGTTGATGCCGGCACGACCGTGGCCGCCGGCGCGACCCTCCATCTGGAGAACGACATTGCCGTCGGCGCCGAGGCGCTTACGCTTAGTGGGACGGGCATCGGCGGCGCCGGCGCGTTGCGGAGCCTTGGCGGCACGAACTCCTGGGCCGGCACGGTCGCGTCTAGTGGCATTGTAAGCGTCGGTGTCGACACCGATACGCTGACCCTCAGCGGTTTGGTCGATGGCGCTGGCCTGACCAAGGTAGGCACCGGGACGCTGGTCCTCTCGGCCGCGAATACCTACACGGGCAAAACGACCATCGCCACCGGCACACTCCGGCTGGCAGGTGGTGACAACCGGATCAATCCGGATGGAAGCTTCTGGGCCGAATCGGGCAGCGTCCTCGATCTCAATAACTGTGACCAGGAATTTCGTTCTCACTCTCGTCTGCGCGAGAGTACGTTGCTTCTTGGTACTGCCATCTTGACGGTCCATTCCGCCGACCTTTGGGCCAGTTCGACAATCTCTGGCACCGGCCAGTTCGTCAAGGAAGGGACCGGTACGATAACCTTCGGTACCCCGGCAACGTACACCGGCGGCACCGTTATCAACAACGGCCGAATCGCCATGTACAGCGGCAGCAATCGACTGCCCGTCACTGGTCGTGTGGAGGTCAATGGCCCTGGAATCCTCGACCTGAGCTTCTATGCCACGTCTTCGGGCACACAGACAATCGGCACATTGACCGGGGACGGTACCGTTCGCATCAGTGGCGCGACGTTCGTTCTGGGTAACGGTGGTGGTTCCAGCGAGTTCTCAGGCAGCATTGTGGACGGCTTGACGGTGGATTCCAACAGCAAGCCGTTCGGCATCGGCCAGATGCAAAAGACGGGCGCGGGCACGATTACCCTGAGCGGTCAGAGCACCTACGTCGGCGCGACGACTGTCGCCGGTGGCGCGCTGGCCGTCAACGGCTCGATCGCGTCGAGTTCCGGCGTCCTGGTCAACGCTGGCGCGGCATTGCAGGGCCATGGCTTTGTGCCGGTCATCAGCGGCGCCGGCCTGATTGCGCCTGGAAACAGCGCCGGCATTCTCATCGCGCCGTCCATCAACCCTGCGGCGGGACTCGACTTCGCCTTCGAGTTCAACGCCACGGGCAGCCCCAACTACGCCAACGCCGCCGAGAGTATCAACGACGTGCTCCGACTGACCGACGCAACGCCTTTCGCCGCCGCCCTAGGCTCCGGCAACACGATTGACGTCTACCTTGGCATGACGGACCTGAGGTGGGGCATGACATTCCGCGGCGGGTTCTATACGGATGCCGCGGACGACTTTCTCGGCGACATTGAAGATGCCTCGTTCGAATACTATGTGCTGGGCGACGGCAGCGGGACCTATGAGTACAACGGCCAAAGTTACTACTCCCTGACCGAGTCGTGGCCCACCTGGGACATCGAACTGGCCACCGTGCCGAACCAGGCCGCCTTTGTCGGCGGAAC
>CAZASB010000217.1:0-6311 GCA_964487655.1 uncultured Planctomycetaceae bacterium
GGCAACCGGCCTAGTCCGGCGGCATTTCATTGGGGTTTTCTGATCTCCCTGGCGACTAGGATCCTGGGAAGGGCTATCGCAAATTGCAGTAATGCATGGCCAGATGCATTGCAAACTGCAATGTTGCCATCGTGCTTCAATGGAGGTTCGTCTAGCTAAGTAACGCACTTACAACAAGTTACGACAAGTCGCGGGAAATAAGTTCGTTGGAATGCCATTTGCAGTTGATGGTTGGCGGGTCTGTGTTTGTGCGGTGACCACACAAGCGGTCGCCCCTGTTCCGTGAGAACGGGATAGCCCCCGTGAACCGTTGCATGCCCTCCTCTGCGGTTGAGTAGGGATTGACGATTCTCAAACGATCTCTCAACTGGAAAGGACCGTCCGATGAACGAGTCGAAAAGAAGCCGTCGCCAGTTCCTGGAAGCCGTCGGCGCGATCAGCGCCGCGTCCATCGTTGGGGGGACTGCCGGGGTGCGGTCAAGCCTCGGGGCCGAAGGCACGGCGAAACTTGCCATCGACGGGGGAACGCCGGTGCGGAAGACCATGCTGGGATACCAGGCGTACGGGCCGCAGTTCTACAACGAGGTCGAGAAACGGGAACTTCTCGAAGTCCTCGAGTCCCGGCAGCCGTTCCGTTGGTGGAAGAGCGGCTCCAAGGCCCTCCAGTTCGAGGAAGCGTACGCAGCTCACCTGGGCGTGAAGTATGCCATTGGAGTGACTTCGGGAACAACGGCCCTATCGGCTGCCTTGGCCGCGCTGGAAATCGGACCGGGCGACGAGGTCATTCTGCCCGCTTGGACTTGGTACGCTGACTACGATACCGTCGTTCTCGCCGGAGCGCTGCCAGTCTTCGCGGAGGTCGATAGCTCGTTGAATATCGACCCAACCGATATTGAGGCGAGAATCACGCCGCGCACCAAGGCGATCATCGCCGTCAGCCTGCAGGGATGCCCGGCCGACATGGCCCCGATCCTCGAAATCGCCCGGAAACACAAACTCCGCGTGCTGGAGGACTTCTCCCAATGCGTGGGAGGACGTTACGGGGGCAAGTATTTGGGCTCGATCGGCGATATCGGCATCAGCAGTTTTCAGCTGGGCAAGACCATCACGGCAGGTGAGGGCGGCGCCGTGGTCACCAGCGACCCGAAGCTTTTTGAGCGAGCCGTGCGCGCACACGACGTCGGATCACTCCGCTCTCCCTACAAGGAGGCTCTTGGCGGCGGCCAGATGCCAGGCTTTGCCGCGTCGAACTACCGCATGAACGAGTTCACCGCGGCCATTCTCAAAGGGCAAGAGCAGGATATCGAGACCATTTGTAACGCCTTGCGAAGCAACAGCCGGAAAGTCCGCGAGGGGATTGCGGATCTGCCAGGCTTGAAGATGCGAAAAACGCCGGACCTCGAAGGCGATTTGGGCGTCACCATCTTCCTCGACCACGGCACCCGCGAACGACGCGACCGATTCCTGCGTGCGTTACGAGCCGAGGGGATTTCTGCCTCGCCACCGGGCGGTTCCGTGATCCTGCCGATCGACGCGCGAATCGAGAACAAGGTAACCGTCCACCGCGACTGGCCTTCCTTCAATACGTCTCAGGGTAAGGCCATCCGCTATGGGCAAGAATGCTGCCCTCAAACGATCGACGTTCAGGGACGCTTGGGCGGGGTGATCATGGATCCCAACTTCACCGAGGAGGACATCAACGACATTGTCAAGGCCATCCGCAAGGTGTACTTGGCAATAACCTCGGCATAATAGTCCGGCAACCGCTTACGGGGCGCGGTGCAAGCAGTTCTCCCCGCCGCATGCGAGAGGGGCAATCCCCCGTGGAACTTGCTTAAACCACAACGTATTAACAGAGGAGGCACGCCATGACAAACTCAGATGTTTCAACAATGCACGGCGAACACCGCGAGGCAGAGTCCGAGCATGCCATGTGGCTGGAGGACATCGGACGCTGGCGCGCCGAGCATCGCCGGACAGCGGCAACCCTTGCACAGGTAAGGGCTGCGTTGCTGGAGCACGAAGCGGCCCTGGAAACACACGCCGAGACGGTTCGTATTCATGATGCTCGCGTGCGGTGCCACGAGCGGGCAATTGCCGACCAGCAGCGTGACGACAGCGAAGGAAAGCATAATGAACTGGACGGCTTGCATCGCGAGTCTCGGGCCGAACACGACCGGGCGAGGGAAGCACACGAGCGAATCAAGTCGCATCATGCCCAGGTCATGGCGGAGATTAGACGCCTCGCGGAGAACGTGAAAGCGCCCATGTGAATGTCGGTTCGGTCCCTGGTGGTAATCCGCAATCACCTTCGTTCCCCTTCTGCTGGGGCGGGTTGGTGGAACGGACGGATTTCCCGCAAGGTTTTCACGAAAAGACTCAACAGGAGCCGTCGTCGGAGGCAGGACACCCCGAATGGAAGCACGATATGCCGACCAGGAGCTTTCTGAAGGAACACCTTCTTATCGAACAAGTATTGAACTGTCTGGAAACAATGTTAGAACGCTGTGCATCGCAGAAGACGCTGGAACTTTCGGCCGCGAGGGATGTGGTCGTCTTCCTTCGCGACTCCATTGAGCGCTGCTATCGCATCAAGGAAGATACACAGTTGCGCCCAGTCATGGAGTCTCTCGGCGTTTCGGCGGAGCATTGCTTGGGCTGTTCCATGCGACGACGAGGCGAGAAGGGCCGCTTGCACGTGGCTGCGATGGAACAGGCAATCGAGTCGGCGTCCGATGGCGATCCCGTCGCCCTGCGGGAGTTCACCGAGCACGGACGAGCATACATCGCCTTGCTCTTGGATTACATGGCCGATGAGGAAGATTGTCTGTTTCCGATGATCTCTGAAACCTTGTCCAAGGTGGATAATGCTGGTGTGCTCGCGGCTTTGACATCCGTGTTCGCAAATGGAGACAAGGAGAGTGCCTGCAACAGCTACGTTGATCTTGCCAATCGTCTTGCCGACCACTTCGACGTACCACGAGCGGTGACCGCTCATTCCAACGGCAATTACACGGCAACAGATAACATCGGGACAAACGGCGAGGCTTGATATGGCCCTGTTTTTTGAGATCAACGAAGCGAGAAAGGTCCTGGAGCTTGAAGAAACGGCCAGCAAGAAGGAGATCGACACCGCTTACCACAGGATGGCACGGAGGTGTCATCCGGACAAGCACCAGCCGGACGGCAAATTGGAGGCCGATCGAAAGATGAAGGACATCAACTGGGCGTACACCTTGCTGCAAGAGTACTGCGCGCGCAGTGAATGCCGATACCTTTTTACCAAAGAAGCCGTTGAGCGGGTTTACCCTCGCGACGCATATAATATGCGATGGGCGGAGTTCATGGCGGATGACTCTTATGTATAGCCAGCAACGGAAGACCGTGTTTTCAATCGTTTACGGGAGACGCCATGCGTAGTTACATCTTTGGTCCGGTGCCTTCGCGCCGGCTGGGCCGATCGCTTGGGGTGGACCTCGTTCCCTTCAAGACATGTACCTACGATTGCATTTACTGTCAGCTCGGCCGAACACCCACGACGACAATAGAACGAAAAGAATGGGTGCCGCTCGAAGCCGTCCTGGAGAACCTCGCGAAGAAGCTGGCCACCAATCCGGACTATATCACGCTCAGCGGTTCCGGAGAACCGACGCTCTACTCCCGGCTTGATGAACTGATCGCGCGGATCAAGGCAATGACCAGCGTGCCGGTGGCCGTTCTGACCAACGGCTCCTTGTTTGGCGACAAGGGGCTCCGCCGGCAGTTGATGGAAGCCGATCTGGTCGTTCCATCTCTCGACGCGGGGGACGACGCCATGTTTCAGTTGGTGAACCGCCCGCACAAGGACATCTCGTTCGAGCGCATGCTTCAAGGGCTGATCGACTTCCGCCGCGAGTACCGAGGTAAGTATTGGCTGGAAGTATTCATCATCGGCGGTTACACGGCCATCCCCGGCGAGCTTGCGAAACTAGCCGAGTGCGTCGCCCGCATTCGGCCGGATCGAGTACAGTTGAATACGGTCACTCGCCCGCCTGCCGAAGATTATGCCTTGGGCGTATCGGCCGATCGCCTGGCGGAGTTTGCCGCGATCTTTCAGCCGCGCGCCGAGATCATTGCCGATTTCCGCGGCGTTCATCAGCAGGCGGAGTTCGTCGCGGGCCGGGAAGACGTTCTGGAGATGCTCCGACGGCGGCCCTGTTCCCTGGAAGACATCGCCGGCGGACTCGATATGCACCGGAACGAGGTCATCAAGTACCTTGAGGAACTCCGCGACGAGAACCTACTGGAGGAATCGCTCGTGGTGGACAAGGTCTACTACCGGCCAGCTCGATCGAATAGGGTGTGCCCGGCAATCGAGAACGGAGATTAAGGTCCATGGCGTCGGACAAGCTTGTAGCATTGCCGACCGGCATTGCGAACCATCTTCTGGCCCATACGCAAGAATAATGAGGGAAAGACATGAACTGGAATCCCACGAGGCGGTGGCGACCGATTTCGACGGGAGCGGCGATTTGCGCGCTTGCGACCGGCATACTCCTGGCCGTTGCGGGGCGGGCAAGGGCCGAGACGCCGGAGTCACCAATGGAAAGACTCGTTCTGGCCGATGGCGATAGCGGGTCGAAGTGGGCTCCGGCCGAGGCGACCATGGCGCCGGACGCGACGCATGCAAGGTCGGGCCGCGCGATGCGATTCCACGTGGACGTCAATCATCTGACCGGCGAGGCCGCGCATCCGATCGGCTGGCCGCGGACCTATTCGTCCGTGCCGGCCGACAAGCAGGATTGGTCGAAGTGGGACTTCCTGGACTTCTGGGTCTACAGCGACTCTTCGCGGGACGAACTGCCGAAGACGCCGCTGGGGCTGATCGTTCGCTCGCCCGACCGCCAGAAGAGCTTCAACTCATCCTTGCCGGAATTGAAGAAGGGCGAGTGGACCCACTTCCGCTTTCCGGTCGCGAAGATGCCCGTTCCGTCCGAATGCACCGCGGTGCAGTTCTTCATTGCCGAAGCCGACTACGCGCACGGCGACGTACTCGACTTCTGGATCGACGACTTGGCGCTGCTAAGGTACGCGGAGCCGACCCTGCTCGCCGTCCGGCCGCAACGACAGGTGTTCTACGCGGACGCCGCGACACTGCGGGTTGAGATTGAATTGTCCGGTTTGGATAGCGGCGAAACGGCCGAGGTCGCCCTGGCGTTGCGGCGCGACGGCCAGGCCGTTGCGACCACGACCGCCCGTTTGCCGGCTGGCGTTACCGGCGTGGTGCTGCCATTGAAGGAATCCGAACCGGGTTCGTACGAAGTCGAGGCAACCGTTGTCGGTTCCAAGCGGGCCATTGCCGCGCCCGTTCGCGTCATCACCTCACCTTGGGAAGTCAAGCCATGAAGAAACGATATGAATTGCTGGTCGTATCGACGGTTGTACTGACGATGCTCTGCGTGGCCGCGCCCGGCATGGGCGAAGACGCCGCGCGCCTGTTCGACCTTGGCACGGCCAAGTCCAACGTACATGAGGGCGCCACGCAAGCCACGGCCAAGTCGGTCTATTCAGCCGAGGCCGGGTTCGGCTGGCGTCATGCAACGGACCTTGCGGAACAGGTCCAGGTGTACGACGAAATGGGCGACCGGCGAGGCAACCCGGCGCCGCCTGTGCTATGGACCAACGCGATTACGGAAGACTCCATCAGCGGGGCGAGCGAGAACGGTTTCCTCGTGGACCTGCCCGACGGGAAGTACCGCGTGTACCTGCTTTGTGGAACGAGTGAGCCGAGTCGCTACCAGTTTTGGGACTTCACCGTTACCGCCCGCGGCGCGGCCGATGTACTGGAACCATCGACGGCCCGGGTGCGGATTGAAGAAGGCCAATCGTACCGCCCGGCGCGGCTGGCGGTTGAGGTTCGTGGCGGGCAGCTTGCGATCGATTTTGCGCCACGCGGCAAGTGGGTGGTCAACTGCATCCTGGTGAGCCCGGAGGCCCAGTGGTCGTGCGTTGAGCGGGAGGTGATCGACCCGCTCGAAGAATGGACGTTCTTCCTGCCGCCCGAGCGGCAGGAGAAATGGAAGCTCGACCCGCCGCCCGAGCCCGAGCCGATGCCGGAGCTTGCGGCCAAGGATCGCGAGCGGGGTTGGGTTCTGTTCAACCGGCCGTGGTCGGAAGTGGTTTGGCCCAATACCCGGCCGCGCGCGGAGGAGATCGGCCGACCGCTTCGCATTTTCGCCACGCCGGGCGAGTACGAGCCGCTGACGCTGTGCGTACACCTGCTGCGCCCGGTCGAGCGAATCGAAGTGACGTGCGGCGATCTCGGGCCCATT
>CAZASB010000217.1:6411-8139 GCA_964487655.1 uncultured Planctomycetaceae bacterium
ACCGACGAGCGGGGGAACAAGGCTTCCGTGCCTGTATGCCTGCGGGTGCTGCCGATTGAACTAAAGAGCGATCCCGCGAAGATTTTCGGCATGTACTATCATCATCCGCTCGTGAAGTGGCAGCGGGCTTCCGACGAGGCGTCGAAGGAGCACTGGCTGCGGCGGGCCGAGTTGGAACACGCGGACATGGCGGAGCATGGCATGAAGAACATCGTCATTAGCGCGGGGTGTCCCGAGCCCAAGGCGGACGGCGCGATCGAGGCCGATTGGACGCTTCTGGAGAAGACGCTCGAACTGTGCCGGAAGCATGGGTTCACGGGCCCCTACGCCGCGCACATCAACGCCAGCGGTATCTACCGTAAGTACGTTGGCCGGTCGTGGGGCTCGCACTGCGAGGACGCGGAAATCCCGCCGCCGGAGTATGCCCGCGACCTGACGGTCATGGCCCGGTTCCTCGAAGGCGAACGCAAGAAGCACGGCTGGCCCGAGTTGCTGTACTACCCGATTGACGAGCCAGGTCGCGATGCCAAATCGGTCGAGTTGACGCGGATTACGCTCGAAGCGATTCGCGCAGCCGGGGCGCCAACGTACGTCACCGCCGCGCCGGAGCAGGAGGCGTTCGAGCCGCTGCGGCCGTTTGTGAGCGTTTGGTGTACGCAACCCTTCCTGCCCGACCGGGAGACCGTGTTGGCCGACATGGCCGCGCGCGACGTGCGCTATTGGTGCTATCCGAACAAGTCGTGCGGCGAGAACGACCACACGACGGTCGGCGGTGGCCGAATGACCTACGGGTTCGGCTTCTGGCGGTCGGGCTTCGTGGCATTGATCCCCTGGATCTACTCGTCTGACACCGGCGATCCGATGAACTACCTGACCGGCGCGGCGATGGACTTCCTGGTTCGCCACGAGCCGGACGGAACCCCAATGCCGGTTGCCATTTGGGAATCGTATCGCGAGGGGCACGACGACTACCGCTACGTCCATACGCTCGAGCAACTCATCGCCGAGGCTCGCAAGTCGGGCGGCGCGAAGGCCGTTGCGGCGGCCGAGGAAGCCGAGCGACAGCTCCGGTCAGTCTGGGACGGCATTCACGTGCTGCCCCGCTACCAGTACGACGTCCCATGGCCGGCCGGCGATTTCGACGCCTACCGCTGGCTGGTGGCCGAGCAGATCATGGCCGTCGAGGCGGCAATGGAACCATAGCGCGGAGCAAGCGGAAGGATAATGCTTTGGAGATCATCGTGAAGATGACAACCTTCCTGGACGTATTGTTCAATCGGTGAGGGGATGTTTCGTGTCGAACAAGATTGAAGAGGTCATCGTTGGCAACAGGAGCGTAGATTGCCTTCCCCATTAGCCTGCCACGCTTTTCTTGCTCTGGACATCTTGGATTACCTGCTCCGCGCGACGATAGACCTCGGCGGAATCGACACCCTTGCCGTCATCCAGTTGCCAAAAGCCCAGACGAACCTCTTCCCTCAAGGTCTCGGCGGCCTGCAACAGACGAAGTCCCGCCGCAAGTACGTCGCTCTCCGTCAGGAACCGCCGTTCGGCGACCATTCTTTGCACGAAAGGAGCGAAATCAGTCGGTATTTCCATGTACATGTTGTTCACCCGCTGCCCTGTTCTGCCCCCGCGCCCCACGATCCCCTCAAACGTGCCTGACCATGGAGCGGGGGAATTAAAGGTGTCCGGTACGTTTTCTAGGGCGAACTCGGGGCTTGACGG
>CAZASB010000218.1:0-8138 GCA_964487655.1 uncultured Planctomycetaceae bacterium
GCAATTGGTGGAAATGGGCCCGGTTGTAGCTGACCATTCACAGAGCCTCCGGGACAAGCCCGGAGGTGACTGTTTCCATGCCCCGTGCTTGTATAGACCATCGGCTTCCAGATACTTGGCTGACTTTGCAGTTCTCCACACCTCGTCACCCTCGCCGCGTAGACCACTTCCCGAGGGGATGCTATACTGATTGTCCACGATGAACATGAGCTGCGGATTTCCGCTGCTCCGTCCCACCTCCAGTCCATTCAAGGAGCCATCATCATGAAACGTCGCGACTTCCTGCGATTGAGCGGTCTTGCCACGGTAGGCGTTTCCCTGTTTCCCCAAGGTTGGGTCTCGGCGGCCGACAAGAAGCCGCGACGGATACTTTACTACACTCGCAGCGCCGGTTACGAGCATTCGGCCGTGAAGCGTGAAGCCGACGGACTCAGCGTTTCGGACAAAGCATTGACTGCATTGGGCAAGCGAATCGGCCTTGACGTTACCTGCTCGAAGGACGGCCGCGTGTTCGACGGCGACCTGGACCAGTACGACGCGTTTGCGTTCTACTCTTGTGGCAATCAGTGCGCGGCCAATTCGGGGACTGACGATCCGGCGATGACGCCGGAGGGAAAGCAACGACTGCTTGATGCCGTGGCCGCCGGGAAAGGATTCATCGGCTTTCACAGCGGCGCCGATACATTCCATGGTGGCAACGACCCTTATGTGGCCATGGTCGGCGGCGAGTTCATGGGCCACGGTACCCAACAGCCCGGCCGGCTGCAAATCACCTCGCCCAAGTTCCCCGGCCTGGAGAACTACCGCGACCAGAATGCCGTGACGATCGAGCGCGAGGAATGGTATACATTCCGCAACTTCGGCCGTGACTTGCACGTCATTCTCGTGCAGGATACCGAGATGCTGCGCAAGGAACACGAGCGAGACAAGTTCCTCCACGGCCGGCCGTCATTTCCGCAATCGTGGGTGCGCATGGAAGGAAAAGGCCGCGTCTTCTACACGTCCTTCGGCCACGTGCATGAAATATGGACCGATCCATTCTTCGAGCGATTGGTGCTGGGCGGCATCGCCTGGACGCTCCGCAACGTCGATGCCGACGTGACGCCGAATATCGAAAAGGTAACGCCCGGCGCTTGGGATGTGCCACGAAAGGGATGATGGCTTGGCCGCCGCGTAGGGCGGGCGAAATGCCTCGGTTGACACCAGATCGAAGGTAACCCCAGGCGTCCGACAGAGGACGTGCAAGGGAGTGATGCGGTAAAAGTCCTTCACATCCTGGAAAGTTATTTCGTTCTGTTTCATGGATTCGTACCTCGCGGACTAGGCGCCGCATTGCCGTGTTGTTGTATGGACATCACTCTCCCACTACACCTTGATGAATGTCTTGGTGCGGTACATCCAGAGCAGGATCAGCCAGATCACGGTAAAGGCCGCCAGCGCTTCGGCGAAGTTGCTCCACGGACCCGGCCCGATCCACGCGGTCAGGCCACCGACCACGCCGACATTCTGATTGGTGGTCCAGCCCTTGACGAAGATATTCCCGATATTGCGGAAATCAAACAGGTGCGCAGCCATATACACGGCAATCGAATTGGCTCCAATCACCACGAAGAAGAAGGTCCACTTTCGATAGCCCGCAATATCGACGACAAGATAGAACAGCGCCATCAGCCCGAAGCCGACCGCCCCAACGAACAGCACCCACGAACCCGTCGTGATGCTGACGATCATGGGATACCACTGGCTCCAAACGAGACTCGCGGCCAGGCATCCCAGAGCCGCGCCGACGAGCCCTCCGAGCTTCACCGGAGAGCTTCTCGCGGACCTCAGCAGTTGTCCGGCCATCGCGCCGAGCAGCACGATGCAACTGGAGGCAAGGGGCAAGCTAAGAACCCACGTGAAATTCCACTTCACCGGACGGAATCGGCCGACGACCAGGTCATCGACGTATCGGGGCAGATTCACCTCGGGCGTCACCATGCCGGCGCCGTGACCGGGAATCGGCACCCAAACAATCAGCGCCCAGTAGCCCAGCAAGAGGGTAGCCAGCGTCAGCAACTGTCCCCGGACGCCAAAGTTCAAGAGGATTAGCGAGGCGACCAGGTAACCAATCGCGATCTCTTCCAGGACGTTGTTGAGGATATAGAATTTCGACAGGTCCAAGCGGAGCAGATGCCCGCCGGCGATCGTCCCCAGGAAGAACAGAATCGCCGTTCGCTGGAGAATATGTAAATACAATCGCGTCTTGCCGTCTCCCAGGCTAAGCCGTTTGCCGAACGAATAGGGCATGGCCACGCCCACGACGAAGATGAACAACGGCCGGATCAAGTCCTTCGCATGAATCGCGTCACCCCAGCGGGAGTACTGTAACTGATCATGGAGCATCTGAGCCCAAGGCTGATCGATCGCGGCAAACAGCGAGCTGAGCACTCCCGCGTGGCCGATCTCTCCGTCGGCCAACAGCAGGAACATGACGAATCCACGCAGCGCATCGAGCGAAACGAGCCTCTTCTGCTGGATGATCTCTTCCGTCATTAGCGCTTCTCCGTTCTTGTAGGCTGCGCGTTCCTTGATGAATACGTGAGAGTGAGGTCAATTTTCCTGTTGAACAGCCATTCCCGCGAGCACTACCTGGGCTTCCCGGCCAGTCTGTCGCAATGTGATGGAAACGATCGGATCGTCCGGGCGCGGATTGCGCCACTGCATTGCGTAGAGGCGCAGGCCATCCGTCTCGCAAGTCATGGGCGTCACGCCCAGCGAGTTGTATACGATTGGCGCCTGGCACCAGCCGTCTTCCGGGTCGCGTAGCTCCATGGAGTAACGCACCGGGATCGTTCCGGTTACACCCGATGCATAATGTACCACGTACTCGGCAACTGGCACACCGGCCCAGTGCTGCTTGTCTTTGAGCGCGACAATCATTCCCTCGCGGTTGAGCAAACGCGCGCCGTGCAACAGGTAGACTGCCCCCGCCTGCCGCCCAACCGGTACGGAAACTTCCGTGCCCGGCTCGGGCATGAGGCCGCCGGTGACCTCGAAACGCAAGTGGCCGAAGCTCACCGGACCGCTGCCAAAGCCGTCGATTGCGGCCAGCTTAGGCAACGGAATCTGAGCGGGCGGACCGCCGAGAACCGGTTCCGCGCCGACACGCCACTGCACAAGCGGCCGCTTGGCAAAAAACTCGGGGGCGAGCGGAGGCATTGGGTCGAACATGTCAGGCCAGTGGTTCCATGAGTACTCAGCCGCCGCGAGGAATGAACTGTAAGCGTTGAGTTCGAGTTTTTCCGACGTGCCCTCGACCAGCCATGGAACCTTGTACCAACAGCCGAACATGTTGCCTTGAAGAAGTCGCTGCTCGGCAAGCGTTGCCCCACGCGAGTTGGACTTCATGACGCCTGAAAAGCCACGGTCGAGCAGCCACGCGTGCGATTCGGGCATCATGCGCGTGGACCAGTTTGCAATCAGCACGTCCTTCGGCAGGCGGTCCACGGTCCCGGCAAGATCGTAGGGCGGGCCGCCGTTGTGTCCCGGTAGGATCATGTCGCCCCACATGATCATTCGAATGTCGCGCTCGGCCAGAAACTTGTGCAGCATGGTCACCCAATCGACGAAGATGTCCTGCTTGCTCTTTCCGGCGCAGAGCCGACACCGCTCGGATTCGGGCAGCATGTCGGTCTTCCAACGAATCTCGTCGAGTCCTACGTGAAAATACTTCGGCTCGACCAGGTCGATAATCTCTCCGTAGATCTCCTGCACGATGCGTTTGGCATCCGGGTGCGAGGTGCAAATCTGATGCACGTCGCCGTCCTCGGCCAGCCCAAGCTTGCGGTAAGGAATGCACAGCCAGTTCATGTGGCCCAGCGAGTTCATGTGCGGAACCGGCTCCACGCCCCAGCGGCGAAGCGTATCGAATACGCGTTTCACGTCCGCGCGCGACCAAGCCGCGGGCCCGGCGACGGCTGGATGCGTCTCGTACCGCATCGCCTGGTGAATGATGAGCACCGCCATGTTCATCTTTGTACGCACCATCGTTTTGTGTAGGAAGTCGAGGAACATGTCCGGGTCGGCGGGCGGATCGTTCGGATGTCCCCAGCGGCCGTTGGGCAGCGGCAAGGAAACTGCGCGAATCGGCATATTTGGCCAGTCCACCACGTGTATTTCGGGAACCGCCTGCTCGCCCGTCAGGGCGAAGTGGCTCTCCCACGCCTGCAAAAGCGTGAGGATGCCGTTGCGGAGCCCCTCGACATCGTTGGCGCGCACGGTTGCGCCCCGGTCGTCAACGTCCAGCAGGTAGCCACCCGCAGGCAGGCCGGCGAGGCGCGCGAGGGCATCGTCTGAAGCGTTGCAGCCGGCGTCAAGCCGCACCGACGGCGGTTGGCCCTCGGGCAGCGCCACGTCGCGAACGGCCAACTCCGGCACGACGGTCGCCATGCTTTTCGAAAGCAGCCCGACGGCTATCCGAGAGACGTCGCCAACACCCACGATATCGAGTTTCTCGGTCAGCGGAAGCAGCTTGTCGCCCAGCGAGCACTCTTTCGGCGCGGGCAGCAGTGACAGGCGGGTTGGATCGGGCAACGGGCGGCTGGCGACCACGTCGAAGCGCCACGTGGCCGACGCGACCTTCTGTCCGCGTATGACGTTCAACGTCAGTTTCGCCTCGCCGCTTTCCCGGGCGGCAGGGGCCGCCAGTATTGCCTCGCCGGCGGCGGTCTCGCTCTGAAACTGTACGCTCGTGCCGTGCTGGAAGCCGAGCAGCGCGTACTCGGCTGCTACGCCGGTCGGTCCGGACAGCAAGGGTGAGGGGTCGAAACGCACGCCGTAACGGCCGTCGCTGAACTGCAACAGTTCGGCGGCAAGGCCGAGATCGTCACCGCCGGTCTTCGTCAGCGGCACCGGTCGTTGCGGGGCCTCCAGCGCGATTTGGTCGACCTGGAACTGGTGGTTGCCGGCGTGTCCGATATACATGCGAACGATCTTCCTCGCATCCATCGGAACGCCCTCGCGGTTCCAGAACGAGGCAACCGGCGCGCTGATCCGCCGCCAGTCAGCGCTGTTCATCGGCAGGCTGAACGAGTAGCTCTCGGTGATCTTCTCGCCCTCGCCGGTATGCACTCTTAGCGAGGCCCTGGCGGGCGAGCCGTCGCCTTTGAACCACAGACTGACGACGCCCCAGTCATGCGTTCGCCAGTCGGCGTCCGCCGGCAGCCACGGGGAGATGGTATTGCCGCCCTTCTCCACGCCTGCAATGTCAGAGTGCAACGCCACCGAACCGAACTTCGGTTCCTCGGAGGCACTGAGCGTCACGGTGCCGCCCCCGCCCCACACGTTAGTCGTCCATCCGCCGATTCCGTCCTCGAAGTCGAACAGCACCTGCTGTAACGGCTGCTCGGCATACACGGGGGCCATACACGGCAGAATCAACGCAACGACGGCGATGTATTTCATGATCGCTCCATTTGTCTTCTCGCGAACCGTCTCAACCATTGCCGGTGGCAAGGATACGTGCTACTTGTCGCTTGCCACGTCGAGAGCCTGCTCGGGATCGAGCGAAAAGTAGCCGGGCAACTCTTCGCCAAGCCTGACCCATACGTCATCGATCGCCCCGGTTGGAGCCCGGCGAATGTCGAGCTTCCACCAGCCGGCGTCGGCCGACTTGTTGCCGCTTGCAGTGACGGGAATCCTCTTGCGATCAATCGACATCCGCGTGCAGTCAAACTCAACGACAGGCCGGCCGTCGGGCGCGTAAAGCGTTGCCTGGGCGGTCTCGCCCGGCGGCGAGGCTTCCAGCGATACATGGAAGCTCCCCTCGCCTTCCGGCACGTGAAAGTACAGCGGCGTAACCTTGCCCAGCAGGTGCAGCCCCTGGTTGCTCAATCGTGCATTAACGGCCCATACGGCGCCACCGACCTTGAGCATGAACGAAGCGGACCCGGCCGAGATGACGAAGTGATAGTAAGGACGATCGATTGCCTCCAGCTTGACTGGCGCCTCGGCGCTCACCAGTCCACTCGCCACTTCCTTGCCGTGGTCGTCGTACACGCGGTACGTTATCAGCTTGCCCCGAGCCGTAACTTGCTCAAACTTCACTTCAACCGGCCCATTACCCGCGGGCTGCAACACAAGATGCTGATCGCCGCGCAGCCGGAAGGGCTTCATCGGCTCGGCGCCGGGTATGTGGGCGGCGGGCGTAACAGTCAGCTTCTGCTTTGCCGAGAGTGGGCGCCTGGCCTTCTCCGTGGGATGTAGGGCCAAGGAGCCGCGATGCTCGCTCAGGAAAGCGAAGAAGTCAACATCAGCCAAGTAGAAGCTCGATCGGTTGGGATTCTTGAACATCTTGAACTGCCGCAAGTTCCAGTGCAGCACGGTCAGATTGTCGCCGATCATCGCGAGCCGAGCCACCGCGTCCGGATCGTCGGCCTTCGCCTCGGCCGCGCGGTATAGCCGCTCGACCTCGGCAAAGTTTTTCGCATACACGTCGCGCATCATGTCGGGTGTGAGATGATATCGGGCGTTGGAATACTCCATGAAGTGCCGCTCCATCTCGGCGTCCAGCAGTCGGTACATGCGGTTGACCTCATCGCCTCCCTTGCCGTACGCCTTGGCGCAATACTCGTCGAACAGGGCCTCGACGTCCGCTTCCGGATCCCAAGCGAGTCGGGCGAGCAGGTAGTTCAGCGGCGCGCCGCGGCCCCACGCCTCGATGCCATACACATAGACGCCTTTCGCGCCGGCGGCCTTCAGGCGAGGATAGATGAACTTCAGAATCTTCAAGCCCGGCGGGTTCAAGGCGCCCGCCTCGGTCGATATATTGACCGGCAGGTCGTAGTACGACAGGTTCCGGGTGACCTGGGTCCATTGGGCGAGAAGATCTTCCCACTGCTTTTGCAGTTCGGACCGGAAGAGCGTGAACCCGTAGTCGAAACTCGGCGCCCATACCAGGAACACGTTCGGCTCCAAGGCAATCGGTTCCTTCGGCGGGAAGACATAGGCGGCGTAGACATAGCCGGCCAGCAGCTTTTTGGGATACTTCCGAGCCACCAGCTTCGCCACCGCGTTGTAGAACGTGAGGATGGCCGGAGTTACCGAACGCTGGCCGTTGGGGTCGATCTCGTACTGGGCGGAGCATTCCTTGCACTCGCAGTAACCGGCCGAGTCGGA
The DNA here is from genome assembly GCA_964487655.1 of uncultured Planctomycetaceae bacterium. Taxonomy (GTDB): domain Bacteria; phylum Planctomycetota; class Planctomycetia; order Pirellulales; family Thermoguttaceae; genus PWXP01. Next base: position 7,159 of record CAZASB010000218.1, read on the forward strand.
AGGCGACAGCGAGTAGCACGTGGCGTCCGGATTCCGATCGAAGTAGGCGATTGCCGCGTCCGCGTAGGCCCGGATCATCTCCGAGTTGGTGGTGCATAGCTTGTAGCGTCCGGTCGGCGGCACGCGCACGCCGCCGTGCTCCGGAAACCAGTCGGGGTGCGCATCGAAATGCGATGTTGGGATGCTTGCTTCCCAGTTGTGTCCATGTGTCAGCCGCAGGCTCCAGCCCAGCCGCTGCCGGGCCCACCATCGTTGGACTTCGGCTCTCCGTTCCTGCGTGTACGGCACGCGACGGTTGAGGAAGAACGGCGCGTCGGTCCGGTCGGTTGCGGGAATGGTGATGCAGTTTGCCCGCGGCACATAGTCGCCATGCTCGCCCGGCATGAGCCAGCGGACGCCCAGGAACTCTTCAAGAAAAGCGTACGCGCCATTGCAGGTGCCGGCCGACGCGCCGCCGTCGGACGTGCGCTGGCCATCGGCCGTGTCGCGTCCGAGGATGAACACGTTTCCGGCCTTGGCAACCATCCGAAATCCTTCCCAGGGCAACTCGGCCGCGGAGAACCCCGCCGCTTGTGATGCCACGTTCTCGCCAAGGCAAATCATCGGCGTCGCCGGCTGGTGAACGATGGGCAGCCTGACGCCGCCGGCCTGATGTACGTAATGCTGTAATTCGGCCGCCGCCATGGCCACCGACGGCGGCGCCTTCGCGTCATGATAGATGACAAACGGGCTGCGCCCGTCGCGCACCAGTTCGATGGGATCAGCGAAGGCGGGCACGAGTGCAATCAGAAGCAGGAAGGCAAGCACTGCGGGGTGGGGCTTCATGGTGGTCGGGCTCCAGGTGGGTTCTTGGCGAGAGTGCGTGATGAACGCAGTCCCGAATACCTTGTGCAGAGGTACGGACATGTCGCGGAGAAGGCTCCGGCGACTGCCAACCCACCCTCTACTTTCCCCCGGACAACCCGCGATGTCAACGGCCC
>CAZASB010000219.1:0-8103 GCA_964487655.1 uncultured Planctomycetaceae bacterium
GAAAGAACGCCCTTTGTGCCGCGAAAATTGGGACAGTCCCCCTGTGAACGGTTACCCGCGCCGCTCCCCAAAATCGGGAAAACCGAACAGCCGGCGTGCGTTGGCACTCGTGGCGGCAATCAGGTTCTCCGTGCTGACATTGCGTATCTCGGCCAGCGACTGGGCAATGAGTCGTAGGTTTGCAGGCTCGTTTCGATCCTGCTTCCCCCTAAGCGGATGGGGGACCAAGTAGGGGCTATCGGTCTCGATGAGCAATCGATTCTCGGGGATCATCGCGGCCACCTCACGCAAGGGGCGGAACTTCTTGTTTCGGTAGGTAACCATTCCGGAAAAACTCACATACAAACCGAGTTCCAGGCATTCTGCGGCAAACTCAGCGTTTCCGCTAAACGAATGCAGCACGCCCCGAAGTGGTCCACGTTCGATCGCCTCGCGCAGCATGGGCACCAGATCGGCCTCCGCCTCGCGACAGTGGATCACCACCGGTAGACTGCGCTGCTGCGCAAGTCGGAGGTGCCGATCGAAGTAGTCCTGCTGGATATCGAACGGGGCGAAATCCCAATAGCGGTCGAGGCCCGTCTCGCCCACGGCCGCCACGTACGGATTGCTTACCATCTCGACGATTCGACTCCAATCGCCCGGCGCGGCCTCGGCGACATAGTTCGGCTGGACGCCAACCGCACCCCGAATCAGATCGTTTTGTGCAGCCATTTGAAGGACGGCGGCACTCGACGCTGCCGTGGTGCCAACGCAAAGAATTGCCACAACCCCATCTTTTAGTGCATTATCGATCACCTCTTTTAGGTCAGCATGAAATTCCGGCTGATCAAGGTGAGCGTGGGTGTCGATCATGGTTTTCAGGCAAGGATTGAGAGGCGATAAGGTGTTGATTTGTATGGCTTTAGGCTAAATTATGCAAGATCAACTCCAATAGGACCGACCCCTCAACCGAGTCCGTTCGTAACAACAGTAGCGGATGCGTTAGTCGCTGTCTGCAATCTTTTTGGGAAAAACAGGCATTCCAGGGAATTGATCGCTTGACTTCATGAACATGTGGCGTATCGTACAATGAACAGTGTGACCCCGCCAGCTCCCGAAGGATGCTCTTGACAGGGCAGTCAAAATAGGAGATTCTGGTGGAAGAGCGAAGGAGCGAATAATGCTTGTGTTATCCCGTAAAAAGAACGAGAGTATTGTCATCAACGATGACATCACGATCGTTGTTGTGGAGATCCGAGGAGACAAGGTCCGCCTTGGGGTTGAGGCCCCAAAGGAAGTACCCGTGCATCGCCGTGAGGTTTTCGATGCGATTCACCGCAACGACGACCTCGTTGGGGATAAGACCGTGAGCAAGGCCGACGCCGGGGCGAGCGAGTCCTGAATTCTGGTGGCCACGCCAGTTTTTTCGCGCGGCCCGATGGCGCTATTACGCCACTATCTTATCCCCCTTTGGGGTGGGTTGCCGTTTGGGTAAACGCTCTTGACGATCGATCTTTTTCTCCTTCGGCCTTTTTCCCCTCAGCCCATTGACTGCCGGCATCCCATGCAGTATACAAGACGGTTCGCACATCAGCCCTCCGAATACGGCCCCGTCGTCTAGCCAGGTTTAGGACACAGGCCTTTCACGCCTGCAGCACGGGTTCAAATCCCGTCGGGGTCATTTTTTTCGCTGCCGAGGCTTCTGTGCTATTCAGGGAACAACGTGGCTGTATTCGACGCGTTTCTACTAGCCTCTTTCGGGGGCCCTGATGGTCCCCGTGATGTTCTGCCGTTCCTGGAAAACGTCGTTTTTAATCGACCCGTCCCTCGCGAGCGACTCGAAGAGGTCGCTGAGCACTACGTCGCTTTTGGCGGAGTGAGCCCCATCAATGCCGAGAATCGGGCCCTGCTGACGGCCTTAATCGCCGAGTTGAACGCCAACGGACCGCCTTTGGCCGTTTATTGGGGCAACCGGAACTGGCATCCCATGCTGGAGAACACGGTTCGGCAAATGGCCGAGGATGGAGTACGCCATGCATTGGCGTTTTGCACCTCGGCGTTCGGCTCCTACCCCGGTTGTCGGCAGTACCGTGAGGACCTTGACCGCGCCCGTGCCGCCGCCGGCGAAAGCGCGCCAAAAATCGATAAGCTGCGGCTCTTCTACAATCACCCGGGTTTCATCGAGGTCATGGCCGAGCGATTGCGTGAGGCGCTTGCCATCACGCCTGAAGACCGTCGCGATGCCGTGGCCGTAGTGTTCACCGCCCATAGCCTGCCGGTGTCCATGGCTAGGTCGAGCCCCTACGAAGGCCAGCTTCGGGAGGCGTGTCGGCTGGTCTCCGAACGAGCGGGAGTAACGCAGTGGCAACTGGCTTTTCAAAGTCGGAGCGGCCCACCAAGCCAACCTTGGCTGGAACCTGAACTTAGCCAAACTCTCCAGACTCTGGAGGCAACATGCGGGGTCGATGGCGTGGTTCTCGTTCCGATCGGTTTTGTCAGCGAGCACATGGAAGTTGTATACGATTTGGACATTGAGGCCGCTGGCTTATGCAAGGATCTTGGCCTGGACATGGTTCGGGCAGGAACGGTGGGCTGCCACCCGCGATTCGTTCAGATGATCCGCGAGTTGGTCGTCGAACGGATGGACCCCTCGGCTCCACGACTGGCGCTGGGCGATCACGAGACGCCGGCTGATCTTTGCAGTTCCGACTGCTGCCCCCGGCCGAGCGCATAGCGATTTGCCTTGCCCGCAATCTTTACCTGAGCCATCTGGGTGTTCGCCTTTTGCCCCAATCGCTCCTCCGAAAGGGCTTTTGTTGCTTGCCCATCCTTTGCCGCAGTGTATGCTTGGCGCAAAAGGAGGAACGGACTATGCCAAGGATCGCGGCAACATTAGGCGTCTTTGGATTGGTTGTGTTGGCGCTCGGATTGAATATGGCGCAGTTTCCCATCGAGTACCGTGGCGCGGCGCCGATGGCCAACTCGCCTGATACGAAGTCTGAAGTCGCAACGACCGATCAGGCCTGCGTGCCAGTTGCATCGCTACGCCCCCCCGATCAGGAAGTGCAGCCTCACCTGCAAGAGCAGGTTGATGAACTGGTAAAGAACGATAAACAGGTAAAAGTGCGCGAGCAGACGAAGATGCGCGAACAGGTAAAGATTGACGAACAGACGACGATGCGCGAACAGATCAAGGAACAGGAGTCAGAGCGAGCGGAGGAGGCTACGGAGTCGGAAGGGGCAACGGAGCAGTTCGGCCGTTCCATCCCCGGCGCGAGTAAAATGTCGGAAGCCGTTCCGGTTTGCAATCGGCAATTCGAAGTCGCCGACAAGGGGCAGGAATCTTCCTCACAGCCGCAAGCGGAATCACCTGCGGAGGCCACACAGGAGGCTTCCTCGGGTCCCAGCGATCGCGCGTTGGGGCCAGGCCTCGAGTTCGGTCCCGGATACGGTGGCGTTTACAATCCGCTGGAACCTTGGGGCGAGTCCGGACCTGGTTGTCCGCCGGTTTTGACACAACCCAGTTCGGTAGCATCGCTCGATCTGGTTGCGCCATCGGTGGCCTTCCCCAATCCGGCGTATGCCGACGAGTCACTGCCCAACGCAACGGAGGGACGCGGCCTGGTGACTATTGAACGGGATCAGGACGCCATCCCACCCGCCTCGGCAGACCAAGTGGTGCGATTGCCGTCGGTGGACAACGTATGGCCAGGCAAACCTGCATCACAATCGTCAACCTTGGGTTGGTACCCGGCCGATGGGTATCCGGCGACGCACGTTTCGCAATGACTGATGACTACTGCGCGACAATGACAAGATAGTTTACAGGGAAGTTTCGGCATCGAGCCCCAGGAGTGACTTTAAGGCTTTCTTGCTGGCATTACCCTCCAACTTGCGATCGACCTGCCCATCACGAAACACTCGCAAGCTGGGGATCGACGAAATTCCATACTTTTCGGCGAGGTTTGGATTCCGGTCGACGTCCACCTTGACAATCAGCACGTGGGGAACGTCCCTGGCGAGTTCCTCCAGCGTTGGGGCAAGGGCTTTGCACGGAGGACACCAATCGGCATAGAAATCAACCAAGACGGGCTCCTTCGCCTGCATTACCAACTGCTCGAAGTTCGACTCGTCCACATGCTGTACAACGCCGTACTGGGCCTGGGCAGGCAAGGCGGCCACCGGCTTCGCTTCGGGCAGCTTCGCGGGCGATTCGACACTGCACCCCAACGCGACGACCATGAGGATCGCGATACCGACCAAGACTGCGGGAGAATAGCCATATTGAGCAAGTACCTTCATGAAAATACCTTTTCCGTGTAAGTGGGCAATTATTCCTTACCGCAAGCGACATGCGTTCTTCAGAGCGGCTTGCAGATGTACCCGTTTGGATGCGCACGCGTTAGGATGAGTTACACAAATCGAGCCCCGGACGCTCGATTTGCGTTGCTTGACATTCTCCGGGAACAGAGGCATTATAGGGACTGGGAGTTCCCGAAGCGCTCCTCACGTTGGGGCATTCGCGCGAATTGGGCGTCTGCCCTGGCAGAGTTTGTTTTTCGCCGGCCGATCCGTTGTATGGAGCTGGCACAGGTTCGCACCAACCAGGAGAGTTCATCCATGAAGTCAATTTTCACCGACCGTCGCACGGGATCGGTCTCCGCTGGAGTTTCCCGCCGTACTGCGTTGGGTGCCTTGGGCGGCTCGCTGGTAGTCGGCAGCCGGTGGCCTCTGTCACGCGACGTCTATGCTCATGCAGACGACTTGAAGGGCCGTATCAAGCAGTCGGTGTGCCTCTGGTGCTACAATGGTTACCTAAAACGCGAGAACATGAACCTCGACGATTTCGCGGCCGCCTGTGCGAAGCTTGGCTTGAAGTCCATCGAACTTACCTCGCCCGATCAGTGGCCTACGCTGAAGGAACACGGTCTCATCTGCGCCATGACCCCGAGTCACGGCATTACCAAGGGACTCAACAGGGTTGAGAACCACCGGGAATGCCTTGAGAAGATTCGCCAGAGCATCGACGAGACGGCCGCCGCTGGCTTCCCCAACGTCATCTGCTTCTCCGGCAATCGTGAAGGCATGGACGACGAGGTTGGCCTGGCCAATTGCGTAACCGCCCTGAAGAGCATTGCCCTGTACGCCGAGGAGAAGAAAGTCACCATCTGCATGGAGTTTCTCAACTCGATCAACCACGCCGACTACATGGCCGACACGACCGAATGGTGTGTCAAGCTGGTCGAGAAGGTTGGCTCGCCTCGCGTAAAGGTTCTGTACGACATCTATCACGCTGCCATGATGAAGGAAGACGTCCTGGCCGACATTCGTAAACATCACGAATGTTGGGGCCATTACCACACCGGCGGTTACCCGGGCCGAAACGAAATTGACGATACCCAGGAACTCAACTACCCTGAGCTGATGCAGGCGATTGTCGAAACCGGTTACACCGGCTACGTGGGACAGGAGTTTGTTCCCAAGCGCCCCGAGGCGCTGAAAAGCCTCAAGCAGGCCGTCGTTTTGTGTGACGTTTGAGCGTTAGATACCTCTGGAGAAACCCGATGACCGGCTCGTATCCCGACCGACAACAGATTCTGGACATGATGGCCGCCTTCACGCCCTCGTGCGTCATTGGGGCCGCGGCTGAACTGAATCTTTGGTCGGTCGTGGACGACCAGCGATTGACTGCCGGCGAGATTGCGGACCGCCTGCACGCCGATATTCGCGCAACCACTGTGCTGCTCGACGCGCTGGCGGCACTCCGGCTGCTAGTGAAGGAGGTTGACCGCTATGCCGTGCCGCGGCAACTGGCCGTGTGGCTACGCGAAGACAGTGATGCGTCCACGCTGCCCATGCTCCGTCATCGGATGAGCATCCTGCGGGGATGGTCGCAACTGGCGTGGATTGTCAAGAAGGGCGAGCCGGCATCCCGGCAGGCTAGCATCCGCGGCCCAGAAGCCGACCGCGCCGCGTTCGTGGCCGCCATGCACACTGTCTCCGGCCCGGTCGCCGATGAACTGATCGCCCGGCTGGGACCGCCGCGATTCACACATCTGCTCGACGTGGGCGGGGCCTCCGGCACGTGGACCTTGGCTTTCCTACGCACGGTGCCCGATACCCAAGCAACGCTGTTTGACCTGCCGGACGCAATCGAGCAGGCACGCCAGCGGATGGAAGGAAGTGAGTTCGCCGGCCGCGTGAATCTGGTCGCCGGCGACTTCTACATCGACCCACTGCCGACCGGCGCCGACTACGCCTGGGTAAGCGCGATCGTTCACCAGAACTCGCGCGAGCAGAACCGCGAGTTGTTGGCCAAGGTCTACACTGCCCTGGTTCCCGGCGGGCGCATCGGCATCCGCGACGTTGTCATGCAGCCGGATAAGGTGCAACCGGTTGAAGGCGCCCTGTTCGCCATCAACATGCTGGTCAACACCGCGTCAGGCGGCACATTCAGTTTCGCCGAGCTGGCCGAGGATCTCCAAGCCGCCGGGTTCGTCGAGCCCAAGCTGCGTATCGAGGATCTCGCGATGAACTCTGTTGTCGAGGCCGTCAAGCCGAACGCGTAAGACGATCGGCAGGTTCGAGCTTACCTGCCGAATGTAGAACAGTTGTCCCAACTGTTCCCAAACAATTGGGACAATTGTTCTACACTGGGTATATTTCAATCTGCCGGTCGCCTAAAGGGATCGCAGGAGGATATGAGTCACTTGCCGGTATCCAGGTCGATCGCCCGGCTTCGGGTGTATTCATGATCCGTACGGCCGAACTGCTAGCACCGTCCCACCGCTGAAGACTCTTGAATGAGTCGAATTCCGTGAAGCAAGCGAAGCCAGCACTGACAGCAGTTGGCGAGGTTACGATCAAACCCTGTTCCCCCGTGGACACTCCAGTACCGAGTTGTGGGTTCAGCAGTCCACCCACGGTGGAACGTTTCGTGGCGGTTTTCGCGCTCCCCTTTTCTCCAGTGCGATTCTCTGGTAGAAAGATGGGGCAATCGACTTGTCGAACCCTTTCCTTACAGCCTGAAGGAGAATCTGATGGAAAAGTGGCCCCTGGGGGTATTTGCCAGCATTGACGCCGGGCTTGGCGTCAACCTTGATGTCGCCCACGAACTGGGCGTACCAACCGTCCATCTCCATGCACCGGCACAGTCGACCCGCACCTCGGAAAATGCCGAAAAGTTTCTTGCAAGGCTCAACGAGCTGGGGATTGCCATTTCCGTGGTGTTTGGCGGGTTCGAGGGCGAAAGCTACGCCGATATTCCGACAGTCAAGCGGACCATCGGACTTGTGCCGCCGGAAACTCGGGCGGAACGGACCCAGGAGATGAAGGAGATTGCCGATTTCGCCCGACTGCTCGACGTCGACGCCGTCGCGCTGCACATCGGTTGCGTCCCCCACGATCGGGGCGATTCGCTCCGAGCCGACGTGGTCGAAGTGACTCGCGATATCTGCGATCACTGCGGCGTGAACGGCCAGCGATTGTACCTGGAAACCGGGCAGGAAACGGCCGATACCTTGTTGGAGTTCCTCGACGACGTGGGGCGCGACAACCTGTTCGTGAACTTCGATCCGGCCAACATGATCCTTTACGGCTGTGGCGAACCGATCGAGGCGTTGCGGAAAGTCGGCAAGCACGTGCGGAGCGTCCACTGCAAGGACGCGACCTGGTCGGACAAGCCCGGCGAAACGTGGGGCGCCGAGGTGCCGCTTGGCGAGGGCGCGGTGGGTTTTGAAAACTTCCTGGCCACGCTCAAGGAAATTGGTTACGACGGTCCACTTACCATCGAGCGAGAAATTCCCCAAGATCCCGCTCGGCAGAAGGAAGAAATCGGCCGTGGCATTCGGCTGCTCAACGAACTAAAGGCCAAAATCCTTTGAATCTAGGAAGCAATATGTCGAACAGTCGAATTCTCATTGCCGACGACAACGTACCGAACGTTGAGTTGCTTGAGGCGTACTTGATTGACGTCGATTGCGAAATCGCCATTGCCCATGACGGTCAGCAAACGCTCGACCAAGTGGCGCGGTTCCAGCCCGACTTGATTCTGCTCGACATCATGATGCCCAAGCTAAGCGGGTTCGAGGTCTGCAAGAAGGTCAAGCAGGATCCGGACACCGG
>CAZASB010000220.1:0-8030 GCA_964487655.1 uncultured Planctomycetaceae bacterium
CCTGAGTTGATGACGGCGACATCCACCATTGGCATGGCGCTGAAGTCCACCAATCTGATTCTCGCCTTCCTATATGCTTCAAACACAAAGCCGGCGCAACTGAATCGGGTTCTTGCGTAACGGCCATCATCCTCACGGAACGGCTCGGAGTGTGGATGAATGCGGTACATGGTCGGCGCGGCGGTGGCCAACTGGCGCGGATCGATATGGCGGAATACCCGATGCTCGTTCGTGTGGCGATCGATGAATGTCTGGATCTTACGCACCTCATCGTCCATCAGAGCGATCGTGCCCACGACGCTAGCCGTGATGTGACCGGGTTCACCCGCACCACGTAAGGGCGGCCCCATATCAAACACGGGTGTCTTGATAACATCTTGTGAGTCACCAGCAAGAGCAAGCCCCACGTGGCCGATGAACCCAGCTTCATCGCCGTCCTTTCCAACGACGTCGAACATGTCGAGCGAAAGGGGCGCTCTGGATACGCGATAACTGGGCAAAACGATCTCCCGTGTATCAGGTCAAACGCGTACACCGATACTGGTCCGCAAGTCGTTCAGCCAAGCGGCGGCATCCGGACTCTTTCCGGCCCATTGATCATGCAACTCCCGAAGGTCGTCGTCCACAAGCTCGGCAAACCAGCCGTAGGCACATGCATGGGCTGCCTGCCATGCCCGCTCGGCAAGTGGACTGCGCATTGCCACGATAGCCGCGATGGCCAACGACGTGGCCGCCGGATACTTGTCCCGCAGGAGAACGCGAGGATTGATGTATGCTTGTGCCATCTCCCACAACCGCTCGGCTAGTTCCGGGTGCGGATCGGGCGGAGTTGGCGGATGGACCTCGAAGTTACGATAGACCATCTTGGCCACTTCAATTTCCAGATCAATTGCCATGGGCACCCGATGTCCCGGCTCTAGCAGAATCGCCAGACCATCCATCCGGTCCATCGGCATTATGGCGACGTACTTGCGAATCGCCGCAGCGGTAGCAACGAGTTGGTCGACGTCATTGCTATTGCGATGATTGATGATATACCGCCACAGCATTGGGAGGAGCGTATGGCGTTGCACGGGATCGAACCGAGTCAATTCAATTGTGCAGAGAAGGCTGCACGGTGCGTTGTCAATGGCCTCGGCTAAATCATGCACGAGTTGATCGGCTGTGAGTTTGCCGAGACAGCCGGCTACCGCCGGAGGCGCACTTCTGCCTGACGGCGTCACTTGCGGATCTGCCGATTGGCGATCCGTCCTTTGCGCGTTCTGAAGCACCAAAGGCCCTTCGTCCGTGTCAATCGCGGCATCATAGAGGCCAGAGGGCTGTCTCTCGGCAACGCCGTCGTAAATGGTAAGCATAGAGCCTGACGGCAGATGACCTTTGTTTAGCGACTTGAGGATCGACGAGAAGCCTTGCTGCTTGATCGCAGCGGCGATGAGTTCGCGGAAGAGTATTTCATTCCGTACGGCCTTGTTTCGGGTTTCAGTCGACTTTGGCATCACCATCATCCTCTGCAATCGCGGACTTGGTCCTCGGAATCGGAATATCCTGTCTTGCGAGCAAATCCTTAATTACTTTCAGTTTAAGACTAGCATCTGTGATCCGCTCTCCTAGCTTTGCCAACTGTTTCTCGGTGACGCGAAGTTCAACAATGTCGGTTTCGCCGTCTGGTTTACTGTACTCCAATCGCAGCACTGCCAGTGGGATAGCACCGTCGATTCGCTCACGTTTCTCATCAAAGATTGGCCGAATATCACAGATGATTCGAAAGGCATCCAGTTCCGCCCCGATGGCATCAACCAACTGCTGAGCCTTGTATTGTTTCGCAATGCCGACCGGCTCCGCGACCAACTTGCGAATCCGATTAACCAGCGTCTGGCGGTCTTGTGGCTTGAGGCCCTCGGCCTTCTCTACAATGGCCTCGCCAAGCACATTCGCCGCCTCCATGGCATCCATGTCGGCGTCATGGATGATGCCGCCGAGCCGATAAACGATCGACGCGATCCGGTCCGAACCTTCGCCCAACATGTGGGCGGCAATAGCCGCCAAGTCAGAACGGCTCAGGAAAGAATCTGACTTGGCCAGTTGAGTGGCAAGCCGTAGATATGCATCTTCGTCGAGCGCTAGGATGCATTGCGCGTCCCGCAGAAAGTCGGCGTCTTGCGCGAGTTGCTCGGCCAAGAACCTGAAAGGAGCGTTTCTGAATATGAACCGTCTAGTGGCCATGTACCTAGTCCTTTTCCGGTTTCCTTGAGCTTACTTTGCCCTATGGAGCACTCATCAATGGATTGAGGGCAGAATGTCGCCATTTCGCGCTTGCCGGTCAAATCGGAAGCTGGGTCCGCAAATGTCATGGCAAATGTCATGGAAGAACAAATTCTAAATGGTAGGTGAAGAAGTCGCGGAAAACTAGGGGGCCCCTATCGTGGTGAACCCCCCTTGCGCCCCTGGCGCGGGGGAGCTATGGGAGAGGGCAGCGGTTATCCTGCTTCATTTTAGCGCCTCCGGCATGCCTGCCTGACCGAAACAATAGAGCACAACCTGCCTTGTCTTTCCATTCCATCCCAACCGATAATGAGTGCCAGCACGCGTTGCGGCCCACCTTGGCACACACAGAATCCGCAAATGCACCCGTCAGGACGTGTGCGAGGGTCGTTTCACGATAGGCGTCCTGTGTCTTCATCACTCGGAGGTGACGCACAACGGCGGTTCGTGCAGATAGCGGGCGGCGCGGCGCTTGGCGTCGATATCACCGTAGACACGCTGGACCTGCTCGGCCGTCAGGCCGATGGCCGAGGCGACCTCCTCGGCCGGGACGCCGTGGTTGCGGCCGTAAAGGCAGGCGTCCATGCGGCCGTAGGGTAGCGAAAAGAAGAACTCTTCCTGCGTCTGTTCCAGCGAGTAGGTGTCGGTCGTCGGTGGGCGGCGGCGGATGGCTTCGGGAAGATCGAGGTGTTCGGCAAGCTGGTACACTTGCGTTTTGTACAGGTGGGCAATCGGCTTGAGATCGGCCGCGCCGTCGCCGTTTTTGACGAAGAAGCCCTGGTCTGACTCCAGCAGGTTGGGCGTGCCGGCCACGGCGTAATGCAGCCGGTCGGCGTGGTAGTACTCAATCATCTTCCGCACGCGCTGCTTGTAGTTGGTGGCCGCGACGACTTCCTGGTAGATGTCCAGCGGCATGCGACGTCGCAATAGCGACCCATCGGGCAGTTGCACCACGGCGGAGAAGACGCGATAGCCAGCTCCTTCGAACAGGCTGGGCAGGACAATCTTCCACTTGCAGCCGGGCGTGAATTCAGGGAACAGGCGGGCGAGCGCGGCATCGCGAGCGCGATAGCAGCCTATCGCGTCCAGCGTCGGCGCAATGTCTTCCACCACGGCGTCGATACCAAGCGACCCGGCCAGCAGGCGTCCGAGCGAAAGGCTTTCATGCGACCCGTCGCGTTCGGGCATGAACAGCCCAAACACGCGTTCGGAGCCCAGGGCACGAACGCACAGGGCGGCGGTCACGCTGCTGTCGATTCCGCCCGAGAGGCCCAGCACGACGCCCTTGCGACGCAAGTGGCTGGAAACCTGGCTGCGTATCTCTTTAGCGATTCGCGCGACTTCCTCGCCCGAATGAAGGGCCAGCGAGGTAGTGGAGAAAGTGGGTTCCGTAGCGATTGGCATGATTGGCTCCTTGCTTGAGAGCGGTGTTTCTTCGTCTCGGGTGGCGCGCCGGACAATTCCCCTCCTACGCTACCTGCACGCCCGCGGCCAGCGCCCGCTTATCGATCTTCTGGTTGCCGGTCTTCGGTAGGGCGTCGCACAAGGTAATGGACTTCGGCACCATAAAGTCTTCGAGCCGCGCGGCGCAGTGGCGCAACAGCTCGCGTTCGGTCACCTCGCACTTGGGGCGCAGGGCCACGTAGGCGGCCACTGCCTGCCCAAGGATTGGGTCGGGCACGCCAATGACGGCGGCCTCGGCCACGCACGGATGGCTCGACAGGGCGTTTTCCACCTCGCGCGGGCTGACCTTCTCACCCCGGCTCTTGACGATGTCGTCCTTACGGCCCACGAAGTACAGATAGCCGTTGTCGTCCGCGCGGAACAGGTCGCCGGTATACAGCGTGCGTTCGCCGGGGACGGGCCCCGGCTTCAGTACACGTTCGGTCGCCTCGGGCGCCTCCCAGTAGCCGGCCATGACGTTCGACCCGCGCACGACCAGTTCGCCTGCCTCGCCGGGGCGGCAACGTTGGCCGTCGTCGTCCACCGGATAGGCCTCAGTGTTCGGCATGGCCTTGCCAACGGAACCGGGCCTCGCGTCGATCTCGGTCGGCGGTAGATAGGCCACCCGTTTGCACTCGGTCAGGCCGTACATCGAGAATACCTTCACATGCGGCAGCAGCTTGCGAAACCGCATGATATGGTCCACCGGCATCGCCGCGCCGGTGTTGGTCGCGTATCGCAGGTTGTCCAACGCATAGTTGCCCAGGTTCATCTGCAGGAGCATGGCCAGCATGGTGGGCACCAGCGGCAAACCGGTGACTCGCTCGGCAACGACCTTCTGCATGACGGCATGAGGATAGGCGAACGATCGCTCTAGTACAATCGTGCCACCGAACTTCACCGACATGAGCGCCTGGTATAGACCGTAGTCGAACGAAAGGGGAAGCACGCTCAGGATGACGTCGTTGGGCGTGTTCTCCAGGTACGTGGTAATCGAGGTGGCGGCGGCCACCATGTTGCGATGCGTGAGCATGACGCCCTTCGCGTCGCCCGTGGAGCCGGATGTGTAGACCAGCGCGGCCAGATCGACGTCGATGTTCTGCCGCGGCGGCGGGCCCTGGCACGGATAATGCTCGTCGAGCAATTCATCGAAGCCGACACACCGTTTACCCGTGTCTGAATCGATGACCTTGGAGTGGATGGTTCCGGACGCGTCGTGTCTGGGTTCACCCACGCGGTTCGTTCCCATCTCATGCGTCGGCGTACCGCTTCCGCCGAACGCATCGATCCCTTGCCGAACCGCCACCAGTGTTTTGAGGCTTGCCGTTTCGGCGAAGCACGATCGAAGGGTCTTGAGCTTCCCCTCGGGCAATACAAGAACGCGCGTGCGGCAGTTGTTCAGCACGTACGTAAGTTTCCGCGATTTCGTAGTCGGGTTGATCGGGACGAACACGCCGTCGGCCTTGAGTACGGCGAACAGGGCCACGACCGCCTCGGCCGAGTTGTCGAGATGGATGGCCACACGGTCACCACGCCGAACGCCGTAGGTTTTCAGCGCGTATGCCAGGCGGTTGGCGAACAGGTCCAGTTCCGCATAGCTTAGCCGGCGCCCGTCGCACACTAGGGCCGTCTTGTCCGGATAACGGGTTGAACTGTCTTCCAGGAAGGTTTGCAGTAGCATACAAGATCTCTTTCTTGTGGCCTTTCTGTTTTCAGGGGATCGATTCCGCTGGAGTCCCGGCTTTAGCCGGCTTCTAACATCCACTTCCCAAAATCTTTCCGGCGAAGGCGCGATTGGTTACAATGCGGCGACCGCGCCGCGCTTCTTCTCGATGAACCGCGCCAGATTACTGATCGAATCGAGGTTCTCCGGCGTCAGTTCGGTGTCGTCGAGCGTTATGTCGTACTCGCCCTCCAGGTGGGCAATCAACTCCAGCACGCCGGTCGAGTCGATAATGCCTGCCCCTATGAGCGAGTCGCCTTCGTCAAATGCCACTTCGGCACCGAACAGGAAGTTGTCGGTAATGAATTGTCGTAGGTCAGTAGCAAGGTCGTTCATGCTTGTCTCACGGATGGATTCAGGAGGTGGCATGTTGCTCCCGCGAACCGCGCGGGACGCAATTCGGTTGCGTGGTTTCGAGTACCGCTCGGCTCGCAGTATCCGCATTGCCGTCGCGGCAGAATCGATCGAGCAGCAGTTGGGTGGATAGCACGGCGACGATGGCCATGTTGTCGCGTGTTCCAACGATTTTCCCGGCCCGGGCCTTCGCAACGAGCCGCTTGACCGCGTCGGCGAGGAACACGCCGTCCTGGCGAACGCGGTCGGCCGAAAGCAGTTCGTCTACGTACGGCGCCCGCGCGGCTTGCGTTCCAGCATCGAAAAAACTAGCGGCGTCCGGCGCGCGATACGGCTGCTTCGGCCGATCGACGATGGCCTTGGGCACCAGGTGCGCGGCGGCTCGCTTGAGGATGTACTTTTCGCACAGGCTCCGCATCTTCCATCGCGGCGGGATTGTGGCGGCGAACTCGACGACCCGATGGTCGAGAAAGGGAAACCGCCCTTCGACGCCGTGGGCCATGGCCATCCGATCGCCTTGCGACGAAAGGATGTAACCTGGCATGAGCAGGGCCGTTTCTACGTACTGCGCGCGGCAGAAGGGACGCCACGTGCCGTATTGGGGCGGCAGCGCCGCGGCCAGTGTGGCCTCGGCATCGCACCGATCCACGGCGGCCGCCCACTCCGGCGAAAGCAACCGCTTCAGTTGCGACGTCAGCCCCCAGCGCGGCAGGTGCGAAAAGAATCGATGTCCCAGTTCTTCCGGCCGAACGCCGAAGAAGGCACGCAGCCACTCGGGTGATTGCGACTGCAAGTTGGGCATGTACGGATACAGCCGGCCGAACAGGGCCGTCCGCGCGGACGAGTCGGGCTCGGCGGCGCAGAAACGGCGGACCTTGTCCTCCTTGAACAGATCGTAGCCGCCCAGTACCTCGTCCGCTCCTTCTCCGGTCAGCACAACTTTCAAACCGGTCGCTCGCACCAACTGCGACAGCAGGTACAGCGGCGCGGGCGCAGACCTCAACAATGGCCGCTCGGCATGAAGGACGACATTCGGAAATACGCGGGCGATTGCTGCCGCGTCACAACACACGGCCGTGTGGTCGGTGCCCAGATGGTCGACCAGTTGTCGCTGGAAAAGGCTTTCGTCGAACTCGGGGTTGTCGAAGGTAACGGAGAATGTTTGCAGACGTGGCGTGTGGGATCGCACCAGGGCCGTGATGATAGACGAATCCAGCCCGCCGCTCAAATAGGCCCCCACGGGCACGTCAGACCGCAGTCGCAGTCGGGCCGCATCGGCCAATAGTTCGAGCAGCCGTTCCGCGCAGCCGTCGAGTCCGAGTGATTCGGCCTCGTCGCTATAGTTCAAGCTCCAGTAGCGAGTCGTGCTCGTTCGGCCGTCTTCGAGTGTCAGATTGTTCCCAGGCGGAAGTTCGCGAATACCGCGAAACATCGTGGTAGGCGCCAGCGGGCACCAAAACGTGAATACCTGGTTCAGCCCTTCCGGGTCGAGTTCACACGACACCTCCGGATGCGCCAGCAAGGCCTTTACCTCGGAGGCGAACAGGAAGACACGCCCGAGTTGGGCGTAGTACAACGGCCGAATCCCGAGCCGATCGCGTGAAAGCAGTAGCCGCCCTCGCGCCCGGTCCCAAATGCCCATCGCCCACTGGCCGTTGAACCGTTCGACGCATTGCTCGCCGTACTGCTGGTAGGCGTGCAGGATGACTTCCGTGTCGGACCGTGTGCGAAACCGATGCCCACGGGCTTCGAGTTCCTCGCGCAGCTCGACGAAGTTGAAGATTTCGCCGTTGAACGTGACGGTCAGGAGCCCGTCGCGCGTGGTCATGGGCTGACGCCCGCCAATCGCGTCGATAATGCTCAACCGTGCATGGCCCAGCCCGGCGGGTCCGTCGATGGCCACGCCGGCCGCATCGGGTCCGCGGTGCCGCAGCGAGGCGACCATTCGTCGCAAGGTGTGCGGACAAATAGACTTCCCGTCAAGTTGGATAATTCCAGCAATACCGCACATGCTGCACAATCTTTCTATTCGCGCAAGGCCATGCTGCCGGTGCATCCGGCCCATTCTTGGCTGGCGATGCCGATATTGACGATCGTCCGAGCACAGCCTGGGCTTCCGGCGGATCAGGGCAGACAGTCCCCGCCTTCCGGACGTTCGCTCACTATATCACCCTACCTTACGCAATCGGTGCAGTAAGGCGATCGGCAGGTTCGAGCTTACCTGCCGAATGTAGAACAGTTGTCCCAA
>CAZASB010000221.1:0-7962 GCA_964487655.1 uncultured Planctomycetaceae bacterium
CCGAACCGGGGTTCGACTGATCGCCGGCTGGTTCCTCCGCCGTCGGGGCGGGGGCTTTCTGAGCAGGGGCTTTCTGGGCGGGGGCTTTCTGGCCATCATCCGACTCCGGATTGGCGTCGGACGCAGCCTGCCCCTGGGTTTGCGCCGCGGGAGCGGCCGAATCGTTGGGCTGGAGTTTGTCCTGCTTCGTGCTGAGCACGGCCACGGTAACCAGGCAAAGCACAATCCAGAATGACGAAACTCCAACGGTAATCTTAGTGAACGTGTCGCCGGCTTTCGTGCCGAAAGCGCTCTGGCCACCCATTCCGCCGAAGGCGCCAGACAGACCGCCACCCTTACCTCGCTGAATGAGCACCAGCAGGATCAGGAAGACGGCGGTCAATGCCAACAAGAGCATCAGTATTGTCGACAGCATAACTTCAGTATCCCTTTCTTGAGCCTCGTTGGACTCGGTGTCGATGGCAGGCGACTAGCCCTTCACCCCCACGGCGATTCCCAGGAAGGAATCGGCCTTCAGGGCGGCGCCACCGACCAGAGCCCCGTCGATGTTGGGCTGCCCCAGCAGTTCAGCGGCGTTATCGGGCTTCACGCTGCCCCCGTATTGAATGACCACGGCCTCGGCAACCTGCTCATTGTACCGTTCGGCAATGAGTTTGCGAAGGCCAGCATGGACTTCCTCGGCTTGAGCAGGCGTGGCAACCTTTCCGGTTCCAATGGCCCAAACGGGCTCATAGGCAATCACGGTCTTGGCCATGGTCTCGGCGGCGAGTCCGGCCAGCGACCCGTCGAACTGAGTGCGGATGACGTCCTTGGTCTGGCCGGATTCCCGCTGTTCGAGCAATTCGCCAACGCAAACGATGGGCACCAGTCCGGCTTGGTGAGCCGCATGGACTTTCCGGTTGATCATCGCGTCGGTCTCGCCAAGAATGTGCCGACGCTCGCTGTGCCCGAGGATCACATACTGGCACCCGACGTTGCAGAGCATGGCCGCGCTCACCTCGCCCGTGTACGCGCCGCTGGCCTCGTGGTACATGTTCTGGGCGCCCAGCGCAACTTTTGAACCGGCAACGACTTGCGCAACGACATCCAGGTAGACATAAGGTGGGCAAACCGCCAAGTCCACGTTGGTCAACCCGGCGCTGGCCACGGCAATCCCTTCGGCAAGGGCAATGGCCGACGCTCGGTCGGTGTGCATCTTCCAGTTTCCGGCAATGAACGGACGTCGCATGAACTGTATCTCCTTATCGTGTAATTCAAAATGGTTAGGAATCTATGGGAGTTGGGGCAGGATAGGAGCCAAGCACTTCCAGGCGGAAGGTCTTCTCCTTAATTGCCTTCAAGGCCTTTTGCATGTGATCGTCGGTCTCGTGGCCTTCCACTTCGACGAAGAAAAGGTAAAGTCGCCCTGGCCCCGGGACGGGAAACGATTCTATCCAGGCCAAGTTCAGACAAAACCGCTTGAACACGGCCAGTACATCGACCAACGCGCCGAACCGGTGCTCGGTTTGGAATAGCAGCGCCGTCTTGTCGTTGTTCGTCCGCAGTGGAGACTGGTCGCCAATCAGTGCAAAGCGGGTCAGGTTGGCCACGTTGTCTTCAATACATTCGGCCAGTACGTCCAACCCGTAATGCACGCCTGCCTGAAGGCTTGCAATCGCAGCCGCCCCAGGCTTCTCGGCGGCAAGCTGAGCCGCCGTCGACGTGCTGGTGACCTCGATGGGGCGAGCCGCCGGCACATGCTTCGCCAGCCAATTGCGGCACTGGCTCAACGCTTGCGGCTTGCTGTATACCTCCGTCACCTCCTCGCGCCGGCACTTCCCCAGCATGGTGTGGTGGATTTTCATCTCGATTTGTCCGCATATTCGAACGGGCAACCGAGTGAACATGTCAAGCGTATCGGCAATTCGACCATCGGTCGAGTTCTCAATGGGAACCACGCCAAAATCGCTGTGACGCCGATTGACCTCCTCGAACACGGCGGGAATCGTGCCCACGGGCACGAACTCGACTCCCTGCCCAAAGTGGCCCAACGCGGCCAGATGGCTGTAGCTGTACTGCGGTCCCAACAGCGCCACGCGTGTCTGCCGCACCAACGACCGGCAGCCGCTGACGACCTCTCGAAAGACGGCCCGGATGGCTCGGCGAGAAAGCGGTCCCTCTACGCGATCCAGCACGCAGGCGAGCTGGCTGTCCTCCAGCCCCACGGCAATATCCGCCCCAAACGGCGCACGGCCCTGCTCCGCCATTTGGAGCACCAGTTTCCCTCGGTCCTGCACAATTCGGAGCAACTCGCGGTCCAATTGCGCTAGGTCGGTTTGCGGGGATATTGGGCCCTTCAGTGCCTTGGCGCCCGGAGCTCGGCGTTGAGCCTTCTTCGGCACTTCCTTGGATTTTGCGGATTTTTTAGATTTCGCCATCACAAAGCCGGAGTGAACAGAGGCTGCCGCCGAACCCCGCTCCGTGCGGAGATCAGTACATTCAGTAGGTCGAGACAGCGCCCCCGCACGAAAGGAGCACTGGCGCATCACTTACCACAACCCCACGTAAGAGTTGTTTTCATCTCTTTCTCAAACCAGTTCTTTTATATCGCGCGACTCATTCTGTCAAGGAACCACGCGAGAATACCTTCGCCCCCTCGGAAGATGGGATTCCCGCCGGCGCTGTCAAAATGGCAGGTCGACGGCGAAAAGAGCTTGTTATTGCGGCCATACATAAGACGCGTATATGATCGCAACTTCTGTTATGGCAATATGTTACATTGCGAGCAACGCTTCGGCTCGCACGCTGGCACGGAGTTTGCTCTCCATGCCATGGGGAGACGCGTGGTCGCCACGAGGGTAGCGTCGGCGATCGTCCCGCACTAAGTGGAAGTAGAAAAGGAGCGGAATAATGGCTTTAGGCGAAAAGATCATCGGAATCGACCTGGGTACGACTAACTCCGTCGTCGCAATCATGGAGGGCAAAGAGGCGAAGGTAATCCCTAACGCAGAGGGGAATCGTCTCACCCCGAGTGTCGTTGCGTTTAATGATAAGGGCGAAACGCTCGTCGGCGAGCCGGCGCGGCGGCAGGCGGTCACCAACCCGCGACGAACCGTCTATTCGATTAAACGATTCATGGGCCGACGGCACAGCGAGGTCCAGTCCGAGAAGAAAATGGTCCCCTACGAAGTGACCGGCGGCTCGGAGGACTATGTGAAGGTGGGCATTGGCGATAAGAACTTCACCCCGCCGGAGGTGTCCGCACACGTACTGCGCAAGCTGAAGGAAGCCGCCGAAGCCTACCTGGGCCACAAGGTGAACAAGGCCGTCATTACCGTACCCGCCTACTTCAACGACGCCCAACGGCAGGCCACCAAGGACGCCGGACAAATTGCCGGGCTGGAAGTGGCGAGAATCATCAACGAACCCACGGCTGCTTCGCTTGCCTACGGCCTGGACCGCAAGGGTAAGGGCAACGAGAAGATCGCCGTGTTCGACTTCGGCGGAGGCACGTTCGATATCTCCATCCTGGAAGTCGCTGACGGGGTCTTCCGCGTTATCAGCACCAACGGCGACGGGCACCTGGGGGGCGACGACATCGACGAGGTGCTTATCCATTACGTGGCCGACGAGTTCCAGCGAGAGCAAGGCATCGACCTGCGTAAAGACATGATGGCCCTGCAGCGGCTCCAGGAAGCTTGTGAAAAGGCCAAGAAGGAACTCAGCTCGGCCCAATCGACCGATATCAACCTACCGTTCATCACGGCCGATGCGAACGGGCCGAAGCACCTTCAAATGAACATCACGCGTGCGAAGTTCGAGCAGTTGGCCGATGCGGTCCTCGAGCGTCTGCGAGGTCCGGTCGAGCAGGCGATCCGTGACTCGAAGTTAAACCTCAACCAGATTGACGAGGTTGTGCTCGTAGGTGGATCGACGCGCGTTCCCAAGGTGCAGGAGATTGTGAAAAGCCTTTTCGGCAAGGAACCGCATAAGGGTGTCAACCCGGACGAAGTCGTTGCCGTGGGCGCCGCCATTCAAGGCGGGGTGCTTGCAGGCGAGGTAAAAGACGTGCTCTTGCTCGACGTAACGCCCCTTTCGCTGGGCATTGAGACGCTGGGCGGCATTATGACCAAATTGGTCGAGCGCAACACAAC
This sequence comes from uncultured Planctomycetaceae bacterium, assembly GCA_964487655.1. Taxonomy (GTDB): domain Bacteria; phylum Planctomycetota; class Planctomycetia; order Pirellulales; family Thermoguttaceae; genus PWXP01. The sequence goes on from CAZASB010000221.1 coordinate 4,134, forward strand.
CATTCCCACCGAGCGCAAGCAGGTGTTCAGCACGGCCGACGACAACCAGACGGCGGTTACCGTGAAGGTGTACCAGGGCGAACGAGAGATGGCCGCGCATAACCGACTGCTGGGCCAGTTCAACCTGGAGAACATTCCGCCGGCGTCCCGCGGTGTTCCACAAATCGAAGTGAAGTTCGATATTGACGCCAACGGTATCTTGAATGTCTCGGCCAGAGACCTGGGCACAGGCAAAGAGCAGACGGTGCGTATCGAGCAGTCGAGCGGTTTGAACGAGGACGAAATCGAACGGATGCGCAAGGACGCCGACGTCCATGCCGAGGAAGACAAGCGGCAGCGGCAGTTGGTCGAACTGCGTAACCAGTCGGAATCGATGTGCTTCCAACTCGAGAAGCTCATTAAGGAGCATGACGCGAAGCTTTCCGACGCCGACAAGGTGGCGGTCAATCGTGCCATGGAGAAGGTGCGCGAAGCCGCCAAGGGCGACGACGTTGAACGCATCAAGTCCTCGCTCGGCGAACTGGAGCAAGCATCACATGCCCTGAGTCAGTCGCTGTACCAGGCTGCTGCCGCGTCCCAGCCGGACGCCGCGGCCGGCGCTGGCGCCCAGCCGTCAGACGGCGCGGCGGAGGGCGGCGACGACGACACGATCGACGCCGAGTTCGAAGTGAAGGAGTAGCCCTGCCGTGGCGTTCCGCTTTGAAAAACTGACAATCAAGGCCCAAGAGGCGGTGGCCGCCGCTCAGGCGACGGCCATCGACCGCGGGCATCCGGAAATCGACCCGCTCCATCTGCTGACAGCGCTGTGCCAGGACCGGCAAGGAGTGGCCAGCCGCATTCTCGAACGGATTGGCGTCAATCGCGCCCAGTTCGAGAAGATCGTCGAGGCGGAACTGGGGCATTTCGCCAAGGTTTCCGGTGGCGCCGGACCGCATCCAAACCAGGCTTTCCAACAGGTGCTCGAGACTGCGCAACGTGAAGCCGACGGCATGAAGGACCAGTTCGTCTCGGTCGAGCACCTGCTGCTGGCCCTGGCGAAGGTCGACTCGAAAGCCCGCCGCGTGCTGGAACTCAACGCCGTCGCTGATCAGCAAATACTCCAGGCCATGCAGGCGATTCGCGGTAGCGCCAGCGTAACCGATCAGAATCCCGAAGAGAAGTTCCAGGCGCTGGAACGCTATGGCATCGACCTGGTGGAGAAGGCCCGGCAGGGGAAACTCGACCCGGTCATCGGGCGAGACCAGGAGATCCGCCGGGTGATGCAGATCCTCTCGCGGCGGACCAAGAACAACCCCGTACTCATTGGCGATCCCGGCGTGGGCAAGACAGCTATCGCCGAGGGGCTCGCGCTGCGTATCGTCGATGCCGACGTGCCGGAAAGCCTAAAGGGCAAACGCGTTATCGCGCTCGACATGGGTGCCCTGGTAGCCGGCGCCAAGTTCCGCGGCGAGTTCGAGGAGCGGTTGAAAGCCGTGCTGCGCGAGGTGTCCGACGCGGGTAACGTTGTCATGTTTCTCGACGAGTTGCATACAATTGTGGGCGCCGGACGCGCGGAAGGGAGCGCCGACGCCGCCAACCTGCTCAAGCCGGCGCTTGCCCGCGGCGAGCTGCGGTGCATCGGCGCCACGACGCTCGACGAGTACCGCAAGTACGTCGAGAAAGACGCCGCGCTCGAACGCCGGTTCCAGCCGGTGTTCGTTGGCGAGCCGAGTGTGGAGGATACGATTGCCATCCTTCGCGGCCTGAAGCCGCGCTACGAGGCCCATCACAAGGGCGTGAAAATTAAGGACTCGGCCCTGGTGGCCGCGGCCAATCTGTCGCATCGTTATATCGCCGACCGCTTCCTGCCCGACAAGGCCATTGACCTGATGGACGAGGCCACCAGCCGCCTTGCCATGGAGCTGGAAAGCGTTCCCGAGGAGATCGATCAGATTCAACGCCGGCTCGTGCAGCTTGAACTGGCCCAACGCCAGCTTGCGGACGAAACCGAGGAGCACGCCCAGCAGCAGCACGCGGAGGTGGGCGAGGAAATGCGTGACCTGCGAGCGAAGCTCGCCGTGTTGCGCGAGCAGTGGGAGCGAGAGAAGGCCGGCCTCGGTGGCGTACAGCAGATACGCAACCGGTTGGCCGAAATTGAACGTGAAGCCAACCAGCTTGCCTCGCAAATCAAAGAAAAACAGTCGGCCGGCGAACCCGTTCCGGAAAATGACTACCAGCAGCTTTACCAGCTCGACGTCGAACGCAAGAAGCTTGACGAACAGCTTGACCAGGCCGAAGAGGCCGAGGGCGACGGCGAGCCGGCCGCGGGCAAGCGGCTCCTGCGCCGAGAAGTCGGGCCCGATGAAATCGCCGAGGTCGTTTCGGTCTGGACCGGCGTACCCGTGAGCCGCATGGTCGAGACCGAGCGGCACAAGCTGCTGGTCTTGGAGGATCGTATCCACCAACGATTGGTCAATCAGGTGGAAGCTGTCGAGGCCGTCTCGAACGCCGTACGGCGCAACCGTTCCGGTTTGCAGGATCCCAACCGGCCCATTGGATCGTTCATCTTCCTCGGGCCGACCGGCGTGGGCAAGACGGAACTATGCAAGGCCCTGGCCGAGGTCATGTTCGACGACGAGAACGCCATGGTCCGGCTCGACATGAGCGAGTTCATGGAGCGGCACACGGTGAGTCGGCTGATTGGCGCGCCCCCCGGTTACGTAGGCTACGAGGAAGGCGGCCGGCTAACCGAGGCCGTCCGACGCCGCCCGTACGCCGTGGTCCTGCTCGATGAAATCGAGAAGGCCCACCACGATGTCTTTAATGTGCTTCTCCAGGTGCTCGACGACGGCCGCTTAAGCGACAACCAGGGGCATACGGTCGATTTCACCAATACGATTATCGTGATGACGAGCAACATTGGCGGCCAGCTCATCCAGGAGATATCGCGCGAGGGCGGTACCGAAGACGAAATGCGCGAGGCCGTCATGGGCGCGCTGCAAACGCGTTTCCTGCCCGAGTTTCTCAACCGGGTGGACGAACTCTTGATCTTCCAATCCTTGAAGCGCGAGCATATCCGCCGCATCGTTGAACTGCAAATCGAACGGCTGCGGCGGCAGCTTGCCGACAAGCAGATCGACCTGGACATCTCAGAAGCCGCCATCGATCAGATTGCCACCCAAGGTTACGATCCCACGTACGGGGCTCGGCCGCTGAAGCGGGTGATCCAGCAGCGAATCCAGAACCCGCTGGCCATCGAGATGCTCAAGGGCGACTTCCGCGAAGGCGCCCGCGTCGCGGTCGATTACCGCGATGGGGAGTTCACCTTCGGACCGGTTGATACGCCAGGAGTGTAACGGGTACTCGGGGGCGGTGTGATTGCCACTCCGTATTAAACGCCTGCGGGTGGATACTCGCTTCGACCGCAAGCTGCTTGGGAAGCTGTGAGGGTGCATCCAGGCGGAAGTCCAGCGCCAACTTGGCCGCGACGACGTGACGCCCGGCATGATCGCCGCCATCCAGACCCGCAGCGGGAAAAGATCGGGGTCAGGCTTTAAATGTTAAATGTTGCTTGGTTTCGGCCTTCGCGATGACAGTCGCCAAATGGTTGACGGCCGACGGGGGCGGAATTGAAGGTGTCCGGTACGAATGGCACTGCCGCTTGCGCCGTAAGGACTTAGGGAAAACGGCCTATTGACGTGCTTGACGCCACGTGCGCAAACCTTCATCGGCAACACGCTTCGTGCGTGTTTCGCGATGCCGTATCGCCGCCCCGCGGCGGACACGCGCGTGAGCGGGTCCATACGGCCTTTCCTTTTCAGGACGAGGTAGCTAGCTGTGCTTGCGAGAC
>CAZASB010000222.1:0-6278 GCA_964487655.1 uncultured Planctomycetaceae bacterium
CCTTGGCACCCCGCTTTGACTGGACAAACCCACCTTGTTTTAACTGGTGAAGGATTGCCGCCAGAAATCGTGGGGGTATTGCCTGTGCTCTTGCAATGGCCTCGATCTTGATTGGGCCTTCGCCTGCACGCTTGGCCACCTCAAAGATGGCCCGCAAGGCATACTGGCATTTTTGCGATAGCAGCATGTTGATTGCCTTTATTACAATGTCGATAAAGCCAGTATGGTAGTTCCGGACCAGGGTGTCAAGCCCGCTTGGCGCCGATCTGGGGGCACACCATACTTCACTTCTTGTGGTTGCGTACTGTCGCGCGGGGTGGCGGCCGTTGCGTTCACCTCTCGCCAGGCTTGCCGATGACCATCCGCAATATCTCGTCGGCCATAATGGCCGCAACCGCTGACACCTTGGTTTGTGCCGAGCGGCGCAGATAGTAGCATGACTGCGGCAACGCCAACATTCTCCAGCTTCTTCGCCAGGATTAAGTCGGGCCCGGTGTAGGGAAACACGTGAAACCCTTCCACTACCAGGATGCGGGCGGCCCGCGCTAGTCGGCGACTGTACCGTTTTTGCCGAGTTCGCGGTAGTACGCCACGAGCGCATCCAGGGAGAAATACGAGTAGGGTTCATCGCACGCGCGGGTGTGGCGGCCGGCATCGGCAAGCCACATTTCAAGCGTCTCGGTGGCGAAGATCGCGTCGTGCAGGTTCGAGTTCATCGCCACCGGCCGCTTGATGATCTCGATCAGTCGAGCCGGGTCGATCTGTCCGTAATGCTCCACGAGCCGACCCGATAGGGTCTCGGCCCGACCGGGCCCGGAGATGAATACGGTATCGTCCGGCACGTGCGGCAAGCGAGGATGCTGTTGGCCTGGCCCGAGTACCGTGAACTCGGTTGGCGTGCATCGAACGGCGGCAATCTCGCGATTCTTGTCGCTCAACACGTAATAGTACTCGCAGGTGCGCGGCGACTCGCGGAGGATACGGAGCCCCTCTTCGACGTTTCCGGCACGCTCCATCACGTCGCGCAGCAGAAGCGACATGGGCACCCCGTCCCAGTCGCCCACGCCGCCGCCCCCCATTTCGCCAATGGCCAGACCTTGCTCGTTCATGGCCGTAACCGTACCGACAAAGCCGGCATAGCCTAGGCTTATCCATGTGTTGTAACCCTCCGGTAGGAAGACGGCCACAATGGCGTGGTCCTGAAGGCGGATATCTCGCATGTAATCGAGCACACGGGCATGTAGCACGCGGCCGTCGATGGTAGCCTTACCGCGCACGGCCACGCCGCTGCAATGGAAGCGTTCCGGGAACAGATTGGCGTAGCGGCCGTCGCGGCGGGAAACGCCGGCCGCATCGCTCAGCGCATCGCACTCGGCCAGGAACCGCTTGGGAATGTGCGGTAGTGCCCGCCGCTCGATCTCGGCCATGCGGTCGAGGAACCACACGCTCGATTGCAACGTGTCGGCCGCGCCGACCAGATAGAGCACTCGCTCGGTAAGCTGGCGGGCATCGTCAGTTAGCAGCGTTCCGTGCGCCCGGCCCATCTCTTCCGGCGTGCCGGCGAAGTACACGACCGTCTTGTTGCGACAGCGGGCGAGCAGGCCGTGGCTGGCCGGATCGCGGGCGACCAGTTCAAACTCGTCCACCGATTGGGCTAGGCACGGCCCAGCGACGGCAAGCAAGAGCGGCAATGCAATACAGAGGCAAACCGCAACACGGATCATGCGTACTGCATTGCGGAAGGAGATTGTTCTGCTACGTTGGGATGTCATCGGACGGTCTCCACGGCAAAGTTGAGAAGAGCAGCGAACATGCGGTACAGGTCGGCGGCATCGACCTTCTGGATGGTTGCGCCCTCGGAAGGTTCAAAAAACGTGTCGTGAGCAACCGTGTCGATCTGCCAGGCGCGGAACACGACGCGGCCCTGAACGCCCTCGACGTCGAACACTGCCTCTTTCGGCGTGGTCCCATCTTCGTGAAAGATGAGCAGCCCGTAATCGCCCGGCCGATCCTTCCGGACAATATGGATGGCGGGCCGGCCGTCGGCATCCTTCTCCTCCGACGCGGAGACCCAGCGATGGAGCGATTCGGGCGAGAAGTCGAGCGCCGTTAGGAGCCCGCTTGCCGCGCGCAACTTGAGCACGTTCCGTTCCGCCGCCAAGTGGAACGGATGCTTCGGGGCACGATCCGCCGGCAGCTCGCCGTAGAAGACGGTCTTATCGCCGGTGCCCAGCCACGGCCCCCGTCCCTGCGCGAACACACCTGTCCCGACCGTCGGCACGTTCAACTCGGCCCGAAACCGATACCCCGCGCCACGGACGACTCGCGTGCTGCCTTCGACCTTCTTTCCGTCGGCCAAGACGACTGATGCCTTCCAGTCGAGAAAATGGCACTTGCCTTCCACCGGCTCCACGCCCATGCCCAGGAACAAGCCCGCCTGCTGAACCAGCCGCACCACGCGGTGAAGTGGCGTGAGTTCCGTGGCCTGCGCGGCAGGCGGGGCAGACTCAACACCCTCGGGTAGGTCCTTGGCAAAGAAGGCAACCGTGGTCTGCAACGCTTGTGGCAGGGCGGCCATGGCCGTGTAATGCCCCAGGCCGTCGAGCCAGATCACCTCATCGTCGATTCCCAGCGCCTTGGCCAGCTTGACGGTGGCGGCGCGGGGAATGACTTCATCCGACCCGGCGTTGATCATGATCACGCGACCGTCCTGGGCACGTTCGCGGAGTGCGCTGGCATGGGTGAGCGGATCGACGGCTCGGAGCGATTGTTCGACCTTTCCACGCTCATCCAGGGGCAGGTCTTTGAGTAATTGGCTGATGCGTCGCGACTCGCGTGCATGGTGGAGAATTTCGAGCACATCGCCCCCGCTGAGAATCAGCGCCGCCCGATGAATACGTGGGTCAGCCCCTGCCACCGTGCCCGCCAACATGCCGCCAAGGCTGATTCCCGTGATGCCGATCCGGCTGGGATTGACCTCGGGCCGAGCGGCCAGCACGTCGATCGTGCGGCGGACGTCGAGCAGCCCTTGCGAAAGGGCCTCGACAAAGCGTGCGGGATCCTGCCGTGGATCATCTTTCAAACCGGTCGGCCGACGCTCACCGTAGTAGGGCAGCTTGAACCAGATGGCCGGAATGCCCCGAGAAGCCAGGCTGCTGCTGACAAGCTGTACCAATTCAAACCCACCGCCCAGGATATGCAGGCAGATCACGGCTGGTCGCCGCGCGTCGTCCGGGCCGAGGTCTTCCGGCACGTAATATTCTGCCGAGATGACATTATTCGTTTCGAAAGGGGTTTCGACGGGTGAGGAATAACGAAGTTGGTACACCCGGTAACCGGGCCGCTGGATCGCAAGCTCCATGCGATACTCGAAGGGTCGGCCGTCGAATGTCTTGGTTACCGAAAAGGTGGCCGGTTCATCTGAAGGGGTGGTTGCTCCCCATGCCACAAGCAGCAGGATAACGATTTGCATGAAAAGGGTTCTCCAGAGTGCCACGGTACAATGAGTTTTTCATAGCAAAGCACAAGCCGGCGCGGATTGCAAGACGCAAGCGTGGCATCTGGAGCGGATCTTCTCAGCTACATGTCCATCGGTCTGCTCTGCAGAGCGATCGCACGATGGACGCAAGCCCCTACGGCAGGGGAGCATGGGGCCCTCGCCGCATCGCCATAGGTGCCCGAAGCATGAAGAACATCTATCAAGTTCTGCAAAGTCTCTTATTCAGGTAGTAGACGGCAACGTCACAATACTCTCGAAAGCGTCCTTCCGCTTCTGGCGAATTCCAGCGGCCAACAAGCCGTTGAATCTTGCCGCGCAACGTCGGAATTGCGGCTCCCGGCTTCCATATGCTCTTCAAGAATCTCCGAAGAATCGAGCCCAAACGCTTGCCGTGGCGTAGTTGTGACAAGCCCGCGCACAGGGTCCACCGTCAGCCGCCGGATACATCCGGCATCGACTTCGCCGAACACCTGCGGTGAATGCGTCGAAACAACGAACTGGCAATTGGGGAACGTCTCGATAAGCCTGGGGGCAACCATCCGCTGCCAGGCCGGGTGCAAGTGCAGGTCGAGTTCGTCGATCAGCACGACGCCCTCGCCTTCGAGCGAGTTCTCCCGGCTCGGATTTGCGATGGCAAGCCTTCGGGCCAAGTCGCCGACCATGGCAAAGAGACATTTCTCGCCATCCGACAACTGATCGACACGATACTTGCCGCCATTCTTCGTCACCTCCATCCGTAAGGGACTTCTCTTCACGGATATCTCCGATATCTCCGGCAGGAACGTCCTAATGGCCCTGCGAACGGCACACAGTTGCGAGTCCTCGGTAAAAGACGCTGAAGTGGCCTCACCGACTACCTGCGGCGACTCGCGAAACCGCTCGTTTTCGAGATCCTCGCGATTGCGGTACCATTCGAAGAAACTCCGAAAATTGGCGCCCGTAGTCAGGGCACCGTCATACGCTTCAAGCAAGTTGAAGGTGTGCGGTTTTCTGATTCGCAAGGGAATGTCTAGTACCGAACGATTGACGGGATAATAGGCAAACAACGGAAGATTGACCTGCTCGTTGCTCCGACCAATTTGCTCGCGTGTGCTGCTTGCCCATTCGTTGAGGGCCGTCAATGAGGTCATGCCGTGCAAAGGATCCTGAGGGTCCAGTTCCGGGTTTCGCCCTTTGCGCGTTTGTGTCAGGCGCCAAAACACCGTTTCATCCCGATCGGAGGCCGTCGTACACGTTAGTTCAAGCCATGCGAACGCCTTTTCGTTGTGGATATCCATCTCGACGATTCGACGGCCACTGGAATGGGGCGATCGCAGCCGGGCTGCCGCCCAGGACAGCATGATGGCCAGGCCGTCGAGAACGGTCGACTTCCCGGCGCCATTGACGCCCACAAGCACGTTGAGCCCCGGCTCCAGGTCAATGGTAAGCTGCCGGGCACTCCTGAAATGGACAAGTTCTAGTGAGATGGCTTTCATGGGGTTCCAGCCTTTTCTGAATGGCACTAATGCGCGACCGGTCGAGCGAGGAAACCTGCAAAACCGCTTTGTCAACTATCACAACATCCATCGGTGGAACGATTTCTGCGTTCCCGGGCGCTTTGTTTGCCTATCCGTCTGTATCCGGCTTGCCTATCCGCAGCGAAGATGGTCACCAGCAATTCTTCCCGTGTGTCGAACATGAACTCACGCCTGCCATCGTACGATTACATTCTACCCCACCAAGAGAGCCCGTCAATTGCCCCCGGCCATGAACCGAGCGGTCTGCTTGACTCACCTGCCTTCGAGACGTAGGTTGGAACAAAGCTTGAACCTTGTCCCAACTGCCAGCCTCCAACTTCTACTCATGTCGAAACCGAAACCGTCTGTCGCCGCTTCATCTCGACCACCGACGGTGTCCGGTTGGCGCGGCCTTCTGGCAAGTCAGCCCTGGCTTTCGTTTGTACTGCCGCTGGCGGTCTTCATGCTGGCCGGTTCTCTGGAGCCGACGCCCACGGAACTGGGCGGGACGCATATTGGGTTGAGTATTCCATACAACTACTACCCGTCGATGTACGGCGTGAAGCTGGTGCTCACCGCGATTGCCGTCGTTGCCGTGCTGCCTGCCTATACTGAATTCCCATTGCGAGTGAGTTGGGTCTCCCCGGTCGTGGGCGTGGTGGGCGCGGTGCTGTGGGTGGGGCTGTGCAAGCTTCATCTTGAAGAGCGACTGCTGGTCCCTCTCGGGCTTGGCGAGGTTCTGGGACTCGGCGAGCGCAGCGCGTTCAATCCGTTTGAACAGTTTCCCGACCGACCCGCGGCGATTTGCGGCTATCTGGCCGTCCGATTCTTCGGGCTGGCCGCAATCGTGCCGGTGATTGAAGAGTTCTTTCTTCGCGGGTTCGTCATGCGCTACGTGATGGCGCGCAACTGGTGGCGCGTGCCGTTCGGCGAGGTGGACGCAACGGCCGTGGTCATGGGCACGGTGGTCCCAATGCTTATGCACCCGGCCGAATTGATTGCCACAGCCGTCTGGTTTTCCATGATCACATGGCTGATGGTGCGGACCCGAAACGTCTGGGATTGCGTGGTCGCCCACACCGTGACGAACTTTTTGATGGGCGTCTACGTGGTCGTAAGCGGCGACTGGTGGCTCGTGTAACCGCCCGACTACGGCTTGCCGGACGCGCCTTGGGTAATACCCTTCAACAAGGCAGTGCCAAATGCCTTCGTAACGCCGGGGCTCCCGGCGTTGGTCGCCGAGTTGTCCATATCTGGGTCGGCAGCGGCCGGTTCGGCAGCGG
>CAZASB010000222.1:6378-7919 GCA_964487655.1 uncultured Planctomycetaceae bacterium
GCGTTGGTCGCCGAGTTGTCCATATCTGGGTCGGCAGCGGCCGGTTCGGCAGCGGGCGCACCCATCCCCATATCCGGGGCAGCAACTGGTTCGGCAACGGCCGGCCCACCGATACCCATGTCCGGTCCGGCAGCGGCTGGTTCGCCTAGGGTCGGACCGGTAGCCGGTTCTGATTCGTCATCGAATGCAGGCGCGGCCGGTGGTGGCATGGGGCTCGGTTCAGCGAAAACCTGCACATCGGGGGCATCCGACGGCGGCATCGACGACTCCTTTGAACCACAGCCGTTCAACACAACACTCATGCACAACATCATGGCAAACCAAGCGAATGTTCTCATCGGTTCTCTCCCTTGTTATTGAAAGCTTCAAACGCCGTAGTCTGGTCGGCGCATGAGGCAGGACCATCCTCGGTAGCCTTCCGTGCGTTGCAGGCTTTGAAGGCGGCACTCACGCATGTGGATGAAATCAAACAACCGGCCCAACTCGTCGCGGATATCGTCCTTAGGCACCTGTGGCGGCCCACCCTTTGCCCGCTCACCTGCCGCACCAACCAAGGCGAGATAGAGGGAGCCGGGCTGGGTAATTCGCCAAAGCATATCCAGGTGGCGGTCGAGATCATATTCTCGAACGCTGTGATAGAAGCCGGCATCGTAGATTAGTTCGAACGGCCCTTCGTCCTGGGCGAATTCAAACACGTCATCCAGGACAAATCGGACGGGTGCCCCGGCATGTTCCGCGCGCAAGTGAGCGCGCTCCAAGGCAATCGGCGAACAGTCGACTGCGGTGATCTCGAACCGCTTCTGAGCCAGATACACTGCATCAGCCCCACTGCCACACCCTAACTCTAAAATTGTACATGGCTTAACTAAACGCTCCTTACCGACAATCCGCACTAACTCATCGGCTGGGTCGTTTGTCTCCCACGAAGGGGTTCCCATCCGATAGATGGCATCCCAGTCGGGTGCCTCGGCAAGACGGCTTTCCGGTACAACAGACATAAGGTTCCTCCCACAAACGTGTAGAATACTATTATCAGGCATCGGCCAACATTTGGCAAGGGGGCCGTGAGGAACGTGTGCGGCAAGATTTTCTGACAGTCGAGCTGCACGTGCCTCGGCCACGTGCCGTCCAGCGACCAATGCGAGTCGACTGCTGTACGCAATATGCGGCAGAAAACGAACACCCAGGGTTTTCCGTTCGTCCTTGGGGTTGTTCGACTGTTCGTTTATTCGTCCTTGGTTGACCTAATCCTTTGTCACAAAAGGCTTTACGTCGATTCCGGAGTAAATATTCGGGCTCTTCCGTTTCTGGGTGCAGAATTGCGTGACGCGTGGGTGAACCCGGATGCTGAGACATCCGGAACCACCCACCCTACGCCTTTCACCACTGGTTTGCACCCAGAAACGGAAGAGTAAATATTCGTCGAAGGGTGGAAAATCAATGAATTGATCTGGCGGCCGCGGGGAAAATCGGCTACTTGAGAGCATCATGAGTGCTCCGGTATTAGAACAGGATTCCGTTGACGAACAACGGCGGTCGCT
>CAZASB010000223.1:0-7917 GCA_964487655.1 uncultured Planctomycetaceae bacterium
ACAATTGGGACAATTGTTCTACACTGGGTATATTTCAATCTGCCGGTCGCCTTAGACGAGCACCGGCGGTATGAAACCGACAGCCCCCCTGAATAGAGGGTTGCGAATGATGGATTACGAGACTTATCTTCCAGTCTGACCAGTAAATCGCGAAAGAAGCTGCTTGCAATCTTTCACGTGATGGTGGATAATTGGAATCGAAAGCCATTTTCCAACCATCAGGCTACCTGCCATGTCCGTGGTGCTTGCAGAGCAACGACGTGCTCAACTGCTTGAACTAGTACGGCAGAGGCGATTTGCCTCCCTTCCGGACTTGGTCAAGGCGCTCGACGTGTCAGAGTCGACCGTGAGACGAGACTTGGAGACACTGGAGGAGCAGGACGCGGTACGGAGGATTCACGGTGGGGCGTTGTATTGCGGCACGAGCCCGAAGATTCCGCATTTCGAGGTAAGTCAATCAGCCGCTTGGAGGGAGAAGCAGGCCATTGCTCGCCGCGCGGTGGAGTTCGTCGACGATGGCGATACGCTGCTGCTCGACGGTGGCAGTACGACGTTTGAGGTAGCACGGTTGCTCGTCGGCCGGCCGCTCCACGTGGTGACCAACTCGCTGCCGGTGGCCAACCTGTTTGCCGCCGACACGAACAGTGACCTAGTGTTATTAGGTGGTGATGTTTGTCCGCGAAGCGGGGTCGCTCGCGGACCGTACACCGATCGGATGCTCTCCGCGCTGAGGGTGCGCCGCACCATTCTCAGTGTGGCAGGCATCAGCGATGAGGGCTTTTTCAACAACAACCTGCTGTTGATCGAGACCGAGCGCGCCATGATGCGCGCTGCCGACGAGGTAACCATTGTGGCCGATCACTCGAAGTTCGGGCACCAGAGCCTGGGGCACCTATGCCGGTTAGACGGCGTAACCCGGGTTATCAGCGACGACGGGTTGGCGCCCGCGTGGCGCGAGAAGCTTCCGGCGTCCGGCATCGAGCTGGTCGTGGCGTCCACCGCGGCGGAACCAATCGAAGGAATATGACTCCCATGAGCACGGCAGCACCTATCGACCGTCGGTACGTTGAGCAGATTGTCCGCGAGATCGTCTTGCGGCAGCTCGGACGCGCGGCCGAATATCAGCCGGACCTGGTGGTCAGTGTCTCAGCTCGCCACGTCCACTTAAGCGACGAGCACGTTGAGGTTCTGTTCGGCAAGGGATATGCACTGACCATCATGAAGGATCTGTACCAGGAGGGCTGCTACGCGGCGGAGGAGACGGTCATGATCGTGGGACCACGGCGGCGCATGCTGCCTTCGGTGCGAATTCTGGGACCGACCCGCCTGGAAAGCCAAGTTGAGATGGCGTTTACCGACGGCATTTCGCTGGGAATCGACCTTCCGGTGCGGCCCAGTGGGAAAATAGACGATACGCCTGGCTGCGTGCTCGTGGGCCCCAATGGTGTAGTCGAACTGAAGCGGGGCGTGATCCGCGCGGAGCGCCATGTCCACATGGGCCCGGCCGACGCCGAGGTCTACGAGGTCAAGGACAAAGACCGCATGTCGTTGCGTATCCACTCACGCTGCACCACCACGTTTGAAGACGTTCTGGTGCGCGTGGGCGAGGGAATCAAGCTGGAAATCCATCTCGATACCGACGAAGGAAACGCTTGCGACGTGGATCGCGCAACCAATGTGGAACTATTGAAGTGACGAGCGGCAACGGCAATTCACCCATTTGAATCTTTTTTCACACGGAGAAACCTACCATGGCAAAAGCGATGGAAGCGTTGGGAATGATCGAGGCCAAGGGCTTCATTACCCTGGTCGAAGCGACTGACGCGATGCTCAAGGCGGCCAACGTCGAGTTCCTGGGCTGGGACAAGATCGGCAGCGGACTGGTTAGCGCGTTCGTCACGGGCGACGTGGCGGCCGTAAAAGCGGCAACCGACGCCGGCGCGAGCGCCGGCGGCCGGATCGGTGAGATCGTCAGCGTGCAGGTTATTCCTCGCCCGCATGAAGACCTCGACGTCGTCCTGCCGGCAGGCGCGAAGGCTAAACGCGGCGTTGCGAAGTAACCAGCCGGGCACAACCGAGACACCATTTTTCAACACACGAACTTGAAGGGTTTTACCGTGATGCAAGACGCCATTGGTTTACTGGAAACGAGGGGCCTAGTTGCGCTCATCGAGGCGACCGACGCGATGGCGAAGGCCGCCAACGTACAAATTGCGAAGCGAGTTCAAATAGGCGGCGGCCTGGTTACCACCGTGGTCCGCGGCGACGTAGGCAGCGTGCGGGCAGCCGTCGAGGCCGGCGCGAACGCGGCCGCCCGGGCGGGTGAACTCGTGGCCAGCCATATTATCCCGCGTCCCGCCGACGGCGTAGTCGAAGCGTACCTGTCGTAACTCGCGCGGGCGACCACGCAGCGGCGTGTCCGGCGCGCTTGGCGGAACGCTGAGGGGTTTCCGCCAGGTTCCCGTTGGCAAGGTCCATCGGTGGGCCGGCCTTCGTCGCGCAACCGCCGCCCACCGGCCCAAGCTGAATGGAGAAAGGAATCCATGAAAATCCTCGTTGCCAACCTCGGCTCGACGAGCTTCAAGTATCGGCTGCTCGACATGACCGACGAGCGCCAGCTTGCGCGCGGCGGAATCGATCGGATCGGTTCAGTCGAAAGCCGTTGTACCGTCGAGATTGGCGACGACCGGCGGGAGCGGATACTCAACGTGCCCGACCATGCCGAGGCGGTGCGGCAGTGCCTTAAGCAGCTTACCGACTTGAAGCACGGCTGCTTGAAGTCGATCGAGGAGGTTTCGGCCATTGCGTTCAAGGCGGTCCACGGCGGCCGGCTGAGCGGGGTGCGGCGGGTGACGCCGGACGTGCTGGCAGCCATGGAGGAGATGATCGCCGCGGCGCCGGCGCACAATCCACCGTACATCGCCGCGATGCGACAGCTTCGCGAGCAGTTGCCGGAAATGCCGCTGGTGGCCGCGTTCGAAACACATTTCCACCAGACCATCCCGCCGGCCAACCACCACTTCGCCGTTCCGCACGAATGGGCCGAGCGATACGACATCCGGCGGTTCGGCTTCCATGGGGCGAGTCATCGGTATATCGCCGCGCGCGCAGCCGAGCTTCTCGGTGCCAACCTACGGTTGATTTCCATCCATCTGGGCGGTTCAAGCTCCCTTTGCGCGATTCGGAACGGCAAGAGCGTGGCCACCAGCATGACGTTCAGCGCGCAGAGTGGGCTGGCGCAGAACAACCGCGTTGGCGACTTCGATCCATTCGCCATTCCGGTCGTGATGCGGCGGACCGGCATGTCGCTGGCCGAGGTGCTCGACACGCTGGCCAGCCGAAGCGGACTGTTGGGCTTGAGCGGACTCAGTGGCGACGTCCGCGACCTGACCGAAGCCGCGAAGAAAGGCAACGAGCGCGCGCGACTTGCAATCGACGTGTACGTGGCCGATATCCGCCGTTACCTGGGCGCCTACCTGGTCGAACTGGGCGGCGCCGACGCGATCGTGTTTACCGGCGGCATCGGGGAGAACTCGGCTGCCATCCGGGCCAGCGCGTGCCGGAACCTCGAAGAGCTGGGCATCGCGCTCGACCCGGAACTGAACGAGAAGGCCCGCGGCGAGACCAAAATCCACGCCCCGGAAAGCCGGGTCCAAGTTTGGACGCTGCCCACCAATGAAGAGTTGATCGTTGCACGACTGACCAAACAGTTGCTGGAGGGTTGAACCCATGCTCCTTGCCAAAGTAACCGGCTCGCTCGTATCGACCCAGAAACTTGACTCCATGACGGGGCACAAGCTCCTGTTGGTCGAGCCGTGCCGAGTCGACCGCGAGAACAATCGCCTGACCGGCTCCGGCCGGTCGCTGGTGGCCGTCGATACCGTCGGGGCCGGCGAAGGTGAATGCGTACTCCTTACCCAAGGCTCTAGTGCCCGAGGTACGCCCCGTACGAAAGATATGCCGATTGACGCGGTTATCGTCGGAATCATTGACTCGGTACACGTGGAGCACGCGTGTGTTTACGAGAAAACGGAATAGATCCTTTAGGAAAGTACCTTGACCATGCAAATCGACGAAACTCTCGTCCGCAATGTCGTGGAGCAGGTGGTTGCCCGCCTGAACTCGAACGGACATGCGACGGCATTGGCTACGCGTCTTGCCCCAGTCGGCGGCGGATACCAGGGGCGCTTTGGACAATTCACCAACGTCGATGAGGCCGTGGCCGCCGCGAGCGAGGCATTTGAGCGTCTTTCCCGGCAGACCCTCGCCAATCGGAAACGGATTCTAACCCATATCCGACGCATCTGCCGCGAGCAGTACGTCGAGTTGGGCACCATGGAAATGGAGGAGACCAAGATCGGGCGGCTCGAACACAAGATCGACAAGCAGCGAGGCGTGGCCGATACACTTGGGGTCGAGTTCCTTCGCAGCGAGGTCTACAGCGGCGACCATGGGCTGGCCGTGATCGAGCGGGCTCCGTTCGGCGTGATTGGCGTCATTACACCAGTCACCCACTCGCTGCCAACGCTCACGTGCAACGCCATTCAAATGATCGCCGCGGGCAACACGCTGGTGGTCAACCCGCATCCGGGTGGCCGGCGCATTGCCGCCGAAGGCACCCGTCGTTACAACGAGGCCATCTACCGCGATTGCGGCATCGACAACCTGATTTCCGTCATTACGGAGCCGACGCTGGAAACGGCCGGCCAGATATTTGAACATCCGGGAATCGCCCTGCTGGGTGTGACCGGTGGGCCGGGCGTGGCCAAGACGGCCATGAAGCAGGCGAAGCGGGCCATGGTCGCCGGCCCGGGGAATCCGCCTGTCGTGGTGGACGAAACGGCCGATGTCGACCGCGCCGCGCGGTGCATCATTGCGGGCGCGGCCTACGACAACAACCTGCTGTGCATTGCGGAAAAGCAGGTGTTCGTGGTCAATCACGTGTTCGACGCCATGATGGCCGCCATGGAGCGGGCCGGCGCGGTTCGGCTCAGTCCCGCGGAAATCGACACGCTCACCCGCGTTGCCATCGTGCCGCCCAGCAAGGAGACGGGCGGGCACGCCGTGGCAAACAGAGATTTCGTGGGCCGCGACGCGGCTGAGCTTGCCCGGGCCGCGGGAAAGACCATCCCGGCAAAGACGGAGCTGGTGTTCGGCGAGACGGATGAGTCGAACTTGTTCGTGCCGGCCGAGCAAATGATGCCGTTTCTCCCCTTCGTCCGCGCACGCGACGTCGACCATGCCATCGATATGGCCGTTCGCAGCGAACATGGATTCCGCCATACGGCAGTCATCCATTCGCACGACGTGACGCACATGACCCGCATGGGCAAGCGGATGGACACGACCATCTTCGTCAAGAACGGCGCAAGTCTGGCCGGGTTGGGCAATGGGGGCGAAGGGTACGGCTCATACTCCATTGCCGGGCTGACCGGCGAAGGCATTACCACGCCAATTACCTATACTCGCGAGCGACGATGCACAATGGTCGATAGCTTGCGAATCCTTGGGAAGTAACGAATGTATTTCGGACGCGTCGTCGGACAGGCAACCGCCACGGTAAAGCATCGGTCGTTGAAAGGCGCGAAGCTGCTGTTGGTCATGGCGCTGCGAGGCGATGGCTCGTCCGAGGGCGACCCCATGCTGGCCGTCGATACGCTCGGTGCCGGCTGGGGCGATACGGTCATGGTTTCGAGCGACGGACTGGGTGCCCGGGAACTCCTGGGCGACAAGACCTCGCCGGTGCGAGGTGCGATTTTGGGGATTGTGGACACATGAGCCAAACGGTAGTGGATATCGAACGCATCGTTCGCGAGATTCTCGCCGAGATGGTGGCTGCGCCCACCGTTGAAGCACGAACCGACGTGGCGCAAGCCTCGACCGACATCGCCGTCGAAGGGACCGAATCTTCCAGCGAAAGATCGAACGATGCCCTCGTGCTGACCGACCGCTTGGTGACCCTGGAGCAGCTTGGCCGCCGAACGCCGACCATGCGCCGACTGGTGGTGCCCGAGGACGCCGTGGTCACGCCGGCCGTGCGCGACGAACTGCGCCGCCGCGGCATGACGCTTGAATACGGCAGTGCGGCGGCTCCGGCTTCCGCCGGTACGTGTAAACTGGCGGTCTGGAACGTATCGAAACGGTACGATCCCGCGCCGCTGACGACCATGCTGAGGCGAGAGGGCATGCCGGTTGAACTGGAAACGTCCACTTGCCTTATCGCGACGACCGATGCGCTGGCCGCCGAGGTCCGCCGCGGCCGCGCCGTGGGCCTGATCCTCACGCGCCAGCCGGCCGTGGCCCTGTGCCTGGCGAACCGGCATGTCGGCGTGCGTGCCGTGATTGGGCTCGACGCGCCGCAAGTGGCCGCCGATCTGGCCGCAATGGGCGGGAACGTGCTGGCCGTCGATTGGTCAAACCGCACGCTATTTCAAATCAAACAGATGACCTCCGAGCTATGCCGCGGCGCGCCGCGTGACTGCCCGGAAGAACTGAAACAACGACTTGCTTGAACACCCCTCCAGCATTTCAACGCCATGCGAATCGGTAAGATCATAGGAACCGTCACGCTCAACACCAGGCACCCGAGCCTCAACGGCGCGAGCTTCAAGCTGGCCGTGCCGCAGTCATGGGGCAACCTTCATGGGGAATCGGATGCCTGGCAGGAGGCGATCGTCGTGTTCGACGAGCTGGGCGCCGGGCTGGGGAGCACGATTGCGATGAGCGAAGGACGCGTGGCCGCCATGCCCTTCTACCCTGACGTGAAGCCGATCGACGCGTACAACACGGCCATCCTCGATACACTCACTTACAAACCAATCGTACCATTGAAACAACCGTTTGCGGGATAACGCCATGCCCTCCCTATTTGAAATCAAAAAAGAAATCTGCGCTATCGGCGATCGCATTTACAAGAAGGGTTTCGCCGCGGCCAACGACGGCAATATCAGCTATCGCATGGGGCCGAACGAAATCGTCTGTACGCCCACCGGGATCAGCAAGGGCTTCATGAAGCCGGAAGACCTGTGCATCGCCGACGGAGAAGGCAATCAGGTTTCCGGCCGCCGCAAGGCCACCAGCGAGATCAAGCTGCACATCGCCATCATGAAGGCTCGGCCGGAGGTGAAATCGGTCGTGCATTGCCATCCGCCACACGCCACGGCCTTCGGCATCGCCCGCGAGCCGATCCCCATGTGCATACTGCCCGAGGTCGAGATATTCCTTGGCGAGGTGCCCATCGCTCGGTACGACACGCCTGGCAGCCAGGACTTCGCTGATACGATCCTGCCGTTCGTCAACAAGTCAAACGTCGTGATCCTGGCGAATCATGGCACGGTAAGCTGGGGCGAGACGGTCGAAAAAGCCTACTGGTGGACCGAGGTGCTCGACGCCTACTGCCGCATGCTCATGCTCGCTCGCGGACTTGGACGGGTCAACTACTTCACCGAGCCCGAGGCGCAGGCGCTTCTGGACCTGAAGTCCCAGTGGGGGCTGAAAGACCCGCGGAACGAGTTAAAGAACTGCGACATCTGCGCCAACGACGTCTTTCGTCAAAGCTGGACGGACACGGGCGTCCAGCAGTGCGCATTCCAGCCGCCGTCGTACGCGAAGACGGACGCCGGCGGAAACGGCCAGCCAGCCGGCGGCAATCCGGGCGGTAATAATCTAGGTGGCCTCGACGTTGATCAACTCGTGCAAGCGATCACCGACCGCGTGATGGAGCAGTTGCGGAAGTGACCGTTCGCGGCTGAGCGAACAAGGGTATCAATCGCGACAAGCAATCGCGGTGTGTTGCATCCGGTCCGTCGAAACTCGCGGCGCGAAGCAGGCGCCGTCGTCCATTCGTAGCCATTCACAGGGCGACTGACCGGGTGGCCCAGGGCGGTTACCCGCCCTGGGCTCCCACAGACCCGTACG
>CAZASB010000224.1:0-7881 GCA_964487655.1 uncultured Planctomycetaceae bacterium
CTGCAGTGCTGAACTTTTCTTTTCTATGAGTCGCTGCTTTACTTCACAATATGATTTACCATAGACAGAGCCGTATTTGGGTTTACCGCTGGTATCGTAATGACGAATGTATCTTCCTTCCCAACGTCCGTCTTTTCTTTTGTAGATGTTTTCTCCTTTTTTTGACATATAGCTGTCCTCCGTAAATTTGTATTGGTGTTGACGGAAGATGTGACGGCTCAAAACAAAAAACGACGTAAAATTTACCGTTGAGATGTAAAAACCACGACGGATTTGTAACTTTTTTTCTTCATTTTTCGGCAACCCATTGACAAATTCGACAACATCGTGTATATTCGTACGCGAGTTTCTGCATTTTACTGCGGTCATCAAGTTATATACTTTACGAAAAGTGCGTTTCATTGAGTTATATACTTTACGAAACTGGTTGGTAAATCAGACAGAAAGGAGTTTTAAGATGGAATCTGTATCAAAATGGTTGCTTACTGATGCAGAAAAGGACAAGTTCATTGCAACAATGACACCAAACTTGCCCGCTTTGAGAACACAAGCCGAAATTTCCCAAGAGGAACTGACAAATCTCATAGGTGTTTCTCGCCAAACCTACAGTGCTATGGAACGAAAGGTTCGTAGAATGTCGTGGAGTACCTATCTGTCATTAGTGCTTTTCTTTGACCACAATCAAAAGACACATAAAATGTTAAGAATGCTTCATCTCTTTCCTCAAGAGTTAATCACTCGCTTCAATGATGGTGTTGACTATTCAAATTACGCAATCAGCTCCATCTTAGGAAATCAAGCAGAGGATATTCGTGAACAACTGGATGAAAAAGCCAAATTAACAATCCACTCAATGATTCTGGACGAATATTCTCGTTGCACTAAAAGCTCTGCCAACTCTGTTGCTGGCTTATAAAGTATTTAAGCATAAAAATATTGTGCTCATTTAGGAGGATGTTATGCCGGGATTAGCAATATTCGCTGTAGCTCTCTTTGCTGCAGCTTTGACAGGAATGTTCACGAGAGTGAAAAACCAAAAAACGACAACAGGTGTGGTTGTTTCAGTTGAACACAAATACGATTCCGGCGAAAAAAAGCCTACCTTTTATGCTTATGCGGAGTACGAAGTCAGCGGAAAACTCTATACAGTAAAAAGTCGAAATAGGTCATCGTCATACCATACGGGGCAAAAACTAAAAGTTGCGTATAATCGGGAGAATCCGAGCGACTCTTTTATTAAACCAACATTCGCCAATTATTTAGTGGTTACGATTATTTTCGTTATCGCAGTAGTCGTAACAGTTAAGACAATATGAAAATAAGGAGGTGGGAGAAATGAAACATCTTAAAAGAATACTATCAATAATTCTTGTCCTGGCAGTTTTTGCCGGTTCGTTTGTAGGAAGTTAGCATCTGTTTAATCAAGGTACATACGAGTTTGATAGTGAAAACTTAGCCGTCTTTGATGAAAACCTCTCATGCTACTATTTACAGAAAGTTGATAAGGACATTATTTTCAGAGTTCGTTGCGAAAACGATTCGTCTTTGAGTTATTCGCTTGTGGATGATAAAGATACAACAGTCCAAACCAAGACTCAAAAAACCACAAAAGGTTGCTATGATATTCTTCCACCCTCAAGTGGATATGAAGAAGGTGTTAAGTACACACTTTCCTTGCCAGATGGCGTATCGTTTGAATCTGAAGATTTGAAGGACGCAAGAACTTTGGTATTCAGCATTGATAAGGACGCTGTTGAAAAGTACGAGTTCACTGATGCTGTGGTTGAAGTTGATGCGGCAATCGACGAAGTAATTGACAACACATTGAACATTGAAGATCTCAGCGTAAACGCTGGAGATATTATTTTTGGTCAAGACAAAAACAACGAGTACGTCGTATATAAAGTTACAGAAATAAACGACGACGGAACTGCTACTGTTACCGAGCCAGCGATTGACGAAATCTATTCCGACCTTGAGGTATATGGCGAATATGTCTGGGATGTTGACGATATAGTGTCCAATCCCGACCTTGAAATAGAAATTATAGAAAACGTAAAACAGAGCAGTTTCTTTAATTCCTTAATGTTGACTGCTTATGCAGCAGAAGCACCGAGAGATGGCAAATTTGATGTAAAAATTACTCCAGATGGCGATAACAATTCCATAGAGATTGAAATTACTATCACACTTGAACCCGGCGAAAATGGTTTGTTTGGTATCGATGAATTGCGAAACCAGCAAGTCAGCATTACCCTTTCGGCAGAAGTTGGGCTATCTACTAAGTGCAACATTCAAGGAATAACAAATTGGGATATGTCTGCCTCCGTCGCAACGAATTTCTCTTGGAAAGTTGATATTTCTCTCTACACAGACGAATGGAAAAAGGACAGCGATTTGGAGGGCTTGTTCTCTGAGAAAAACAAGTTTGCAAATCTTATCGACTACCACAAGAATGTCAAGAAAATCACAGAGAAACTTAATAATCTCACAGCAGATGTAACAGGTGGTGAGATAAAGCTCTTTGATTGGAAACTTCCTATTCCTTCCGTGCCTGGCTTGTATTTCAGCACAGAAATTAAACTGTTTGCTAAATTAGACATCGCCGCCGATGTAACGATTGGGCAATCCAATGAAACCGTCTATACGGTTGGTATCTGTTTTATTCGTGGCGATTTTGAAGCGTACTCAAATACATACCGCAGTAGCAGGGATGTAACTTTGTCATTGAGCGGTAAAGCAAAAGCAAAAACAGGTATTAAACTCGTTATTAAAGCAACTCTGATAAATGACAAAGTAGCAAATATCAATCTTGACCCACAAGTTGGTTTGTATGCAGACCTATATGTTACTTTCCCAATTTCCGAACTGGATGAGATTGATGGAAACAACTTCCTATATAGTTACTTTGAACCCGGCGTATACTTTAGTGCAAACATAAATGCCACCCTAAATGTTCTCGTCAAAAAATTCGAGTTTTCCTATGAACTCGTTGAAAAGAAATTCCCGATTGACGAGCTTACATTTGGAAACAAAAAGATAGCTATGGGGTTGACTGTAAATGCAAATACTGTCCGAGCAGTTGATAAGGTTGTCTCTGTCCCCGATATTATTTTTGAATATTTCGATGTAAAGGGTGGGAACACCGATACCGAAAAATTGTCTCTTGATGATATTAAGTTCGTCACCAATGATGGTACAAAGCTAAAAGCAACTGACGGTAAAATTACGTTGCCCGATGGTTCTTCTTCAAGTGGAACATACATCACAGCAACTTATTTACATACTGATGGTAAGACTTACAGCACTACTTTCAGAGTGTTGATTTCCGGTAGTGTTATTGAAGGCAAAGTATCCGCTTACGGCACGGATGCTTCCACGCAAGAGTTGGAAGACGCAACTGTTAAGCTTTATTCCGGAACAAACCTAACTACACCGCTGAGTACAATTAAGACAGACGAGAGTGGTAAATTTAGCTTTAATGTTTCAAAGGGCAACTACACGTTGGTAATTAGTGCCGATGGATACAGAACCCTTACCTCTAACCAAACTGTCGGGGATGATGAGATTAAATATACCGAACACATCCTGCTTATGGATAATAATCAGTCCGGAATGGGAAGTGCAGGCGGTATTGTATCTAATGCTCTTGACGGCAAGGGATTAAGTGATGTGACCATCAAACTGCGTTCTAATTGGAACAACACAAGTGGTGAATATCTTGACTTCCAGACAAGAACAAATTCGTCCGGACGATACACCATCGAAAACGTTCCGGTTGGATACTACACAGTTGAGGCATCTCGCCACGGATATGTAACAGGTCATACCAATATCATCGTTCTGTCTGAAGCAGAGAGAAGTGACTTTGATTTCACAATTACGCCTACTCTTAACGAGGATGAAATCAGAATTGTCCTAACCTGGGGTTCTTCTCCTTCCGACCTTGACTCTCATTTGATTGGTCGAACTCCTTCGGATAATACATTCAATGTTTATTATAGCGACAAGGTATATCGGTATGATGGCGTAGAAATGGCAAATCTGGATGTTGATGATACGTCCAGCTACGGTCCCGAAACAATTACGATTTTAGAGAACATTTATGGAACATACACTTATGCCGTTCACAACTACTCGAATAGAAGCTCGTCCAATTCTACTGCATTGAGTTTCTCTGGAGCTGTGGTACGAGTGTTTGTCGGAAGTGTTCAAGTTGCTGAATACAATGTGCCCACCGACCAAGTTGGTACTTACTGGACTGTATTTGAAATCGCAGGAAACGGAAGAATCCGTCCGATTAACACGATTTCAAATACTAAGCCTGCGGCATAAGGAAAGGGGTGATGATAATTGAATTGTCCGTACTGTGGTAAAGAAATTAAAGATGATGCTGCATTTTGCGGTTTTTGTGGTAAGCAAGTTCCGCCGAAGCCGTTGGAAGAAGCAGCACTATCCCCTCCATCTGATGCGATAGAAAAAGAAGCCACTGAGAGTTCTGACAATGCTCCGACCGAAGTTGTTGAAGAAACCGCAAAGAAGACTAAAGATAAGCCCAAGAAGAAACATACAGCCGTGAAAGTTTTGCTTGTTTTTATTCTACTCGCCTTTATAGGTGGTAGCGTTTTGGGTTTTCTAACAGCCAGAGGTGTTGTTTCTATTGAATCGCTGTTCCCAAACAGCAGCTTCAAGTGGACGAACTTCTCGGAAGGACAAGCCGAAACAACGGAAACTGCCGAAACTTCAGATGACAAAGAAGATGAAAAGGAAAATAGTTCCGAAACCACCTCTCCGGTTGATGAAGAAGAAAATACAACTCCTTCAACGGAACCTACAGATTCATCATCTGAATCAACCTCACCGGAAGAAACTCAACAGCCAACAGAGAGCGATCCTCATTATGCCAAGTATGTCGGCAACTCTCTTGTTGTCATTGATGACAAAGCCCATATTTGGGAAGAATCGACGATTGCTAACATCTTAGCTAACGCTAAAACAATGTCTGAATTGTCTGGCTACTCTATTATGATTGTTGTGACGAATGATATGTTTGATATGACATCACAAGAGTTCGCTGATGATTATTTCGACTATGTATTGAACTCAAACGAGGGAGATACCGAACTGATTGCCGATGGCTATTTATTCTTAATCAACCTTGCTGACCGTGAATATTATTTATCCACTTGCGGCGAAGCAATTGATGTTTATACCGATACTGCAATGGATGAGCTGTTCAATGAGATTCAGCAATTTATGGTTGATGGAAATTACGAAGCAGCGGTAAACAAAGTAATTGAAAAAACAATTTATTAAACCAAGGAGGATGACACAATGATAACGTGCCCTAAGTGCAACAAAGAATTAAGTGACGGTACTAAGTTCTGTGATGGTTGCGGTGCCCAAATTTTTGAAACAATCTTTTGCCCTAATTGCGGTAAGCAGACGAGTACCGAGTTTGCTTTCTGCCAGAGTTGCGGAGCTTCTATTACTGAAACTCCCACCGAGGAACAGCCTGCAGCAGTTCCTACCGAGAAAAAGAAGCTCCCCAAGAAAGCAATTATGTTTGGTGGAATTGGTGTCGCTGTTGTAACAGTTTTGATTCTCGTAATCTCGCTGTTCTCCGGTGGCGGCAAAGCCAAAAACGATTTTACACTCTATCTAAAAGATAGCGAAATCTTCTTCTCCGACATGAAGAAAGACAGCGAAGCATGGCAACTGACTTCCAGACTCGTTGACAGCGAAGATGTGGATAATGATGACTTGGCATATGGAGCCAACATATTAGGCTCTTATATTTGCACGAGCGAAGATGGTAAATATATCTTCTTCCCCGATAAAATCGCTGATGATGACGATTGGGTCAATCTCTATTACAGAGAGCTTGGCAATCCCGAAGCCGAAGCGGTAAAGATTCACTCGGATATTCAATCTTATACTGTAAACACTTCTGCAACTATTGTTACCTATCTCAAAGGCGAGGAAGGTAATCTGTATCAGTATAAACTTGCAGAAGATTCCAAAGATAAGGTTGCAAGCGAGGTTGAAGGTTTTGAAGTTTCTGATGACGGAACCAAAATTGTCTATATCAATTCCGAAGGTAGTCTTTATCTGAAATACGAAGGTAAAGACAAGGAAAAGATTGCAAGCGAAGTTACTTCTCTTGAATACTTGACCGATGATTTCAAAACTGTTTACTACATCAAAGAAGGTTCTTTATATAAGCAGGTTGAAGGCGAAGACCGTGTGAAAATCGCATCTGATGTATATAGAGTAATTAAGATTTATGAAACTGGCGAGATTTACTACTTGACCAGCGAAGCAGGCGAAATTTCCCTTATGGATTATGTAACCGATGATATGAAGGATGCCGATGCTTCTATTGCCGAACCGAGCTATCCCGATTATCCCAACTCTCCGAGCCGACCTTATTGGTGGGATTATGATACCGATGCGGAATATGATGCTGCTTACGAAGCCTATGAAGATGCTTACGAGGCTTGGGAAGCTGAGTGCGACCGCATGGAAACCGAATACTATGCAGCTCGTGAAGCATGGTATGCAAAGCAGTCTCGTGATGAATTGAGAGAAGACCTTGAAGAAGAAGTTCTGGAACAGTCCAATTATTCTCTTTGCTTCTATAACGGCACTGAAGAAGTCGTGATTACTGATGCATTTGTTAATGATTACTACTCCCCCGATTATACATATGCTTCCGAAGCTCCTGTTATCTCCTACGAGGCCTATAATCAGTCGAGTCTTGAAAAAGTAAAACTCTCCGAAGTTGAAAGCATTTACGACATCGAAAACATGGTCGAAGCTGCATTGTTCTCTTCTTCCGAGAGATACATTGCTGTCAAGGGAACTGCGACTGTTGTTGAACAAGAAAAGGAAGCAATTAACTTTAGAATCAATTCCTCCGGTACTGTTGTTTATTACATCGACGATATTCCGGAAGCGAAGAATTATGGAGAGCTCTATCGCATTTCCATCAATAATGGTGTTGTTGGGAAAGCTGAAGTTATTGATTATGATGTATATTTGTACATGTTGGATGTTTATTCTGATCTTGACAAGATATTCTATTTCACAGATTGGAACGGCGAGAAGGACTACGGAACTTTGAAGGTTTATGACGGTAAGGAAGCTACGAAGATTGCTGACGATGTGCATAACTTCTCTGTTACTCCTGATGGTCGAGTTCTTTATCTGTACGATTACAGCCTTAACTACTACAAGGGTGAGCTACACGAGTGGTCTAATGGTGAAACGAGGAAGATCGATGATGATGTAGTTTGCGTGCTTCCTATTCTTTATTCCAAGTACAGAGGTTACACCTATGGCTGGTGATGCGTTTCAAAAAATTGGAAATTCGATGAGTCGTGCAATCACCAAAATAAGTGTTAAAACCTCATCTTCGCTTGAAAAGTCCAAAATCAAAATGCACATCGAATCGCTCACCAAAGATGTGCAGAAAATGTTGACAGATGTTGGTGAAGAAGTTTATGCTTTGTGGCTAAACGGAGAATCCTCCCATCAATCGTTAGCAGAAAAACTGGAAGCAGTTAAGCAAAAGAAAAATGAGATTGAACAGCTTTCCATTGAGTTGGCTTCCATTGATGACCGAGACAATGAAATTCTTGGCACGAAAGCAGAAGTTGAACAAAAGCCGGAAGTGGCTGTTCCTCAAAAACCATGTTGCCCTAACTGCGGCTCAGAACATGACCCTGCAGCGAAATTCTGTCGCAAGTGTGGACACAAGCTACAGTAAACTGTTCACCTACATAAAACTAAATAATTAACTTATAACAAGACCGCTTGCTCAAATGAACTGCCCCCTGTCAAGTAGACAGGCAAAAAAGAAAAAACGTATAACTGGAC
>CAZASB010000225.1:0-7870 GCA_964487655.1 uncultured Planctomycetaceae bacterium
GACGCGAACCACGGTCAAGGCGGGCGACGACGGCGCCGTGGCGTTCCGCGGCTTCAAGGGAAAGTACCGACTTACCTGGACCGACGCCGCGGGCAACACGCGGCAAACCGAGGTCCACGTGGGTGACAACTGAAAGTGCTCCGGCCGGAGTGCTTCGGCCAGAGTGCTTATTCCGGCCTGCGTTGTGATGAACCATTCGGGCCAGGCGTGTAGGCGGCCCAGCTTCCCAAACCCAGAACCAGACACGCAACGCGTGCCGTTGGAAAGGTGCATTATGAAGTACAGCTTGCGAACCCTTCTGTTGCTTTCGGTCATTGCATGTGGCGCTGCTTCGGTTTGCCCGGCGCAAGACCGGTCGATCATGTCGGACAAGTACAATGCGTTTTGGAACGCCGAGGTGCAGGCGACGATCGACGCGAATATCGAAAAACATCGCAAGGCGGATGCAGTCGTCACGATCGACGGCGCGAAGCCTGGAACCGAAGTGAAGGTCGAGCAACTTACGCACGCCTTCCGTTTCGGCGGCAATTTCTTCATGTTCGGTCAATTGGATTCGGCCGAGAAAAACAAGGCATACGCAGACGCTTTCGGCGAGTTATGGAATAGCGGGACCGTGCCCTTCTACTGGAAAACGCTGGAGTTCGAGCCGGGCAAACCGCGTTTCGAGATGAGCGACGAAGACACGCCCGAGTTCTGGGCTTCGGTCGCCAACCCGAAGGAGCAACGGCACTGGCGGCGTCCGCCAACGGACCCGTGCGTTGCTTACTTGGAAAGCCGCGGCCTGCACGTTCATGGCCATGCGATCATTTACGGCATGCGCCGCTGGGGGCATCCTGAATGGATGCCAAGTGATCGGAAAGCGATGGAACCGCTTTTTGAGGCTCGAGTGAAACAACTGGCCCAGCGCTACCAGGGGCGGGTCAAGAGCTGGGACGTTGTCAACGAGTCCATTGACCAAGCGAATCGGGGAACGATGCCCGACGACTATACGTACAAAACGTTCAAGTGGGCGCAGGAGTATTTCCCCGAAACGGTTTGCCTCTCGTCGAACGAATGCGACATGGCCGGGGGGCCAAACCGCCGCTATGTCGAGATTGTTCGCAACCTGCTGGACCGCGGCATTCGCATCGGCCTGATGGGCGTCCAGATGCACATCTTCAACTCTCGCCAGTGCCAAGCCATCGCCGACGGAACGGACAGCCACACCCCGGCCAAGATAATGGCCGTGCTCGATACGATGGTTGAAGCCGGACTGCCCATTCACATTAGCGAGGTGACCATTTCCGCGCCGAGCGACGACGACCGAGGCCGGGAGATTCAGGCGATCATTGCTCGTAATCTCTATCGGCTGTGGTTCTCCTATCCGGACGTTATCGGAGTTACCTGGTGGAACTCCGTCGATGGAGGCGCAGCGCCGGGTGAACCGGCCATTTCCGGCATCTTCGACGTGAACCTGAAAAAGAAGCCCGTGTATTACGCGCTGGACCAGTTGATCGACCATGATTGGAAGACGAACCTGGCGACGAAAATCGGCCCAGACGGCACGATTGCATTCCGCGGCTTTCGAGGGAAGTATAAGATCACCTGGATCGACGCCGCCGGCGCCGCGCGGCAAACCGAAGTGAGAGTGGGGGGCGGGAAATAAGTTATGGTCTCTAAAAACCGGAGGTTGGCAATGAACTCGATCGAACCTGAAACATGGAAATCGAAAACACGACAGTTAATACCTAGTCCACCCATTCGAGCAGAAACCATGACGCACCGCATTGCAACTTCCTCCATTGTCGCAACCTTGTTCCTGGCCGCGGTGACCACGGCGCTTGCCGCTCCAGTAAATGAGCAGCAGGCACGCAAGGCGCCTGACTGGATGACCGACGGCGTGATGTACCAGATCCAGCCGCGCGCCTTCACGCCCGAGGGCACGCTCAAGGCGGCGACCGCGCGCCTGCCGAAGG
Organism: uncultured Planctomycetaceae bacterium; assembly: GCA_964487655.1. Lineage (GTDB taxonomy): Bacteria > Planctomycetota > Planctomycetia > Pirellulales > Thermoguttaceae > PWXP01. Next base: position 1,956 of record CAZASB010000225.1, read on the forward strand.
TGGCGGAAATGGGCGCCACGGTGGTCTATCTGTGCCCCGTGTTCGTCTCCGACGACGACATGAACCGCGACAACTGGAGCCCGCGGCAGAAGGCGTCGAAGATGAACAATCCCAAGAACCCCTATCGCATGAAGGACTTCTATCACGTCGATCCTGAATATGGGACCGACGCCGACCTGAAGGCGTTTGTCGCCGAAGCCCATCGGCTGGGAATGCGAGTGATGCTGGACATGGTCTACCTGCACTGCGGCCCGAAGCCGGTCTTCCTTGAAGAGCACCCGGATTTCGTCAAGCGCGACGCCGAGGGGAAGATCAAGAACGCCGGCTGGAGCTTCCCGGCGTTGAACCTGGCCAACCCGGAGCTGCGGGAGTACCTGTGGCGCAACATGGAGATGTGGGTCCGGGACTTCGGCGTGGACGGGTTCCGGTGCGACGTGGCCGACGGCATCCCGCTGGACTTCTGGGAAACGGCTCGCGATCGGCTGGAGGCGTTGCGGCCGGACGTCGGCATGTTGTCCGAGGGCCAGCGCGTGGAGGACCAGCTCAAGGCATTCGACCTGAACTACGGCTTCACGTGGTACAGTGCCCTGTCGCGCGTATACGGCAAGGGCGAACCGGCTTCCATCGTCCGGTCGACCAAGGAGACCATGGCGAACGATCGGCCGCGGGGCGCGCGGTTCATCCACTATGTGGACAACCACGACATCTCGAACGACAACTGGGAGAACCGGCGCGAGAAGGCGTGGGGCGCAAAAAAGATGGAGGCCGCCCTGGTCCTGCTATTCACGATGGACGGCATGCCGTTTCTCTACAACGGCCAGGAGGCCGCCGACACGGCCCGCCATAGCATCTTCGGCCGGGCGTCCATCGACTGGGCCAATGGCGAAACGCCGGCCGGCAAGGCCCGCTTCGCCTTCTGCCAGAAGCTTTGCGCGTTGCGACGCGGCGAATCGGCGCTCACGCGCGGAACACTACAGTGGCTCGACAACGATGCGTCCGACGCGGTCCTATCCTTCCTGCGGATCGCCGGTAAGGAGCAAGCGCTCGTCGTACTGAACTTGAAAGACTGGCCCGTGCGCGTGACGGTCCAGCAGATACCCGCCGACGGATCTTTCACGCCGCTGCTGAAGCGTGAAGCAACCGTCGGCGACGGCGGGCAGTTTGAACTCGGCGCCCACGGCTTCTTCGTCGGTAAGAAATAGCGGCACTATTGCGACCATGCGCGCCTGCTCGTGAATCGGGTTATCGTTGCCTCGCTTCGCCCGTCATGGGGACGAAGCGTACGGGGATGACGTTCTCGCGACGCACGCTGCCGTCGGGCCGTTTTCGAAGGCGGACAAGCTGCTGGAGCGTGTCGCCAACGGGAATCACCAATCGACCGCCCGGGGCAAGTTGCTCGATGAGCGGTTCGGGGATTTCCTCCGGCGCGGCGGCCACGATGATGACGTCGAACGGCGCCTTCTCGGGCCAGCCGCGGAAGCCATCACCGTGCCGGATGGTCGCATTTTTATAGCCCAACTCTACCAGTCGATTCGCGCCCAACTCGGCAAGCGGCTCGACAATTTCGATGCCGTACACCACTGCACACATTTCCGCGAGAACGGCAGCCTGGTAACCGGAGCCGGTTCCCACGTCGAGCGCGCGATCCGTCGGCCGTGGCTCCGCCAATTGGGTCATCAGGGCGACGATGTAGGGCTGTGAGATGGTCTGATCGTGACCGATGGGCAAGGGGCGGTCGGCATAGGCGGCATCCCGGAGTTCCTCGGAGACGAACCGATGCCGCGCGATGCGGCCCATTGCATTCAAAACGCGGACATTGTCGATGTCGCGGCCAAGCAAATCGTCTTCGACCATGCGGCGTCGCTGCTCAAGAAAACGGGGCTCTTCATTCGGATAGGCCGGTTGGACCCGGCCGAGCGCCGCCTCGGTCGCCTCGGATTCTGGGTCGTGCTTGTCGGCCGGCCCGGGCGACTCGATCTTCGCTGGCTGGGGCGAGTCGTCATCCTCGGGCGGTGCCCACCAAAGGAACACAAGTATCGCCGCGGCCACGACCACAAGCGCCGTTATCATGGCGACCAAACGTTGCGGGAAAAGGCGGAACCGGGGAGGTGGTAAACGGAACCGGAGCATGCAGGAGCCTCCAGGTAAACCAGTGTTTCCGGCCGGTCACCGGTGGAAGGAGCTACCGCCAGCCGGACGGCGTCACATGGCTCTTCCGTTTCTAGGTGTAGGCGGCTCCAATGTAGTAGGCACACGCCGTTGTGCCGTCTCCGGGGCAAAGCAGTCTGCACCTAGAAACGGAAGAGCCATCACATTAACATTCTACCTCGACATGCGTTCCCGGCAAGCCCCCGCAAGGGTGCGTGAGCCTCCTTCGTGTTGCCGGGAATGCCTAGCTCCGATGATTCACCACAAGGAGATTCACCAGCAATTCCCGCCGGACTCTACTGAATCTGACGGAGCGAATGGGCGTGACACGGCGATGGACCCGTCCGATTCGCCGCGCGCGTATCGAAATCATCCACTCCATCGCACTGGCCGCCGCCTCGTCGTTCGGACGACTGGAAAGCGATCTGCCGCACCTGCGCGACCTGTGCGACGCATCCGACGAAATCGTCGAACAGTGCATATCCTGGATTCGCGCCTGGCGTGAAGAGGCGCTGTCGCCTCGCGCGATCGGACGATACCGGAGGGCTTGCGCCCTGCCGCTTTCATGGCGCCGCGCGATTGCACGGCACCGGAGGGCTTGCGCCGCCGGGAAACTGGACGAACTGAGGGGACTTGGCGACAACGTAGCTGGCCATATTCGTAGGTCAGGCTTTCCAGCCTGACAATGCCTCCCAATGTGTGACACCGTCATGCCCAGTGACAGAAAAGACGCGTGTCCCCTTTAGCACTCCGGGAATTTCTGCCATACCACATCCGTAATCGTTCACGGAGCGGCGCAGGCAGTTTTCGCTGCTAAATGCGAAGGGGACAGTCCCCCTGTGAAAGGTTACGAATTGCCTTTCTGCATTTGCCCGATTCGTACGCAGGACACCATGCGGAAGTTCCTGTCGCGAACTACGGCCATCGAGATCGACCGGCTGCCGCTACCGGCGGCGTCAAACGCTCAAGCGAGAAGTCTCGCAAGCAAAGCTAGCTACCTCGTACTTTGGTTTTTTACGGAAGACGTCGGCAAGAAGCTTCCCGCCGTGCTGGTATGCCGGGATTCAATGTAGCGGAGCAGTAGGGGTAGGAGGACTAGATTGCCGGCGAGCCCGCCGAACATCGCGACGCTTACCAGTACACCGAAGTGAATGAGCGGTATGAAGTGGGAGAGAGTGAGCACGCTGAACCCGACAATCAGTGCAAGATTGGCGAAGACGAGCGCGAGGCCGACATTCTCGTGCGTCGCTCGCAGGGCGTCGAACATAGGCATTCCCGCGGCGCGGGCGCGGTGGTACCCGGCCAGATAGTGGATGCTGGAGTCGATGGTCAGCCCCATCGAGACGCTGGCGATCATGGCGGTGGCGATATTGACCGGCAGCCCGATCCAGCCCATGGCGCCAATCACGAGGACGATGGGCACCACGTTGGGAATGAGAATCGCCAAGCCAATGCGGACGCTGCGGAAGGCGACGGCCATCATCATGCCGATACCGCCCGTGGCGAGTAGAAAGCTCCGCAACTGATCGTTGAGCAGACTTTCGATTAGGAAGGTGAGCAAGACGAACAGGCCCGTGACGCGCGATTCGGGAAACGCTTCTCGCGCACGTTGTTCGACGCCGGCAATGAGTGCCTTCTTAGCGTCCACTGGCTGCTGTTCGAGCGAGCGGAGTACGATCCGCATTCGTCCGGCCTGAGCGTTATGGAACGTGGCGATTGCTTCGGGCCGAAATTGCGAGAGAATCGTCAGTCGGTCTTCCAGGGTGTACTTACGGAACAGTATCCGTCGTGGGATCAGGTCGACGGCGTCGTTTAGTGAGACGACCTTTGTCAGCCGTCCAGGCCGCGGACCGATGGAGTCAGGATCACCGAGTTCTTCGCGCAGGCGTTCGGCCAGTACGTCCACCCGTTCGAGATACTCTTCGGTCAGCTTGTGTGGCGCGGGGAAGTTGAGTTCCCAGTTGCCGGCTCCGCCGAGTTCCACTTCGACGTATCGCAGCGCCTGTACAATCGGACTGGAGCCGCGGAAGTTCCGGCTGAAGTCGGTCTCGACTCTGAGCCGGAGGAAGCCGCCCGCGGCAAAGGCAACGAGTGCGGCGGCGACGAGCGCCACGAGCAGCGGCCGGCGTTCGAGTCCGTCAGTGATGCGGCCCAGACCATGCGCGATGCGACCTTCCAGCGGCGCGTGGCCCGGATCGACGCTCAGTCGCCCGATGAGAGCCGCACCGGGCACAATCACCGCCACGGCCACCAGCACCAGTAGGGCCCCGAGGGTCATCATCAGGGCGAAACTGCGGACGGGCGCCAGATCGCTGACCAGCAGCGCGGCGAAGCCGGCACCGGTTGTCAGACAGGTCCAGAACACGGCCGGACCGAGATCGGTAACCGTCTGCCGCATGGCCTTCGTTCGGCTGCTCGTGCGGCGAAGGCCGCGAAAGTGGATGGTCACGTGCATCACTGTGGCGATGCCGATGACGGTTACCAGCGAACTCAGCATTGAACTGACCATGCTTAACTGCATCCCGCTTATGACGAGCAGCGCCTGCGTCCAGATGATCGCGGAAACCACGACAAGAATGGGAATCGCTACCCAACGGATGCGGCGGAACAGAATGCAGATGACCAGCCCCAGCAGTGTCAGGGAGACTCGGAACAGCGTCCGGCCGTCCTCCTCGACATACTGGAACATGTCGTAAATCTGCACCGGTTCACCAACGACGCGTGCCGGCGGATCGTGTACGGCGGCCAGTCCGCGGATGTCGCCGATCGTCCGACCGCGGGAGACGGGGGCCTCATTTGTCGGCAGCAAACGCAGCACAATGGCCGTGGTGGCGCCGTTCAGCCCGAGCACCACGCCTTCGGCGAGTTCGCGGACGCGGTCGCGCTGGAAGGGAAATTGCAGGGCGTCGGCAAGCGTCTGCGTACTGTCGCTGCGCACTCCCGGAATTGCCGATAGCTTCCGGGAAAAAGCACGGATGCGGTTCGCGCTTGCGGACGTGAGTCCACCAGTGTCTTCCTGGAAGAGTTGCGGCTCGGTCCAGGCGACAATGACGAACTCATCACCGCCGAACAGCCGGCGACTGTCGAGGTAAGCCAACAGATGCGGGTCGTCGGGAGAATAGAGCGATTCGATCGACTGGTCGAACGCCAATCGCGATGCGGGAAACCACGCCAGCACGGTCAACACCAGCGCTCCCCCCAGGAGCATATACCGGCCGCGGATCAGCCAGTCGTAAACCGTTTCGAGATGACTGCGCCGGGCCGAGGCCATTCCGATGAAGCCAAAAGGACTAGAAGTAGGTTACCGGTGAGCATTACAGACTCTGCGGGAAATCCGCATGATCGCGGGAGACCGGCGCACAAACCAATGCGAACAACGTCGCCGCGAACTACCACTCAGACAATCGCCTCGAAACCATGCCGCCAAGTCAACCAATCAGAGGCAAGCGATCATACGAAACAGGTTGTACCAAGCACCCGCGGTAGGACTCAAACCTACACCCTTCGGCTTAGAAGACGGCCCCGGGAGGACTTCCAAAAAGCTCGAAAGCCGTTGCTAGGTAGCAGTTTACCACGGAGGCGTGGGTATTGCAAACCCTCGCATACCGTCTCCAGCGATTCCCAGAACGAACATTGCTGAGATACACTAACCCGGATTATTCACAATAGGTAGGATGGGCCAAAAAGACCACCTCTTTAGTGGGACATCAGTCGTTAATGCCGGCGTCTTTCCAGGCGGCAGACTGTAAGTCAGGTCGGTTGCGGTT
>CAZASB010000226.1:0-7830 GCA_964487655.1 uncultured Planctomycetaceae bacterium
CACGGGTTGGACTTCGGCCGTGTAGCTGAACAACCGCGCCGGGCCGTACCAGGGCTTCGGCTTGCTCGGTCCGCGGAGCATTGCGGCGCTCGTGTTGCGCGGCACGACGGTCGACCGGCGGTTCTCATGGCATCCAATGCAGCCAGCCACTTCGCCCGGTCGGACAATCGTGCCGCTGCGCATCGACTGCACCATCATGCCGCGTTCGTCGAGAAGTTGGAAGTAGACGAACGTATCGGCCGGCACGCTGAAATAGACGCTACCGTCCGGCTCGACCGGCACGGTGCCGATGATCCGCTTGTTGTTGAAGTCGTTCCAGGCCATGCCCGGCGCCTGCTGTCCCGTGCCGCCATCCCAACCCGGCCCCGTCCAGAAGCGTTTTTCGGGCGATTCGACGATACGCAGGTACTTGATCGAACCGGGGTTGACACGTTCCATGCCCGTGCCAATGTAGACGTTCTCCACATAGAATCGCCCATCGGTCCGCGTCAGGTCGATGCGCGAGGGAATAACGGGCGGACGAGGCCGCGTTGCAAGCGGCATGGGGTCGAAGCAGCCGGGCTCCTCGACGTGCAGCAGAACCTCGTTACCGAAGCGGTCGACCAGGAAGAGGCCCATCTCCTCGCCCCGGCTGGTCATGCGCGCGCAGAGGAAGGTCGTGTCGGAAAGCGGGTAGGGATCCTCGTACTTCACCGGCAGTCGGACAAACGTGTCGTAGTTGCCTTGGCCCACCAGGTCGATAGCCTCGGGCGGCCATGTTTGCAGGACCGGCTCGCGTCCGTCGAGGCCGAGTCGCCGGTCGACCAACGCCAAGGCACCCCACGGTCGGTCATGACAGGAAGAAAACGTGGCGAGAAACCAATCCGTACCCGGCACGGGACGCGCGTCGAGCACGCCACCTGGCGAGTTCGTGTTATTGCCCCAATAGATCGCATGATTCGTGCCGTCGGGGTTTGTGACCCACACCCCTTGCGCGTCGCCGAAGTTGCGGTCGACGTATTCCCACCGGTCGTAAATCATGCGCCCATCAGGCAGTAGGGCCGCGTGGCCCTCGTGCAGCGTGCCGTGCCCGATCTGGTCGAGATTCGAGCCGTCTGCGTTCACCGTGAACAGGTTGCCCATGATGTGCCGGTTGCACATGCAGTACTTCGGCTCGCGCGTGGAGGTGAACAGGATGCGGTCGTTGGGCAGGTAGATCGGATCGATATCGGAAACACCGGCGCCGAACGTGATTTGCCGAAGGTTGGAGCCGTCTGCGTTCAATTCGTGGATGTGGTAGTCATCGTCCCGATTGTGCCGGATGGAAACGAGAATACGCCGGCCGTCGAAATGCACGTCGGGGTCGCGGATGATTCCGTCGGGCAGTTCCAGCAGCGTGGTCACCTTGTCCGTCGTCAGGTCGATCGTCTTCAAAGCACTGCTGCCTTGGAAGCTGCCTGCGTTGATCTCGCCCTTCTGGAACATGGTGGCCGTATTGTGATGATCGCCCCGGTACTGGTGACGGACGACGAACAAGATCGGCTGTCCGCTTACCAGGGGATTGGCCAGCAGGGCCTCGCGGCGCAACGTTTCGAGTTGCGACTGAAGCCGCGGAATCTGGCCGGCGTTCGCCGTTGTCAGCTCGGTTACCAAACGATCCAGTCGCGCGAGGTACTCTCTGCCTCTCGGATAGCGAGTTCCGAAGATCGCCGCGTGGTGTTCGATCGCCGTGCGAAGGGGGTGATGCTGCGCTTCGATGATCTTTCGGGCTCGCGCGGCGGCGCGGGCGAGGGTGGCTTCCATGTCGATGCGGCCCTCGGCGCGGAAGTCGTCGAAGGTGACGTGGCCCCATCCGCCTGCATGGTGGTCGACCAGGCGGAGGAAGACCGGTTGGCCGATCCACGGAGTCACGTCCCATTCAACGCGGTGCATCTTCTGGGTGTTGCTCCCTCTCGCGTAGAGCACTTCGCCGCCGTCCTCGATGCACAGGGCGACGTAGGTCGTCGGGTGCGAGCCGCCGCCGACCAGCATGGATGCCTTCGGGCCGGTAAGCCGGAACATGGGTGACTCAACCACCCCGGTCGGGCCGTCGTCGGGCCGATCGGAGTCCGCGCGTTCCAGCGTGGTTAGATAGTGCTTGCCTTGGTTGCTGTAGGGCACGCTGTTGTTGTGGAACTCAAACTGACGGTCGCCCACCAGCTTGGTGAACCCACCCTCGACCACTTCCCACCCTTGCAGGTCACCCGTTTCGAAGTCGAAGCGAACGACGTCGGCTAGAGCCACGACGCAGGATAGAGTCAGGCAGAAGAACACCGACAACCGAACGACCCGAGAAGGACACGTCGGGATTGAACGGTTCATGGCAATTCTGCTCAACTAGATAGAGATGGACGAGTGACAAATCCAAGCGAGTGTTGTGGGACGCGGCACAGGTAGCAAGCAGTCCACGCTACGACACCACCTTGCACCATCCTAGTCCAAGGCGACACAGAACGCGAACGAAAACGCCGAGGTTTCGTCTAAACCGTCTGCGCTTTTGTATGCGTCGGCAGCCCCCCGTGTGGGTTGTGGCCTTTCGTTCTCCCAGCCGGTGGGCAAGGCCTTCGCTGTGGTACACCGATCCGGCCGCCCGTTTTGATCGCTGGAGAGGGCGCGTGCGCCGTGGTTGCCGCTCGTCATGATGCATTGTAGAATAGGAATGAAATGACGTACCACTTCGACTGGGATCCAGCAAAGGCGGCGACCAACGCCCGCAAGCACGGTGTCCGGTTCGAGCAAGCGGCCACCGTCTTCCGTGACCCGACAGCGCTGTCGATCTTCGACACCGAACACAGCGACGACGAGGATCGCTGGATCACACTCGGGTTTTCGGCAGGTGACGGACTCTTGGTCGTGCATCATACGTTCACGTCGATCGATGCATCAAACGCCTCCATCCGGATCATCTCCAGCCGCAAGGCGACTAAGCGCGAAACGCGACAGCACCTCAAGTGAACGCGATGAAAGAAGAATATGACTTTTCGGACGGAGTACGGGGACAATTCTACCAAGGCGAGGTTGCCTTGCGGTTGCCCGTGTATCTTGACGAAGAGGTCCAGCAATTTGTCCAAAGCATTGCCGAAGCCAAGCAATCGGACATGACCACCGTGGTCAACGACCTACTGCGATCCGACATGCGGGTCGCGGAAATTGTGCGGTAGACCACCCACCCCACGGTCTTTCCCCCTGAGACGCGCGAAAGTCGCTGGGCGTGCTTCCGGTCACGCGGGCATAAGCCTGGGCTGTCAAAAAGTTGGGGTAACCGTTCACGGAGCGGCGCAGGCAGTTTTCGCCGCTAAATGCGAAGGGGACAGTCCCATTTTCGCGGCGGAAACGGTGGATCATTGGGAAAGAACGCCCTTTGTGCCGCGAAAATTGGGACAGTCCCCCCGTGAACGGTTACCACGATTCTATTATCGCCGTTGCACGTTGCCGTCGGCGGTGGCGACTTTGATTTGCTCGAGAATGGCAAGGCTCTCTTGGTGCTCCGGCTGCAGGGCGAGAGCCTGGCGGGCCGCGCGGGTGGCATCGGCCGGCCGACCGGCCTTCCACTGGGCTTGGGCGAGGTGGTAGAGCACTTCCGGCGAGTCCGGTTTCCTTGCCAGGACGGCGTGGTATGCTCGGACCGCATCGTCGTAACGGCCCAGTGCCACGTAGGCAAACCCCTGAAGCACCAGGACGTCTTGCGGCTCCTCGCCTGGAACGTAGGTGTCCGCCAAGGTATGCAAGGTGCCGAGCGCCCGCTGCGGTTGGTTCAATTGGCGGTAGAGTTCGGCCGTTATCAGCAGCAGGTCGCGGTCGTCCGAGGTTAGGCTGAGTGCCCGATGGCAATCGGCCAGAGCGCGACGAGGTTGGCCGGCGGCTCGCATGACGCGGGCGCGAGCCGTCCATGCGGCGGCCAGTTTCGGATTTCGATCAATCGCACCCGCCGCATTGCGCTCCGCCGATTCGACGTCGCCCAATGTAAGCTGCATTTCAGCAAGGCGGACGCGCACCATGGCGTCGTCGGGCGTCAGCCGCACAGCTTCGTTCATGTGGGCAACGGCGCTCGTCCGGTCACCGGATCGCCAAAGCGATTCGGCATAGTGGTGGCGTGCGTCGGGATCGATCGGACTGGTTCGCACCGCCTCGGCCAGGGATTGCGCTGCGCGTCTCGAATCGCCTCGTTCCATCGCGGCAATCCCCTGTTGCGTAAGCTGCCTGCTCATGGCAAGCGATTCGGGAACGGGCCCCTCGCGTCCGGCAAGCTGGCAGCCGATGGCAAGCAGTACGGGCAACAGGCATAACGTCTCGTGCCAACGCACCACTCGCCGCGTCCGAGTCGGGCGTGTTGCAAGTTGGCGGCCGGGGTCCAACGTCCGGGAGTTTCCACGGCACGATCGGCGGAGTGAGTCACTCGGCATGGGAATTGGCCAAATTCGGCCGTGGGTTGGTGATCTGCTCGATAATCCAACGATCGACATCCACCAGAATTTGCGGAGATATCTCCTGACCGCATGGGTACTGGCGCATTGTCACGAACATACCGGCGGTATGCAGAAGACGCAGATCATCGCACGCGTGTTCAGGCCGATAGATCGTGCTGTGCTGCCCGATAGCCATTAAAACGGCAAGTCGGCGAGCTTCCGCCAGTTTGCTCAGCGGCGGGCGCCCGGTGGGGAGAGGGCCACCGACGGAAATCACCCCCCGAAATCGGGACGGATGCGACAAGGCAAGCCGCAGCGCCATGGTCCCGCCAGAGTCGAACCCAGCCAGGAAGATGCGGCGCGAGTCCACGTGATATTTCGCCGCGGCCAATTCGATGCTCTCGAACACGCCGTGCTCGGCCAGGGCAATGTGTCGGCCGGTTTGCCGCCAATCGTAGCCTGAGGCCCCAGGCGATTCATCTCCTCCGCAAACCGTTCCTCGCGGGGCAACGGCCACGTAGTTCTGCATGCTCACAAGCGGCATCACGCGAAGCAACTGCCGTTCTTCATTCCCGACGCCGTGAAGCCACACGATGAGCGGATAGGCGTACCCCGGTTCATAGTGCAGCGGCGCGAACAGGGCATGCGCCGATTCGCCGCTCGGCTCGGAATATAGGCCCGACTCGATCGAAAATGTTTTGCGAGCGGTCGACTTCGAGGCGGAAGGCGTTGAGAAAAAGGTGCGGTCCATGGGGACGAACTCGCGTGGTGCCGGAATGACAATAATAAGATGGCAACGATAGCAGACCAAAGGGCCTTAAACATAAGGTGCCCCGACTCTACCGCAAACCGCTTCTGTGTGTCAAGCGCAAGCGGAGTTTGGCCATCCTGCGATCTTGCGAGTGTTCGTTCTCCAGATTTCGCTACGAGGGCTCTTCTTCCCCGTCGCCTTGTGCGGCGGGAGGGGGCGTGGCGAAACCGGAGTCCTCGGATTCCAAATGCCGGAAATCCGGGTCGGGCGCTGCTTCGAAACCCATTTCATTGAGCGAAATGCCTGACTGAATTGCATACTCCTTTGCAATGGCGCGCTCGTGAAACGCCCGGTCGCCTCGACTGTATTGCCACATGGCAATCCATACACCTACCAAAGTGAGTACAAACAACCCCCCCGCGATCACGCTGATGTACGGACTCATCCCTGGAGTTGTCGCCGGATACCAGACAGCCTCCCTACCGATCAGCAGGGGTGCCAATTGCCACGGGCCTGTTTCTCCCTCGGCAATCTCCTCCGGATACCGGCCACGGCGGTATGCCCACGTCTTGAAAAAAAAACCGGCGACACGCACATGCTGCTGATAATCGGCATCGGTACCAAGTGGCATGTCCTTCGGAAGTTCACGCACACAGAACCAAAGGGGATTGCTCTGAGAGTCTGGGGGGAATAGGGCGATTTGATAGTAGTGGTCGATTCCGAATCTCGCGACGATGTCCGGATCGCGCACCTCGATACGCTCGACCCGGCGCGCGTTACCCTCGAGTTCGACCAGGACTCCGTGTTGCCGCGACGCATCATTGAAAAGCGGCACGACGGACCAGCGGCGATTCCCTTGCCGATCGGTCCATGCCGTCAAGTCCGTGGCCTTGCCCATCGCTTGTTCCGCCGCTCGATGGAGTTCGCCCGGTTTCGCCCGACCTGCCACCGCGAGAAGTTGGTAAAACGCTTCCCGGTCCTGGCCGGTCAGGGGGCGACGGTTTTGGACAACTTCGAACAACCCGGCGTCCATGCCAAGATTGCCGAGCAATGTTGGAGGATACCACGCAATGTGGGGCGCGATGAAGACGGGTAGGGCGTTTTCCGTGTCTTGACCGGCGAACTTCAGGAAGAGCCCGTAGGCGCTGGCCTGCTCATTCAAGGGGCCTTCCTTGATCTTCCATTCGATTGGGATGTCCTTCACAAGCACCTGCGCCGGCTGACCTTGCGGTTCCATCTGCAACGTACAGCAGTAGAAAGCGGGCAGATCAAACCGCTCGACAACCTCGGGCACGGGCTCGAGTTTCTCGATCTTTGTCACCCGGCCCGCAACCCAGAAGAGTTTGCCTCGCGACGCGGCAGGGTCCGAGAAGACCTCCGCAACTGGGAATTGACGGGCGGCCCATTGTTCGACATCGACCAGGCGCTTTCACCGACTTTGCATCAAATTGCAAACCTGCTTATAATAAGGCAAATCAATTTTTTGACCCCAGGGATATTTTTTCAGCTGCTCCCGGCTCAAAGCGATAAATTTTTCTTTGGGAAGCTCAGCAAGATACTGGCCATTCAGATTGCTTAATTTCTGTATGTCCATTTGTGCGGAAGCATGTAACACCCGATCCAAGCTAAAGGCCGTGATCAGCTCGTCACGACTCATTTTCTCACGATCATCACCGGGAGACCAGCCCAACAAAGTCAAATAATTGAACAAAGCCGTCGGCAAAAAACCTTTTTCCCGGAAGTCCCCGACAAAAGCATCGCCATCCCGTTTGCTGTAGGGCTTGCCACTGGCATTGACTATCATCGGTAAATGCCCATAAGCCGGAGCCGCCGCACCCAAGGCCGAAAATAAAAATAGATGCCTAAAAGTATTTTCGACATGATCATCACCACGAATGATATGAGTTACCTTTTGAGTGATATCGTCAACCACGTTGGCCAAATGAAAAACCGGAGAATTGTCACTGCGGACAATGACAAAATCCTTTAAACTGTCCAGCGGCTTGCTTAATACTCCTTTGACTTGATCATGATAAGATATCTGCCGCCGCACAAAGCGCAGTTGCCGGGCTTCCGGAATGCAGAATTCTGCCGCATGCTGCAGAATATCTTCGATATGCTCAGCAATGGTAAAAACCAGTTCGCCAGCCGCATTCATAACTTGTAAATCTTTAAAGCCAGCTAAACAGCCGCCGGCCGGCATCGCTTTGCCTTTGCCTGAAATCTGGGCAAACTGCAGCCCTTTATGGCTGATGCATAACGGCTGCTCCGGATGTATTTCCAGCTCTACCGGCCCGACTTCGCTAACGCCAGGACAAAGTTCAGCCGCCCACGGAAGCCGGAAAAGCAGCGCTTCGCCGGCAGCGCCTTTGCTATCTTTATAAGCCCAACCGCTTTCCAGCAGACTGGCCGCTGCCGCCAGATGTTTATCTCGTTGCGAAGTCTGATACAGGGGCGTCTCATCATAATCCAGTTCCAACCAATCTAACACTTCCAGCAAAGCAGCAATCGCTTCCGGAGTGGAACGTTCTAAATCCGTATCTTCAATGCGTAACAGAAAAGTGCCGCCGCTATGCCGGGCAAACAACCAATTGAATATAGCTGCCCGTATATTACCAATATGAACCTGCCCGGTCGGCGATGGGGCAAAACGTA
>CAZASB010000227.1:0-3265 GCA_964487655.1 uncultured Planctomycetaceae bacterium
AATGCTCCATCATCGGTGGGCGGCCGATGAACGGCTCAACCGCCTGCTGCCGGCCCAGCGCGTATTCACTGGCACGAGCGTGACGCCCGCGATGCCCGTGGCCGTCATCTCTCGATGCCGCGCGGAGCCGGCGGTGCAATTCGCCGACGGCGGCGGGCTGGACACGGTGAGTGTGCGCATTGAGTTGTACGATCCGAGCCATGACGCATCGCTTGCCGTGCTCGACGCGTTGAAACGCGCATTCGACCGCGCGAGCTTCGACCTGCCCGGCAGCGGCAAGGTGCTATTCATGCGGCGCACCGTTGACCAAACACGCCAGGAGCCAGACGGCGCCTGGCATACCACAATCGACTTCCTTTGTACCGTGCAAGGAGAACGCCAATGAGTTTCCGAGCAGAAGTACGCAGCTCCATGGGCTGGCGCTGGTCGGACGGCGCCACGTTCGACGGCCGACTGGAGTATGCCCGGCAGTGGCTCGAAGCCGAGGCTACCGGCTGCGAGGCCGCTTGGGTGATTGAAAATCGGCTTATTCAGAATGGGCAGTCGGTCACATTCGACCTGACCTATCTGGAACGCGACGTGCTGGGCGACGTGCTCGTGGCGTCGCTGGCCGAATTGAATGCCCTGCTGATCATCAACCACGCGGCGGACGGCGGGCAGTTGCACGTCGGCGGAGCAGACGTCGATGGCTGGGACGCGCCGCTGGACGGCGGGCGACTGATCGTCGCGCCCGACGGCGCGGTCATGCTGGCCAGTCGCACTGCTCCCTGGCCGGTGGACGGCAGCCATCGCAATCTGCGTCTCACTGCTTCCGGCGGCGACGTGGTGTATTCGATCGCCCTGATGGGCGCTATGCCCGGTGCCAGCTCCAGCGGTCAGTAGACGATGGGTGGCACTGTCCCAACGCCACTTACTTAACCCGCCCTCCGGGAGGGTCGCGAGGAACGAGCGGGGAGGGCAAATCGCGGGATAAACTCGGTCTTTCGCAACCCTCCCCGGCCGCTACCGCGTCCGACCCTCCCCGAGGGAGGGTGATGTGAGTGGCATTGGGCTCTTGTCGCCGGGGATGGCCAAGGTCCGCCCGTGCGTCGCACAACGGAACCTCGGCGGGACGAAACGACAAGACTACGGAAAAACGCGCACTGTCGAAACGACAGTGGCACGAGGCCGTTTCACAATCAAGCATCTCCACACACTAACCGCCATGACCACCCCCTTTCACGAACTGGCCGGTTCGCCAGTTGAAACTTACGGGCCTACCGGGCTGACCGCGCGCCGCACGCTGGCGTGCGCTTGGGCCGATCGCCATGCACTGGTCCGCGCCTTGCTGGGCGACGGCTATCGGTTCGGCGGCGGCGGCAGTCGCGCGGCCTATCCGACCGCATCGGCCGTGGTGGCCATGACCGTGCGCGTCGAGCCGCTCATGAACGATCCGACCGGGCAGCCGCTAGCCGGACTGAGCGACGGGCTCAGCGCGTACCACGGTTTCGCCCAGGTGACGGTCGACTACGAACTGGTGGACCAGGCCGAGTTGACCACCGTGATCGCGTCCGAGCCGGGCACGCTGCTCACCTATCGCACGGAGCCGGTCGAGGAACGCCTGCGACTGCCGGGCGACCGGTTGTCCTGGTCTGGCAACCCGGGCGCGTTGTTTCCGGCCGAGTCAGAAGGGACGGTTCGATTGCCGGCAGTGCGGCATCGGCTCACATGGCGGCGCGTGATGCGTCCGCCGTGGTCGGCCATTCGCCGATGCACCGGCGCGCTGAGTGGATCGGAGTTCCTGGGCGTCGCGCCCGGCGCGCTGCTGTTCGAAGGCGTGGCCGCCTCGCGCGAGTTCCTGCGTCTTTCGGAACTCAACGAGGCGGAACACGTTTGGCGGCTGGAGTACGCCTTTCGCGAGAATCCTTTGTGTCCCGCCGCGACCGAGGCCGGGTTCCGAGCGGAGGATTTCACGGCGTTGTTCCAGTTTGATTCGTAACCTTGAGGTGAAACCATGATCTTCGTATGTGGATATCCCGGCACGGTCGGCGGCGCGAATACGGAACTGTGGCACACGGTGAAGCTATGGCGACGCATGAACCTGGACGTCACGCTCATTCCCACGTGGAAGGCAAGCCCCTACTGGCGCCGCCGGCTCGATGAACTCGGTTACCATACGGTCGAGTGCTCGCCGGATCAGTTCGATGCCGTACCCGGGCTGGCTGGCAGCGTGGTCGTGGCCATGTGCAACGAGCATTTCCTCAAGGCGGCCGGTCAGTTCCGCCGTCTCGGCTGCCGCACGGTCTGGGTGAACTGCATGAATTGGCTGTTTCCAGCCGAGCGACTCTGCTACGAACGCCACGGCCTGTTCGACCGGTACGTGTTCCAGAGCCGGTATCAGCGCGATCAACTCGTGCCGCGGCTGGAACGATTCGGCTACCGGCCGGAGCAAGGGCACATTGTCCGCGGCGCGTTTACCTTCGGCGACGTACCCTTCCAGCCGCTTCCGCACGCGGCAGGCGAGCCGCTGGTAATCGGGCGCGTGAGTCGGGCGGCGCCCGATAAGTTCTCGCCGCGTACGTGGAGTATCTACGGTCGAATACCGTATCCAATTCGTGCCCGCGTGCTCGGGTTCAGTCCCGCGGTGGCCGTGGTGACCGGCCCGCCGCCCCGCTGGGCCGAATGCCTGCCGCAAGGGAGCGAAGCCGTGGACCAATTCCTGCCGACGCTTCACGCCCAGGTATTCGCCGGCGCGACGGCGGAGAACTGGCCCCGCGTGGGCCTGGAAAGCATGGCGGTTGGCGTGCCGTTGGTCGTGGACAATCGAGGCGGCTGGCGCGAGATGATCTGCCACGGAGAGACGGGCTTCTTGTGCGACTCGGACGCCGAGTTTGCCTTCCACGCCGCGCGGCTGGCCCGTGACGAAGAACTCCGTCGCCACATCGCCTACCAGGCTCGCCGCGACCTGGAGCGGCGACTGGCCGAGCCGTCCGTGATCGGCGCGGCCTGGCTCGACCTGTTCGCCGGGCTTCGAACATAGCGTAATTAGACCACGAAAAACACGAAAAACACGAAACAAGACAACAAGGAAAAGGCGGAAGCGGCATTCTCTCTTCTCTCCTTTCGTGTGATTCGTGTCTTTCGTGGTTGAAAAACAGGAACCACACAGAAACCCAAAACATGGACCTGACCGCCGCCGTTCTAACAAGTCTTGGTGGTAGGAGATGGAACCACGAAAAACACGAAACAAGACAACAAGGAAAAGGCGGAAGCGGTATTCTCTCTT
>CAZASB010000227.1:3365-5727 GCA_964487655.1 uncultured Planctomycetaceae bacterium
CCTTTCGTGTGATTCGTGTCTTTCGTGGTTGAAAAACAGGAACCACACATGAAAATCGCCGCCGTCTGCTGCACCTACCTACGCCCGGAGCAACTGGGCCAGATGATCCACTGCTATCTCCGGCAGGACTACCCGGCCGCGCTCCGCGAGCTGGTTATCCTAGACGACGCGGGGCAGTACGACGGCCAACGGGGCGACGGATGGCGGCTGATCTCGACGGCCAACCGGTTCGCCACGCTCGGCCAGAAGCGGAACGCGGCGGCCGCGCTGGTCTCACCCGATGTCACGGCGCTGGCCGTGTGGGACGACGACGACGCCTACCTGCCCTGGGCATTGAGCGCGAGCGTCGCCGCGCTGCGGCAGGCCGCGTGGTCGCGCCCGTCCGTCGTGCTGCACCCTGCACCAGATAAATCGCTACGAAAACACGCGACCGGCGGGTTGTTCCACGCCGGCTGGTCCTACCGCCGCGAGGCGTTCGACGCGGTGGGCGGCTATCCGGCGGAAATGAACAACGGCGAGGACCAGGGCCTCGCGGCGCGACTGAAGGCGACCGAGACAACCGAGGCCGATCCGATGAGCCTGGGCTTCGACCCGTTTTACATTTACCGCTGGGGATCTAACCCCGTCGCGGCCACGGGCGGTTGGCATCTGTCGGGGCTCGGACCGGCCGGTTACGAGAAGCTGGGAGCAAGGGCCAAGCTGCTTTGCGATCGCAACGCACCGACGCTCATCCACGTTATGCCGCCGCCCGATATCGACCTGGACAAACCGAACATACTACTCACGATTCGGCCGCGTGTTTTTTGATTGCGACCAAAACCCACGATTCGGCCCAGGCCTTTTGATTGCTGCTCGACAGCTTTCCGCATATTGTCTGAATGGAGCTAGGAGCTGGAAGACGGAACCACGAAAACCACGAAACACACGAAAAAAGACAATGAGGAAAAGGTGGAAGCGGCATTCTCTCTTCTCCCCTTTCGTGTGATTCGTGTATTTCGTGGTCAAGAAAGTTGTGAGGTATAAGATGCTAAATACGAGAATTGTCATTGCCGCGGCAGGCGAAGGGAACCGCTGGGGCGGCTATCTCGGCGTGCCGAAGCACCTGATCCCGGTCATGGGGCTCACACTCCTTGAGCGGCTCGTGTCGCAATTCAGTCTACACGGCGACGTTACGATTATTGCTCCACCCGGCGATGACCGCTATCAGGTTCCAGGCGCGCAGGTTGTCACGCCGACGCCGGATTACGCCACGGACGCCAATAAGGTCAGCATCGCCAGCCCGTGGTGGAACAAAAACGGCTTGACTCTACACACGTACGGCGACCTCATTCTGGAGGACGCGGTGGTGGATGCGGCCTTGCGGCCACGATCGGCGATCGCGCTGATCGGCCGATGGAATAAATCCGCATACACGGGCAAACCGTATGGTGAGCCATTTGTGTGGGCGTTTTATCCCGACCAGCACGCGGCCATGGCTGACGCCCTGGCAACCATTGACCGGTGGCATCGCGCTGGGCGGATCGACCGATCGTCGGCCTGGGAACTGTTTAACCGGCTCAACGGGGCCGGGGTGGATACCGTGCGATTGCATCCACGTCAGCCGCCAGAGGGGCCGGCCGAGTTTATTGACCTGGACGGCTGGAGCGAGGATTTCGACTTCCCTCGTGACTGGGATGTGTGGAAGGAATGTCGGATTCAAGCCGGTTTGCATGTTTGACAGGTAAGATACAACCACGAAAACCACGAAACACACAAAAAAAGACAATGTTGAAAGGGCATTCTCTCCTCTCCCCTTTCGTGTGTTTCGTGTCTTTCGTGGTTGAAAAACAGGAACCACCGAGAAGGAAAACATGAACCTGACCGCCGCCGTTCTGACGAATCTTGAGCGCCCCGACCTGCTCGCCGAGACGCTGGAGTATCTGGCCTTGGCCGGTTTGTCGCAATTACGCCTGATCGCGGACGTGGAACGCCGCGGACAAGCAAGACCCTTCCTACGCGCCCTTGCCTGGCTGCTCGAAGAGAGTGAGCCGCGAGGCTGGATCCTGCTGGCCGAGGACGACATCGCCGTTCCGGTAGGGTTCGGCCGGTATCTGTCGACCGTTTGCGAGCGGCTCGAACCGCATCGGGCCCGGCTAGGGTTCGCCACGCTCTATTGCAGCGCCGGTTATCGTGATTGGGTTGCGACCAGTCCGATCGAGGGCGTTCCAAGCTTTGGCCGGCTGATCCCGAACGACTGTTTCTCCGGCAACCTGTGCCTGCTATTCCCTCGCGAGTCGTTGGCGGCGCTCCTGCCAGTCATGCGGGCGATCCACGACGCGAATCCCGATTGGGGCGGTGATCGGGTACTGGGCCGCGCGGCCGA
>CAZASB010000227.1:5827-7817 GCA_964487655.1 uncultured Planctomycetaceae bacterium
CCAGCTTCTCGTTTACGCCAAGAGCGGATACGACGAAAATCTCATCGAGCGACTGACGGAAAGCTATCCAGGCGCGATCGTATTGCGCTACGGCCTATTCCGCCGCGAGGAACTATTCCATGCGGCGCGGCGCGCGCGGGTGTGCGTGTACCTTTCCGACGACGATCGCGGCCCGCTGGCCCTGGCGGAAATCCTAACGTGCGGCTGCCCGGCCGTCGGCGTGCCGCGCGGCGCGCCGTGGATCGAGCCCGGCATGAACGGCGCGCTGGTCGCGGGCCTGGAGTTCGACCGCCTCCGGCCGGCAATCGCCTTGGCCGGCTCGATGGATCGCGTCGCCGTCGCCGCGGCCGCCCGCGAACGGTTCAGCCCCCAAACCGTCGCGCGACAGATCGTTGAATTGCTCGAAACGCATGTGCTCTTCGGTCTCTAAACACCCTGTGTCACTGTCGTCCCGGCTGTGCTCCTTCCCGTTGTTCCACTACCTTCCGCACTCCCTGGCAGCCGGTAGTTCTACTGGTATAATGCAGTATGGGCCCCATGAGACAGAGACTATGGGCCCCATGAGACAGAGACTATGGGCCCCATGAGACAGAGACCCCATGAGACAGAGACAACGGGCGGTCAACTCCCACGGCATCGAGGACGACATATTTTGCGATGAACAAACCTCGAATCTCTCGGCATATCAGCGACAATTACGAGATCCACGAATGGCGACACGCGTCGGCCATTATGTCGAGCGACTTTCCAGACGAATGGACGGACATTCTTGCGTTGCTCAGCCAGTTTCGCTTGCGCAAATCATGGTTGACCGTGGGGGGTGGGCGGAAATCCAAGGTTGCCGAGGCGATTGACGGTTTCCTTTTCGCACGTGGTTGGGAGGAAAAACAGTTTGCCACGTCCGTGAAGGTTGACGGCTTGACTTTCGACTCGCCTACCCACAAAGTTGACTGCTTTCGGAACAAGGTGGCCCTTGAGATTGAGTGGAACAACAAAGACCCGTTTTTTGACCGCGACTTGAACAATTTTCGGCTACTCTTCGATCTGCGAGCGATCAGTGTCGGCATAATCATTACGCGATCTGATGCCTTGCAGGAGATTTTCGATTCCCTTGGCCGAGGCGCTTCCTACGGTGCATCAACCACGCATATGTCCAAGCTTCTGCCTCGGATCGAAGGCGGTGGAGGAGCTGGTTGTCCGATTCTGGTTTTTGGGATTAGCAAGAGCCTCTACGACGAGACAAACTGATGGAAACTGAACTGACCCCGGCTCAAGACTTTGTATCGTGTTGCTCCGGACTGAATTGCGGGACGATTCTTGCGGATCCACCGTGGCAATTCACAAACCGGACCGGCAAGGTAGCGCCCGAGCACAGGCGTCTAAGCCGATATGCCACGTTGACATTACCCGAAATCAAGGAGATTCCCGTATCGGTCGCATGCGTCAGCCAATGCCACCTATATCTATGGGTGCCCAACGCCCTGTTGCGCGAAGGGTTGGATGTCATGGAAGCTTGGGGATTCACGTACAAGACGAACATCGTTTGGCACAAGATCCGAAAGGACGGCGGTCCGGATGGACGCGGCGTGGGGTTCTACTTTCGGAACACGACGGAACTCGTCTTGTTTGGGACGCGCGGGCAGTTGCGAACTCGCGACGCGGGGCGCCGTCAGGTCAATATCATCAAGACTCGCAAACGCGAGCACTCCCGCAAACCGGACGAACTTTACGATCTCGTCGAACAGTGCAGCCCGGAGCCGTACCTTGAGTTGTTCGCCCGTGGTAAGTTCAGTGACGCCTGGCATGTGTGGGGGAACCAATCGGACGACTACGTACCAGACTGGCCCACGTACAAGCACAATAGTGGCGGAGATGACAATCTCAGATTGTTCGCGTAACCAGCACCTGGCGCCTAGCCCGGATTA
The DNA here is from genome assembly GCA_964487655.1 of uncultured Planctomycetaceae bacterium. GTDB lineage: Bacteria > Planctomycetota > Planctomycetia > Pirellulales > Thermoguttaceae > PWXP01. Next base: position 7,753 of record CAZASB010000227.1, read on the forward strand.
TTCATCTACGTAGGGTGGGTCAAGTTCGCGTAGATCGTTGGTGGGTCCGCACAAGCCGCAACCGA
>CAZASB010000228.1:0-7798 GCA_964487655.1 uncultured Planctomycetaceae bacterium
TCGGGCACTCACCGGCGGCCTGGATTGTGCTCGAGGGCGGGTTCTTGGGGCACGTCTGTTTTCGGGGCGTCGGGTCGCGGCGGTATCGCGTTGCCGTTCGTGCCGAGGGCGGGCATAGCTGGCTCGATTTCGGCAAGCCCAGCGCGGTTCACATCCTGGCCGAACTGGCACACCGCATTGCCCAACTGCCCGTTCCGTCCAAGCCGAAAACCACGCTGAACATCGGCGTGATCGAGGGCGGAACCTCGGTCAATACAATCGCCGCAAACGCCTCACTGCTCCTGGACTTGCGATCCGAGTGCCCCGAGGCACTGGCCAACCTGATTGCCCGCGTCGAACGGCTGCGCGACTCGTTTACCGCCGATGGGACCGAGGCAACGTGGGACGTGATTGGCCAGCGTCCCGCAGGTGGGCTGCAAGCGGATCATCCGCTGGTTACGTGCGCCCTAGCCGCGCTTCGGGAAGCGGGCCTCGACGCCTGCGATCTCGACACGTCGCCATCGTCGACTGACGCGAACGTCCCGCTGGCGGCCGGCTGCCCGGCCGTGTGCATTGGACTTGCTCGCGGCCACAATCTCCACCGCATGGATGAGTACATTGAAACGGACCAGATCGAGCTTGGGTTCGCCCAGTTGCTATCGCTCGTCGAGAGACTCCAGGAACCACAATGGAAAACACAATCGCCGTCAAGATGAGTCTCATCGAATGGCTGTTCGATGGCACCCCTTTTCAGACCTCCTTGTGTCTGATTGCCATTCTGCTGGCATCGACGGCGATTATCATGAACCTCATTCCGAAGGTGCCGGTCTTGCGCAAGGCCACCTTCGTGCCATTTCTCTTTCTGACGCCCATGATTCTGGCGAGTGCGCGCATCATTCCAGGCATCCATCCTCTCTACAAGCCGTTACAGTCCGTCGTGTTGTACATGGCAATTTTCTTTATGGTGGTAGCCATCGATTTGGGGCAGATTCTGCGTTCACTGCAAACACGCGTGTTGCTTCTGTTCTTTCTAGGCTGCGTTGGTACGGCCCTTGGCGCGATCGTGGCCCATCTGATATTCACTCCTCTACTCGGCGCGGAGCCGTCGGCCATGGTGGCCGCATGCAACGTCGGGGCGTACGTGGGAGGGTCCATGAACTGGGTGGCCGTGAGCGATGCGCTGGATGTTCCCGAATCGCTCAGCGCCGTTGCGTTCCCCGGCATGGTCATTATCTATACGATCTATCTCGGCGCGGTCCTGGCGCTGAATTACTCACCCTTGCGACTGGTTCTGGAACGATGGATCGGCGTGACATCGCAGGATGAACCGCTGGAAACGGGGGCAATGGCGTTTGGCAAGCACACGGCAAAAGAGCCTCCAACGTGCGACGATTACATCAAGGGATTCCTCGCCTTTTCGATCGTCTATCTGACGTCGATCGTGCTGGAGGAACTGGTTTGTCGTTTCGTGTTCGTTCCCCTGGTGATCTTCTTGACGTCGTTGACCATCCTTCTGGGCGCGGTGGCGCCTCGGTTTGCGGTGTTTCGAGCGAAGTGGTTGACTCGGATGTCGCCGTTCGGCGAAGCGTCGCTCTGTTTCTTGATAGGGATCATCGGGGCCCAGGCCATGCTGACCGAAAGCCTGCTGCACTCGCCGATCCTCTTGCTGGTTCCCTTGGTTGTGGTGATCGTTCATGCATTGGTGCTACTACCCGGCGCGAGGCTGCTGAAAGTCGATCTGACAACGACCAGCATTGTATCGATCGCCATGATCGGCGGCGCGGCAAGCGCTCCAGCGGCCGCAGGCGCGTTGGGAAGAGCGAGCTTGATCCCGCTGGGCGTGCTGCTCGGTTCGCTCGGCTACTTGGTGGGTACCTACATGGGCGTCTATCTGGGATGCCTCTTGTTGGCATGGTAGGCGTCCTGTACCTCGTTCAAACGGTGGAACGCACGCGAAAACGCTATGAGTCACTGGCTCACCGCCACCAAAGGCGTCCGGAATGCAACACGTGCTCGAAACCGACGTGGCCGGGGCAAGCAATGAGCGTGGCCAGGACCAGCAGGGTGGCGAGGCATGCGGCGATAAGCCACGCGGCCCGATGCTTCGGACTCCAGAACGCGCCGGCATACAGAACGCCAAACCCGAAACCGGCCCCGTGCGCGATATTCGCCACCGACAGCACGCGAATGTACGTCAGCACGATGCACAGGAAGAACCAGCCGAGCAGAAGCTGCGACGTCCGCTGATCACACACCGCATGCATCTCCGCGCGCCACCGCCGCCCCATCCAGAAGATGCCGAACAGACCGTACACAATCCCCGAAAGCCCCACGATCATAATCGGTTCAACGCGATGGTAGCTACCAATGCAGTATTCGGGCATCATCGACACGTAGCCGAGCAATACCATCAGCCCGAGCATCCGATAGGGGCCCAACCGCTGTTCGAGGGCAACGCCGAACAACAGGAGCCAGTACAGGTTGAAGGCAGCATGAAGCAAGTCGCCGTGCATCAGGCAGGTGGTAAACGGCCGCCATGGCTCGCCTGCCCAGAGACGCGGCAGAATACCCAACAGGTCGTTGTACATTGCCACTCGGCGACCCCCTTCCTGCACGTCGTCCAGCAGCAGCGCGATTTCCAGCGCGGCGGCCACGGCAGCCACCAATAGAGTGGCCGGGGTGCGGTTGAAGTCGAGTTTTGGAAAGGCGATCATGGGCCTATTGGGGCTTGCATAGCCAATGGACGAGGGCGAAGCCCGGCTTCCCCGGTAAAACGGCTGCGAACCGCTCATTGACTATGCTGGAATCAATAGTCTAACGAGTTGCCGCGGGAAGGCCAACGGATGGTCTAGGCCAACGTGGACGATGCCGTTATAATGACCCCCCGATTGGAATCTCTTTTGGAACGGTTCACAGATCAGGGGACAGTCCTTCATCATCGGTTGCGATCACCACGGTCACGCCGCACAACGATCATCGCCATGCGAACCATCGCCATCATGAACCAGAAAGGCGGCGTCGGAAAGACCACCAGCGCGGTCAATCTGGCCGCCGCCTTGGCCGCCGCCGGCCGCCGCGTGTGCCTGATCGATCTCGATCCGCAGGCGCACGCCACGCTTCACCTGGGCGTGGAAGTTCCGAACGGTCGCGCCTCGATGTACGACGTGCTGGTGGGCGATGCCGCGTTCGCGGATGCCTGCTATCCGGCCGGAGAACGCCTGACGGTGGTCGCAAGCGCCATCGACTTGGCCGCCGCCGACTTGGCGTTGAGTGAACGGAAAGGGCGCGAACTGGCCCTGCGCGGCAAGCTCCAGGCCCAGCCGCCGGAGGCCGATTTCCTGCTGATCGATTGCCCGCCCTCGCTCGGACTGCTTACCCTCAACGCCCTGGCGGCGGTCGGTGAGGTGCTCATCCCCTTGCAGCCGCAGTTTCTCGCCCTGCACGGGTTGGGAAAGCTGTTGGAAACGATCCGGGCCGTGGCCGCCCGATTGAACCCCTCGCTCCGGTTGACCGGCGTTGCCTTCTGCATGTACGACACGGGCACCCGGTTGGCCACCGAGGTCCGCCAGGATGTCGAGGCGTTCTTCCAGGCGGCGCGCGGAAGCGGCACGCCCTGGGCCAAGGCCGTCGTCTTCCGCACGCGCATTCGCAGGAACATCCGGCTGGCCGAGGCGCCCAGCTTTGGGCAATCAATCTTCCAATACGCCCCAACCTCGCATGGAGCGGAAGACTACCAAGCGCTGGCCGAGGAAGTCCTTCGCGAGCTCTTAACGCCGCGACAGGAACAATTGCAGGATGTACCACAACAGTAGGGCCACCGAAGCGAACAGGGCTAGGGCGGCCGCCACGTGCTGACCAATCCGGTAATGGTGCAGAACGTTCGACGTGTGGTACAGGATATACCCGCACGCCAGCGCGATCATCGCGTAGGTGAAGATCGGCCCAAGCGAGAACTGGAACAGAATCGCGACCACAATCAGCCCCAACGCCGCAAACCCGCCGAACATCAGAATCGACCGAAGGAACGAAAAATCCTTCCGCGTAACGAACACAACGGCGGTCATCACGCCGAACAACAGTAGCGTGGTCATTCCCGCCGCGGGTATGATGCCCGGGTCGACCGCGCGGACAATGTACATGATCGGAACGAAGATGACCGCCTCGGCCAGTATGTATAGCCCCAGCCCCATGTACTGCATGCCCAAACTGGTCGCGGATTGCGCCCAGCTCTCGGCCACGTAGCTGACGACCATGAATAGCCCCAGCACGGCGAGCCAGCCGAACCGCGAACCAATCATCAGCCCCACCAGGTTCTCGATTCCTGGCAGCGAAAGCAGTATGGCCTCCAACGCGACGAACATCGCAATGGCGCCGGCCAAGTGCAGATAGGTCTTCGTGATGAAAGCCGATCGTTCATCGGCGGCAGCCTGGGCCGCGAACACGTCGAACGGCCGATAGGACTCGTTGGCGTAACTCATCGCACTTCCCCTTTTCCCGCGAGGTTTCCGGATAACCGCAATTTCAAACCACACGAGAATTATAGCACATCCGGGGCATTCGGCAATGGGCTGTTGCCCCTCGCGTCACCCGTCCAACGTCCAACCGGAACGATATTCCTTGCTCAGCAGCGCATTGGCTTCCTCGCTATTGGCGACCCGACCGGTCTGACCGTCGTACTCGATCTTCTTGCCGACTCGATAGGCGACCAGCCCCAATAGCATCTGCTCGATGGCCGTGCCGCTGTAGTCGAAATCGCACGACGTCTTCAAATCCCCCTTGCAGGCGTTGATCCATTGCTGCTGAAAACCGCCCATCGGGGCAATCCGTCGATCCTCGGCACGCGGCGTGTAATGCTTCAGGTTGCCGCCAGGCAGCGGCAGGAGATTATGATTGCCGAAATCGGCCGTCAGATAGCCCTTGTCACCGACGAACAGCACGCCGTGACCAATGCCGGAGACATCCACGCCATCGGCCAGTCGGCTCGGCTTGTCGGCCCCCTGGTACCACGTAAGGCGGATCGGCGGCCGCCAATCGTTGGCCGGATGCTCGAAGGTAGCGGTCAAATCAACAGGCGTCACTTCGGGGCTGAACTCCTGGCCGGTCCCCTCGGCCGACGTCGGCAGGCCGGCGTCGATCGCGTTCCAGGCCAAGTCCATCGTGTGGCTTCCCATGTCGCCAATTTGGCCGCTGCCGAAATCCCAGTACATGTTCCAACTCAGGCAGTTCGCGCCGGGACCGCCCGAGAAATAGCCCGGATTGTACGGATGCATCGGCACCGGACCAATCCAGAGATCGTAATGCAAATTCTTCGGCGGCTCGCCCTGGGCAGGCAGGTAGCCGTCGCGGCGAATCTGCCGGTTGCCCCACGCATGGACATGCTTGAGCTGGCCAACCGCTCCGTCGCGGATCATCTCGCGCACCCGATCAAAATTCGGACTGGCGTGCCGCTGCGTGCCAACCTGCGTGGCCAGCTTGCCTTTCTTCTTGAGATAATTGGCCCGGACCACGCGCGCTTCCTGGACCGTATTGGCCAGTGGTTTCTCGCAGAAGACGTGCAGATCGCGGTTCAAAGCCCAGTTGGCCACGAAGGCGTGAGTGAAATCAGTCGTGCTGCAGACGACGGCGTCGATGTCTTTCTGATCGAGGCACTTGCGCCAATCGACGTAAGTTTTCGCGCCGGGAAACTCCTTGACCGCGGTGGCGATATGATCCTCGTTGATATCGCACAGCGCGACCACGTTCTCGGGCTTGACCGCGCCGAAATGGGCCATTGCGCGTCCCCAACACCCGATCATGGCGATGTTCAGTTTATTGCTGGGGGCATCCGGGCCGCCGTACACGCCGGTGGGAAGAATGGTCAATCCGAGTCCGGCCGTCACGGTGGACTTCAGAAACCGGCGCCGGCCGGCGTCACGCTTGGAGAGATTGCGACTTGTGGTCATGATCGGTGATCCTTGGACTGGAGATGGGAACCTTCGGACGCTTCGAGCCGGGAATCGATCCCGGTCGGCCGTGCCATGAGTATACCGCGCCGGGCACGCGTAAGTCCAATCGCGGGCCGATTTGCCCGTCGCCCGTCTGGCCATTTGTGGACGGATTGTATACCTTAGTTGGGGCTTGCATAGCCAATGGACGAGGGCGAAGCCCGGCTTCCCCGGTAAAACGGCTGCGAACCGCTCATTGACTATGCAGTAACCGTTCACAGGGGGACTGTCCCAATTTTCGCGGCACAAAGGGCGTTTCTGCCCAATGATCCTCCGTTTCCGCCGCGAAAATGGGACTGTCCCCTTCGCATCGAGCGGAGAAAGCTGCCTGCGCCGCCCCGTGAACGGTTACACTATGCAGGAATCAATAATGCTGGCCGCCACGCTATCTTGCCCCGGAGGGGTAGCGGAATGTAGCCACGGGTGAAGCGCGGTTCGCCGACAGGCAAACCAAGCGAAACCCGTGGAAAAGGTGCGACATATTCCCCCAAGCCCCGACAGGGGCGACAGAACGGAGACCTCATGCCAGGTACGTACTCGCAGATTCTTCTGCATGCGGTATTCAGCACCAAGGAGCGCAAGCCGTGGCTCCACTCCGACGTTGCCGATCGTCTGTATCCTTACATTGGCGGCGTCGTACGGGCGGAAAAAGGCAGCCTGTACAGTATTGGCGGCACGGCGGACCATATCCATTTATACTTCCGATGGCGGACGGATCGCGCCGTGTCGGACTTGATGCGAGCGGTGAAGGCAGGCTCGTCAAAATGGGTGCATGAGAATTATCCAAAGCTTGCCGCGTTTGCATGGCAGGAGGGATATGGGGTATTCTCCGTGAGCAAATCGCAAGAGGATGCCGTGAAAAACTACATCGCTTGGCAAGCCGAGCATCACAAACAGTTCGACTTCAAATCCGAGTTGCTCCGCCTGCTTCGCGCCCACGAGATCGAGTTCGACGAACGATATGTATTCGACTGAACGGATGTTCTGCCGCCCCTGCCGGGGCTAGATAGGGAGGACGCGACGGCCACCACGGGTTGCGCTTGGTCCGACTACGGTCGGACCGCGCTCCACCCGTGGCTACAATCCTGCGCCCCTCCGGAGCAGAACGCGACAACATGCTCGCCCGGTAAGGCTCGGGCCGGGTGGGTGGTTTCGCGATCCCGCTTCGATAGAATGGACACTTCAGCCGTTGCACATGGCGCCCATCGCATGAAGATCCAGCTCGACGAGAACATGCCTGCGGCCACGTGGTCGCAATCTGCGACCGCAGCCAAACGGAATGTGCGCTACCGGCCGTTCGTATTCACCGAGCACGGCGCGATCATGGCGGCCAGCGTGCTGAATACGCCGCGGGCGATCGAGGTAAGTGTTTACGTGGTCCGGGCTTTCGTCAAGCTGCGGCCGTACATTGCCGCACGCCGGTCCAAACCCTTTCGGGAAGAGTGACTAACGTCCCCCCTTGACACAGACCCCTTGCCCCCGCATCCTGGAGTATGCGCGTTGGCCCGAGGTGTCTGGAATTCTGAAAAAATAACGATTCGCTTGGTTGGATCGCGCCCTCACTCCAACAGCAGGTGGCGCGGTAATCCGTCCCGCCCGCCTTCAGGTGGAGGAGTACGCCCAAATCCGACTTCCGGAGGAATGGAATGCGCCAGTTACGGTTATTTCGGCGCTGGTGCTATCCCCACACTTTGTTTAGGAACCACCCGGAAGTATAATAGCCTCGTTTTATGAAGTAGTTCCAGTGTGGCAAATCGCTTTCGTGAATGGCTGCTTGTGCGAAGCGGGTAAGGGGGAGGCTGAAGGCCACCCCCTCCCCGTTGTCGCGATGGGGG
>CAZASB010000229.1:0-7737 GCA_964487655.1 uncultured Planctomycetaceae bacterium
GCAGTGGCACGTGTTTGGAGTCCCGCGCTCAGGCGGAAGGGAAAGGGAAAAGGCCGCCTAAAGGCGGAACTACGAACCAGACGTGCCTGCAGGAAGGAAGGAAGGAAGGAACCGGCCGCGACGTGGCGAGCGACTGTCGGATGTGTGTCGCGATGCATCCATCGAACCCCCCCTCCAATTTGACCTTAACTCGTTGATAGCGTGTACCTTACGATGAGATTTGATACCCCGCCATGCTACTACCTGCGATGTCGCCCGGCCACTTGCCCCGTCGCCAACAGCCGCGACAATCTAGGCATTTCTCGCGTTGCAGCCGTAACGTCAAACGGCATTCTGCCATAATTCCGGACTGCTGTCAAGAGGCGGAACCAGCACAATTGCGAATTTGCGATTCTCCGTGGCAGGTATACCCCATGGGGTACAACAATTACCTGTTACTGGGCGTCGCGTTGGCACCGGGGCACGTCGGCCCCGTCAAGGTGCAGGAACGGACTTGCGACTGAAGCGACGATTGGCACTGCTGGAGCCCTGGCTTCAGAGCCCATGCAAGTAGGGCGGCGATACGGTGTTTCACAAAAGGCCACCGGCCGGCTTGCCCGCTCCCTCGCCAGCCGCCGAATCAGCTTGCTCCATTCCCGGCGTCCCCCTATACTTCAGCAAGGAGTGAGGCGGCCTCGGCGGGTATTCCTTCCGTTGCGATGGGGCCGGTCTGACGCGGTCATATACAGGAGTCTTTCGGATGCATTTCTTCTCGACTTCCAGGGTTTCGCGATACGGCGTGGCATCGTGGATCGTTCTTCTGGTGACACTTTTTCCAGCCACCTTGCGGGGTAAGGAGGAACCGGCCCAGAGTGGCTGGTCGGAAGACGAACGATACGAGCTGTACAAGCTGCTGGTCGACACGATCGATCAGGTCGAGCGGAACTACGTCAAGGACGTCAACCGTCGCGAGCTTTTTGAAGCTGCCATTCAGGGGGTGCTCGGCAAGCTCGACCCGTACTCGGCGTATATTGGTCCCGAGGAACTCAAGCAGTTCCGATCCACCGTGGAAAGCGAGTTCGGCGGGATCGGAATCCAAATTGGCATGGACGACGGGGGGCTGAAAGTGCTCAGCCCATTGGTGGGAAGTCCAGCGTATAAGGCAGGCGTTCTGGCCGGCGACCAGATTGTCGAGATTGATGGCAAGAGCACCAAGGACATTTCCATTGACGATGCGGTAAAACGGCTCAAGGGCGAGGCCGGCACCAAGGTGACGCTTGCCGTTCGTTCCGAAGGCAATGCCGAGAAGAGAATCGTCGAGGTTGCCCGCGAGCGAATCCACGTGGAAACCGTGCTGGGCGATCACCGCGATGCCGACGACGCCTGGAGCTTCGTACTCGACGGCGAAACCCGCGTGGGTTACATCCGCCTGACCGCGTTCAGCCGCGATACGGTCCGCGAGTTGCAACAGGCCCTTCAGAAACTCAAGAACGACAACGCGCGCGGACTCATTCTCGACTTGCGATTCAACCCCGGCGGACTCCTGAGCGCCGCGATCGAGGTGGCTGACCTGTTCATCTCCAAGGGCCGGATTGTGAGCACCAAGGGCCGGAACAGCCCGGAGCGGGCATGGGACGCAAAGCAGAACGCCGTTTTCGAGAACATTCCCATGGTCGTGCTCGTGAATCGGTACAGCGCCAGCGCAAGCGAGATCGTGGCGGCATGTTTGCAGGACAACAAGCGGGCGGCCATCGTGGGCGAACGCACGTGGGGCAAGGGCAGCGTGCAGAACGTGATTGAATTGGAAGAGGGCGCCAGCGCCTTGAAGCTTACAACGGCCGCCTACCGTCGCCCGAGCGGCAAGAACATCCACCGCTTCGATACGTCCGACGAAAACGGAGAGTGGGGCGTTTTGCCCGATGACGGCTACGAACTAAAACTCGATACCAATGAGTTGGCCAACATGATCCAGGACCGGCGCGAGCGCGATATTGTTCGTCCTCGCCGAGCCGCGGCTGAAACCGCGGACGTCGAGACGGCGGATGCCAAGACGACGGCCGACGCCAAGCCGTCGGACACCGCAACCACGCCGCCCCGCGTCGTGGCGGACCGGCAGTTGGAACTAGCGCTGAAGCACCTGACCGCGGAACTAGCCAGGGCGGACTGACGGCGTGAACATTCTTACCATCGAAACCACGTGCGACGAGACGGCCGCCGCGGTTGTCAATGAGCGATTGGAAGTGCTCGGCGCCGTGGTGGCCTCGCAAGACGCCCTGCACCGCCGATTCGGGGGCGTCGTGCCGGAAATCGCCTCGCGGGCCCATCTGGAACGCATCCTGCCGGTCATTCATGAAACCCTGCAAAAGGCAGGGCTTACGTTGGCCGATCTCGACGCCGTGGCCGTTGCCCACACGCCCGGCCTGGCCGGGTCGCTGCTGGTGGGACTCGTTGCGGCAAAGGCCCTGTGCGTTGCGATGGACCTCCCGCTGGTCGCCGTCAACCACCTGCAAGCGCATATCTACGCGTGCCGGTTGGCCGCGGGCGACGACGTATTCCCATGTGTCGGGCTGATTGTCAGCGGTGGGCACACCAATCTGTACCGGTGTCTTGGTCCGCTCGACTTCACGCTGCTGGGCGCGACGATCGACGACGCGGCCGGCGAGGCATTCGACAAGGTGGCGAGCATGCTGGGGCTGCCGTACCCGGGCGGGCCGTCGTTGAGCCGTGCGGCACTCAGAGGTAATCCGAACGCATACCGGCTGCCCCGTCCCATGCTGGACGATTCCAGCCGGCTCGACTTCAGCTTCAGCGGCCTGAAGACGGCCGTGCGATACACGCTGGTCGGACCCGGGCGGCACGATTTCGACGCCATTGAGCGCGAGCCGCAACAGGTCGCCGATCTGGCGGCCGCGTTTCAGGAGGCCGTGGTTGATTGTCTGGTGGGCAAGGCATTCCAGGCGATAGCCGCGACGGGCCTACGAACGTTGTGCGTGGGCGGGGGCGTTGCGGCGAATGCCCGGCTGCGCGAACGGCTTGCCGACCGTGCTCGGCGGGAAGCCGTGACGCTACACATCGCTCCGCCGGAGCTGTGTACCGACAACGCCGTGATGGGCGCGGTTGCCTTGGAACACGTCCGCGCCGGCCAGTTCGCCCCGCTCACGCTAGACGCGCAACCGGGTGTCATTCGATCCTCGCGACCCAAATGATTCGCCAAAAAGGACAAGGCGGGGCTCGACTTGCGAGGCCCGTCTTGTCTTGTGGTTCTATTGGGTGGGGCGTGTCAGGAGCCCCACCCTGCGTTGGAATGACTCGCACGGGCTAGAAGCCGCCACCGCCACCGCCACCGCCGCCCGTACCCTGGTTGCCGAACAGCGCTCCAAACCCTTGGCCGCCGGTTCCCCCTTCTCCCTGCTTGTTGTCGCCGGTCGCCATGTTGAACGTATAAACGTCCGAAATACCCGAGAACATGGGGACGGCCGTGATGCGAACGTAGCGACGGTCGGCCGAAATGACGGCATTCATCGCCAAGTTGGCGCCTTCGGGCAAGGTAATGATCACCGGCTGGTAGCCGACGGCGCTGGCGACGGAGGCAAACAGCGGGTTGACATTCGCGTTGTTTCCCCCTTCGAGCGCTTGGCGTGCCAGGGCGTAGTCGCGTAGTGCCCGCGTGTCGGCCGCTCCGGCCAACTGCTGGGCCAATACTTGCTGGTTTACCGCCAACTGGGCCACGGCCGCGTTGGCAAGCTGGCGTTCGGCCAGCGGCTCCTCGCGACGGCCATCCTTCAGGTCGAAGACAACCAGGGCCTCGTTCTTGTCCAGGGAGACTTTTTTGCGAAGCTGGACGGCGTTCTTCGTGCGATAGTGGGTGCATACGTCGACGTTTACCTTGCCGGCAGTCACGTCGCCCCACACCCGCCGAACCAGAAGACGGTACGTGCCGTCGAACCCCTTGGGGCATACGTAGACTTCACTATTGCCGCCTGCCAACGGGCTCTGGCCCATTCGCGATACGCCATCACCCAGGAACACGCCGCCGGCGGTCGTGCGCGGGCTGCGCAGCGAGCACACGGTTCCCGACGGTTCCTCGACGAACATGTCGATATCGGCATTCCCGGTCCAAGAGACAATAATAACGCAGTCGCGAGCAACGGCCTCGTCCAGCGACTTCTGGAACTCCTGGGCCTCGGCGACCCGGTTTTCGGCCTTCAGCCGCTCGATGGTCGCCTGGGCAACGCGCAAACCGGTCCGCCAGACTTCCGTTTGGTCATTGGTCCACGCCTGGCTCAGGATGCCGGCCACGGCCCACCGGATCCCGTCGAGGTCGTCCAGCCGCTGCGCCGAACGGAGACCGAACAGGTACGGCTCCGGCTGGATCGGGGCGGCTTTCGCCACCTGCCGGAATAGGCTTAGCGCCCGGCGCTCGATGCCCAGGTGCGACAGGTAGGCGGCGATATGCAGGATTTCCCCGGGGCTTTGGGCGAAATCGACGGCCGACATTACCGCCCGCTCAATCTCCTCCAAGGGCTCGCCCGCCGCTTGCATGGCAATCGCCATGGCCTCGTACATCCACGGCTGAACCTGCCCGTTGCGCAGGGCCGCCTGCGTCATCGCAATGACCTGGGAGTACTTCTTGTCGTCCATCAATTGGCGGACGGCCTCGCGAACGGAAGCCTCCGCGGGCCGATGACCGGCGAAGTAGGCATCCCAGGCCTCGCTGGGGTTCTCGGAATCGGCAATCGAAAGGGGCAACTCATCCTTCGGCGCCGGCCCGACCACCGAATCGACGCTTTGCACGGCAGGCTTCGCGGCCAAGGTCAGGTCGTCATCCTCAACGGCAAAGAAACCATGGGCAGGACCGTTCGGCAGCACGCCAGCGGGGTTCTGGTTCTGGAGGACGGGCACATTAAAGAACCCGCCACCGCCGCCGCCCATGCCACCCATGCCGCCACCCATGCCGCCGCCCATGCCGCCCAGGCCGCCGAAGCCGCCACCCATGCCGCCGCCACCGCCACCCATGCCGCCCATGCCGCCGCTCATGCCGCCCAGGCCGCCGAAGCCGCCCGAGAAACCAGGGTCGCGAATGGGCAACACGAGGTCGGCCACCGGGTACACTTTCGTAGTCAACCGGTTTTCAGCCTCTTCCGGCGTGGTGATCAGCAGCACCTCGTCCTCAATCACGTAGGTCAAGCCCAGTTCGCGCAACGTCAGTCGCAGGGCCGATCGAAGCGAAATCCCCTTGATGTTCTTCGTGACCGGAATATCCGTCGCCAAACCGACGTCGTCCAACGCCTTCTTATCAATTTGAATTTCGACGTCGTGCTGCTCTTTCAGGAAGTCAATCACGTCCTGGATGGGCGTTTCGATGAACTCGAGCTGGGTGGGCGACTTCAACGCGTCGAGAATGCGTTTCTCCGCCGGGCCCCGGCTGGCAAGGTCCATCGAGCTGTACTTCTCCTTGCGCGCCGCGGAAAGCTCTCGCCACACCTCGGCCTCGGGGTACACGATGGGTGGATCGTCTGGGAACGGAAGCGCCGACCGCTCGATCGAGTAGACGATATCCATGACGTTCTTTTGCTTGGCAACCTTCAATTCCATGTTGCGTGCTTCATATCCGACGAACCGCGACCACAGAGCCGCCGCCGGCGCGATCGGGTTGTCTGGCGCGATCTGGCCGATTTCGTACGCCACCTCTTCCTCGGCGGCTCGGTAGCGCCGCTCGTCCATCAGCGAGTTGAAACGATCCACGAGCTGCTTGATCCGGCTCTGATCGCGGACCAAGTTATCCAACAGCAGTTGCTGCTCCTTGCCGAACGCGATCTTTTCATACTGCTCCTGCCGCTGGCGTTCCAGTTCCTCCTGGCGGCGGCTGGCCTCGCGGAGCGCGGCCTGGATGACGCCGGCCAACTGGTCGCGTATGTCCGGATTCAATTCCGGGGCCTGCCGCACGCGTTCCAACTGGAACTTCAATTGCTGGATGGCGCCCTCCGGGTCATTGCCCATCTGGCCGCGCGCCTGATTGACCGCGTTGCGAGCCTCGGCCTGGATCACCTGCGTGACGATCGACCGCTCGGCCGCGATGCCCGCGGCGAAGTCGCTCGGACCGCCGGCACCAAGACCGGCGGCACCGGGGCCCACTAGGTTCAAATCCGCCGCGCCGCCCAGTGGCGGCAATACCTCGCCGGGATCTGCTCCATCGGCTCCGGCAACCACTTCGCCCGGCGCTGCCCCGCCGGCGCGCTGCTTGGCAATCGCTCGCCCGAGCGCCTGGGCTTCCGGATCGTCCGGATCCCGGCTGAGTACCTCGGCCAAGAGCTTCTCGGCGTGGTCCAGGTTGCCCGCCGAAAACGACTGGCGTGCCAAGCGCATCAGGCTTCGGGCATTGCCCGACACGGCCTCGCGAGCATACGCCAAGACGTCCTCGCCCAGCAACGGAAGATGCACGCCGTCGGTCGCCCGGGCGCTGCCAACCAGTTCGGCCAAGAAGGCGTCATCCGGCTTCGATTCACCCGGCGCGACGCTCCACTTCAACTGCACCGGGCCAGACGGCCCCTCGGCCGTCATGGTCACCTGCACCGGGTCGTTCGAAGTGAGCGTGCCAATGACTAGGCTGTCCCGGTCCGCGCGCAACGGAAGCGGTTTCTTGGGAATGACTTCGCCCAAAGTTTCCGGCCACACACAATCGGTTGGCCACAACACGGGCACGATTGCCGCGGCGGCAAGTTGGATTCCAATCTCCTCGGCCGGCTGTTCCTGGCCCACGCCAAGGACGTTGCCACCCGTTTGCGCGGCCAGCGCGCCGAGCAGGTTTGCGTCGATGCGCGGCCCTACCGCGTAGCTGATCACGGGCACGCGGGCATCTCGGAGTTCACCGGATAAGCGAGCTAAGTCCTCGGGCGCCAGCAAGTTCGCGCGGCTGCTCCCCTCGCCAATGTAAACCATCGCGCGGGGGTTCTTCGAAGCGCCGAACGCCTCGATGGCAGCCGTCATGGCGCCTGGTAGGTCGGTCGCCCCCATCGGAACGCGCCGGTCAAGCTTCGCCAATCCTTCGGCCATTTCGGGGCTGTTGGGCGCGACGAAATCGCTCGTCAACGCAACCACCCGAGTGTCGGCCGCCATCAACTGAACGCGGTCCTCGGCCTGCAGGCTCGACAGCGTCGAACGAAGCGCGGCGATGGCCTTGTCGCGAAACTCACCGGCCTGACTAGCCGACGTGTCGAACACGACCACAATGTCTCGTGCGCCGGCGACTGCCGAGGCGGCCGACGGCCGAAGCATCAGGGCGAAGTAATCCGACCCATCGGGATGGCTGTAGCGAACCATCCGGGCGGCCTCCGAACCTGGCTCGGCGCCAAGTACGCTTGCGGCCACGGAAACCACGGCAAGGGCCACAACGGGCAGCCCAACCACACGGAAGAACAAGCGTTTGAACATATTGTTGACTCCGACACGCGAGACAGCGAAAGCGTGGCAACAGCCGTGTTCCGGAGCGGCCGCCTCTACCACGCGGGGATCTCTGAACGATGAACCCAGATCGGGAACGCCCGACCATCGACTACCTCCTATTCTAGCAAGCGGTTAGACCGTTTGCCAATCAAAAAACCTCACAAGCCCCTCGGATTGGAAGACAATCCACTTAACGCCCAATGAATGGCCCACCTGTAGGGGCCATTATGTCCCCTCGTAAGTGCCCCGTAACCGCGAATGGCAGATTGAAATATACCCAGTGTAGAACAATTGTCCCAATTGTTTGGGAACAGT
>CAZASB010000230.1:0-7725 GCA_964487655.1 uncultured Planctomycetaceae bacterium
GCTTCGAGGAAGGCACCCGGAACTTCGTGGGCCAACTGAAGCGCATGCGCGAGGCCGGCATTAAGGTGTACGTGGGCGGCGGCGAAGGGGGCAAGGCCATCGACAAGTATGGCAGCTCCGAAGACGTAACCTATGTGTTCACCGCCGGCGGTACCGTGCTCAACGCCCTGGGCAGCGAGCCCGTGCCCTACCTCGTGGCCTTAACCGCCGCTTCGGAACGTATGCACAAGCCTGTTTGCCACTGAAGCTGTTCGTATCTGTAGGGAACGATGCAATGCGATAGCAATTCATTGTTTGGATGGTGTGCCTTTACACCTCTCTTGCTACAGAGCTTTGGCATTCGATTCCCTTAGTACTTTCCCGTTCGCGGGGAAAGCTGCTCGTCGTAAAAGCAGACCTATAAGCCGGACGATCCCAAATGACGGTGCTCCAACTCGCTGCAAGTCCGCTACTACATCGGACAATGGGGACGGCGGCAGCCAATATACAGCAATCCCAACACAATCGTCGAACAGATGGCGATGCTAGTGCCGCAAACCGCAATTGAGGGTACACCAAGAGGCCACTTTGTTCAAATTGGCGGAAGTTTTTCTTTCCCAGTCTTCGTGGATTACTCCGTCTCTAACGGAAGACGTTAATACCACAACACTTGCGTCGAGTCAACCTAAATCAAACAGTCGAACTAGAAAGAAGTCATTTCACAATGGCCGCACGCTTGATGGCTGCGGCGGCTTGTCGAAACGCTTCGGTCAGGCGTTCGGTCAAGGCCGCCACGCCTGATCCTGTCGCATCGAAATGCTGGCCGCCGGTGATGTCGGCGATATCTTGCATGAGGCCGAGATCGGCATCGTTCCCCAGGCTGATCGTGTAAATCTTCACCTCGTTATCGGCTGCATATTGCGCCATTTGGCGGGCGTAACCGGGACCGTTGCCCGAGGGCCGGTTTGCCGCGCCGTCGCTCATCAGTACGATCGCTTTGACGGAATTGCCGCGGGCGTCGGAGTTATTGATGAGGTAGTGTACCGCATCGCCAATGGCAGCGCCCGTGCCCGTATAGTTTGTGTACTTGCCAGCCTCCAATTGGCTTGCGTTGAGCACACTGTTCTTAAGTTGCGAGAAATTATCGACCAATTCCGACTCCAACACACCGACATTGTAATCGGCAGTGGGGTGGAGTCCTGAATCGTACATCGTTCCACTATGCCCCAGGTCGGCTGGGTCGTACTGGTTGGGATTCGCCGATAGGCCCATGACGCCGATATGGTCCTCGCCCCCCAATTCTTCAATGACGTCGACAAAGACCGGCGCCGCGTTTTGCAGAGCCTCGATACGCCCTTCACGTGCCATCGACCCCGACAGGTCCAAGACCATCATGACGTCAAGCGGCCGAGGGTCTGCACTCGCGATGGCCTCGGCGGGGGCTCCGAATGTGTCGTAACCGAAGATTTTGGCGAAAAAGAAGGGCTGGGTATCTTGGCGAGCATAGACCCGAACGGCATTGGGGGAGACGGATGTGGGAGTGAACGTGCTGGTTTCGCCATCGAAATATCCTTGCTCCACGTCAATCGCGTCTTCGGGGACAATCGCCGTAAAACCTACACGGTTGCGCCGCACATAGTCTCGCGCCATGCCCTCCGCTTCATCGATATTCGCGGAGTCTCCTTGCAAACGTAGGGCAGCCGCCACGGCGCCGGCGTCCACAGCGTTCTGAATCTCGGCGCGCAACAAGACCATCAGGCCGGCGTCAACGGACATGGCAACCATACCGATAACGATTGTCAATAGCACCAGCATTAAAATCATCGCCCCGCCCCGGCGGCATGGCCGGTAGAATGTTCGGGCTTGTCTGTATTTTTGTGTCATGGGCGCGTAACTCCATGGGGTCACAACCCCGATCGGTCAGACTCTTGGGGCAATGTGCATGAGCCCGACAAGGTGATTTCCTGCAAATACTTGGGCACGGGTAGCCATGCCAGGTCCGTATAGGCCGCCTCGATGTGGACGCTAATCGGCGCCCACTGCGAGACTTGGCTCGGAGAATTCGGCTCGACCATCAATGTATAATCCGTGATCCCGAAGGTCGCTAGGCGTTCCGATACGGTATCAGCTACATCTTGGCGCGTCGCTTTCCATGTCACGGCGACTCGGCAGCCCTCGCGCGCCGCCGAGTCGAGCGCATGCATGATCATGATCAGCCGTCCGAACTCTATGCTTCCGAAAAAGAAGAGGAATATCAAAGGCGCCACAAGAGCGAACTCCACCGACGCCGTACCCCGCCGCGATCCTTGATTCCGAGGCCGAGCATTGGTTGAAGCCGTTCCCGCTTGGACCAGCAGTGGCTTACTCGTTCGTATGAACATCCGTCTTTCTCCCGCAACGGCGACTCGCGGTAACGCCAGTGCTAACATTCACCCGCCTAGTCTTCTACCAGAACCATGGCAACCATGACGGCTACCACCTCCCCCGTCTGCCGCCATTTCCGTTCCCATTCCCATTCCCGTTTCCGTTCCCATTTCCGTTCCCATTCCCATTCCCATTCCCATTCCCATTCCCATTCCCATTCCCATTCCCGTTTCCGTTTCCGTTTCCGTTTCCGTTGCCATCGTCATCATCGTCGTCATCATCGTCGTCGCCTGGTGGAGTGGATGGGCCTCCGCCCATGACGATTTCACCCGTGTCGCCAGGCATGATGCAGGTAGCCGTCAGGGTCTTGCCTGCCAGGAACTGACTTGGGAGTAACGAGACGTCATCGTATTCGATGGACACGGAAACAGTGACAGGCGCCAGGTGACCAATATCTTCCGATAATGACGGATCGAACTCCACCGTGTACCCGGCCAGACCGGCGTTGGCCATAACCTTGTCGATCATGTCTAACGCATCTTGTTGGGTTAGTTCTTCGTTGATGGAATACAACCTGCAGCCTGCCCTCGCCGCTTCCGCAAGCGAGTGCTTCACTGCGATGGCCCGACCTACGTCAATCGCCCCAATGACCAGCAGGACATATAGCGGCAACATCAACGCGCACTCGACCGCGGCAGTTCCACGGCGAGCAGGTTCACAATTTCGGAAACCAATTCGCGACATTGGAAAAGACTCTCAAAGGCTGTCCAACGCCCCGGAGAAAAGAATTATCAAGGGTTCGCCGGCGGTTAGCACGTATCGCCTGAATCGGGAATGTTCGAACAGAGACAAAGAATTGGAGCCTTACGATTTGCCTACATGCATCTCGACAACTACGGATACAGATTGCCTTAACCAAGTTTAGGTTATTTTTTGGCATCTCATATGATTTAAGCGAAAGAACCGGCAACCAACCATGCCGAAAATCTGTATCGTGGACCGACTTTCGGAACGCGACCACCTCTCGCCGGCATAGCCATGCCCCCCACAGTGGTCAGCGGATACTCCGCATCGCCAGCGCAGAGCGGCTATATGACTGCATACCGTCGCAGTATCCCATCCTGCTCCTTAAGGTAATCCCGCAGAGAGGCAGCCAACCCCTAGTTAAAGCGATGCAGGTATACTCTTCAGGGGGCTCCGCAATAACTTCCGATCGGACGCATGATCTCAATTGAGAGACCGAAGCCCGATTGTTTCCGGGGGCACTACCCGGATTCGAGAACTGCGGTTATATTTTGGGATGCTCGGCCAAAGGCCGGAGCCACTGGATCTATTCGTTTTTCGCCGGGAGGGACCCCATGGGAACTCGCATTCCGCTTAGACACACGGTTGCCGACGAGGAAAGAGAACTGGCGGTAAAGTTGGAGTTGAGTACTGCGGAGATCGGACTGACGGTTCGTACAACCAATTGCCTGGAGGAGCGGGGGATTTTCACGGTCAATGACCTGCTTCATTGCACGCGAGACGACCTGCTAGCAATCTCCAATTTCGGAGAGAAGACTCTCGAAGAGGTATACAAAGCATTGGAAGGGATTGGCTTCTGCCGACAGGCGAAGCACAATTCCGAGTTGAGTGTGGCCCAGGAGTCGCCATCGCAGCCTCGTTGATTCCAATCAGCGTTTCTGTCGGATAGGCGTGGCGGAGGAACGGCTTGCGGAGGAAAGGCTCGTCTACGCGATGCCGAAAGGAGATCGACGTTGCCACGCAGGTTGCGCATCTACGAAAAGAAACGAGGGAACCGTCGCACCGGCTCGGGTAAGCTGGCGATGGCGGGGGAAGTCGTGTTCTTTGCGATTCTGCTGTTCGTCGGCGCCGGAGTCCTCGTCGGCTTGGTGCGCGGGATCGTCCTGCCCGAGTGGCGCGTTAACCACGAGTTCGTGGAAAACACCTGCATTGTGCTCGACAAACGCATCGCCGTTAGCGAGGGGCAAGAGAATCGGTTGTACCGGCCGGAAGTCAAGATTCGTTACGATGTGAATGGCAAGTCGTTCACCGCGTGGACCTACGATATTGCCACGGCCAGCGACGCGGCCAACTCGTATTCCGGTGAGCAGGATGAAATGTTGGCCATGCTCGACCGTTTTGCCCGTGGCGAAACATGCCGGTGCTGGTATGATCCGACCGAGCCGAAGGCCGTCGTCCTTGTCCGAGGCTACCGCTGGTGGGTTTGGGCCGTCCTGGCCGTGCCATTGCTCTTTCTGCTGATTGGCGCCGGCGGACTGGTTTATGGTCTATTTCGCTGGAACACGTCGGCAGAGCGACGAGCGGAAATCTCCCGGCGTACTGAGGGCCGCGAGTTGCTCGGTGGCAAAGGGCGCGATGCGCCTCAATATCCTACCGTTCCGGAAGGCTCCGATATTACCAACAGCCCCGGAACGACGCTACGATATCGGCTTCCGATTGGCACCTCGCCAGGATGGGCGCTGTTTGGCACATTGCTGGCATGCGTGGGCTGGAATGGCGTTGTTGGCGTATTCGTGGTTATGGCAATCAACGGGCATGTGGCAGGCGATCCAGACTGGATTATGACGTTCTGCCTAGCACCCTTCGTCTTCGCAGGTGTTGCCCTGATCATTGCGCTCATTCGCCAATTGTTCCTGACAACGGGTGTCGGTCCTACCCAGGTTGAACTGTCGGACCACCCGCTGCATCCCGGAGGTGAGTACGAGGTATTCATCTCGCAATCGGGACGACTGCCTCTGGACTCACTCGACGTTCAGCTTCGTTGCGAAGAGCAGGCAACGTATCGCGAGGGCACCAATACTCGCACGGAATCGCGAGGGGTTTTTACGGAGCGGATCTATCGCGGCGAAGACCTGACGGTACGACGCGCCATGCCGTTCCAGGCCACATGCCGGCTGATTGTACCTGACGGGGCGATGCATTCGTTCAAGTCGGAGCACAATTCGGTTACGTGGCGTCTGGTCGTGGACGGTCGTATCGCCGGCTGGCCCAACTATCACCGCGACTATCCCTTGATTGTTTTCCCTGCTGAGCAAGCAAACGGCCATGATTAGACCGGTGGTCGTCATCCGACTCGAAAGAGACCAGAATACCTATCCGCCCGGTGCCACCCTGGCCGGCGATTTCTGGCTTCGTGGGCTCACGCTCGATGAGGTGAAGGCCGTTGAGACCTCCGTGCTGTGGTACACCGAGGGTAAGGGCGATGAAGACATGGCCGTTCATGCCTTCTGGCGCGCCAGTGCCGACGCCGGCGATTGGGTTATTCCGAACCAACCCTACCACTTCGAGACCACCCTGCCCCGGGCGCCCCTTTCGTACAGCGGTCTTATTCTGAAGGTGCGATGGTGCGTTCGCGTGCGAGCCTTTCTCCAGGGTGGGAAGGAAATCATTGGCCAGCGAGGCTTTCAGCTTGGAAGCATCCCCGATGTGGAGTTGGTTGAACCGTGAGTCCACGCCGCCTTGAAGCCGACGCTCCGGAGAATCCATTTTGCACTCGCTGCGTTCGTCCGGGAGCGATTCCTTTCCATTTCCTCGCCGACCTGAACGTCGCGACCCTGGCCAATCGCCTTCGCGCCGCCGAGTGGCGGGGGGCGATCGTCGGTCCCCACGGGTCGGGGAAGTCGACATTGTTGGCAACGCTTCTGTTTGAATTGGAAGACCAGGGCCAAGCGTTCTTCTTGCTCGCGCTGCACGACGGCCAGAGTCGCATCCCCGTTCATCTGCCGACACGAGATCTCGCCATCGGAACCATTCTGGTCGTCGACGGCTACGAGCAGCTCGGCATTCCGGAACGATGCCGGCTTCGCTGGCATTGCTGGCGCCGGCGACTCGGACTGCTCGTAACATCGCATCGACCGGTGAAACTCCCTCTGCTGTATCAAACGGAAGCCACCTTGCCCCTTGCCCAGTCGATCGTGGACAAACTCCAAGACGGCTTCGAACGACACATCCTGCCGGATGACGTCGCTCGGGAATTCCCCCGCCATGGTGGTAATCTTCGAGAGTTGCTCTTCGGGCTTTTCGACCTTTATGAAACTCAGAAACGTAGAGAACGGTAGACAACTGTTCATGGCAATCCCAGACGGTCAAAGTCCACCCGACTTGTCTCCGGTCGACACCAAGAGTATAACCTATACTTGAGGATATGGTGGCCTGTAGAGTGGCTCCACCCGCCCGGGATGCGAGGTGAGTCGCTTCGAGTGCCGCTGGCACAGCCGGACCATAAACTCGAAATAATCGCCACAAACTGCCCAGATGAACAATACCACCAAATTGTCGGCATAACGCGGCACCAGCTTGACGCCGCGTGCGTTGCATGGTTTGATGAATAGAGAGCCAAACCTTGGATTATTGGAGCATTAGTCATGTTGACAAAACGTATTACCAAGTTTGTACTTGTGGGGCTTGCTGCCTTATTGATTTTGCCGGCCTCCGCGCAGGCCTGCGGATTCCTGGACTGCCTATTTGGGCGGTCTAAGAGCAATTCAGTTGCCCAGACAACGTATGCGCCTGCCTACTATGCTCCGACGGCCGCTACCTACGCACCGGCCAGTTACACGCCGACATGCTCGAGCATGACCTGCTGCGCATCGCCAGTTACCACCTGCGCGCCCCAGGCATGCTATTACGTTCCGGAAACGCACTACCGAGTTCTGAATCGCCCGATTTTGAACGCATTGTTTGGGCCGCAACTCGCTCCAGTCACCACGTACCGGCTTGCCTGCTCGCCAAGCTACGCTTCCTCGATGAGTTATGCGCCGATGGAATCGTACATGTCCGGAGCGAGCGGTTATAGTGCCCCGGTGGTATCCAGCGGTTGCTGTGGGTCGGCACTTTCGCCAACACAGTCGTACGTTGCTCCCGAACCGGCTCCATACGTTGTCCCCGAGACGTCATCGCCCCAGAATGTCGTCCCACAAACCTTTAGTCCGGCCGACGCACAGCCGAGTCTTCCACCCGAGCGGCAGGAGTCGCTCAAGCCGGTTCCCGACGGCAACACGCGACTCGATGGCACGTCTGGGCCGCGACTGATCGACCCGGACAATCGCACTACGTGGCGGCCCGTTCGACATGCGGTTTACCAAGTCGAGGTAACCGCGCCTGCGGATCCGAAAATAGTCGAGGTCCAGTGGCAACCCACCACCCGGTAGAACTTCGGACGTCAACAGCAATCTCCGGCAGCCCTCCCGCAATTTGGGAAGACTGCCGGTTGTCATTTCCGGGCTCGCTTTTCACGGATGCGACCATCCTGTACAGTATGGTGTACTGCGGTGCAACGCTCTTGCCAACGTCGATCGAGTCGCGATAGCCCGGATTATTCATCTACGTAGGGTGGGTCAAGGTCGCGTAGATCGTTGG
>CAZASB010000231.1:0-7623 GCA_964487655.1 uncultured Planctomycetaceae bacterium
CGGCCTTTCCGCCCTGGGCGCCCTCAAACACCATGGCCTTGGCCAACAGTGGATCGTGGACGCCACGGGCGGCGTAGTCGTCGCGGAAGTTGCCCATCAACGGCAACTCGGCCGGCGGAGTGAAGTCGATGCTTGCAAAGCCGATTCGCATTGGATTCAATCGCGGACCGAGGGCTTGTCCGGACCGGGGAAGTCGGCAGGCACTTTTTGGGTGACCTTGCCCGTGGCGGCCCACTCGCAGCCGCGCTGGAACGTGGCGATGAAGGCAACGCTCTTGAGCTGCTCCGGCAGGTGCCCCAGCGCGTTCTGGAATACGCGGCCTTCGCCGTACTTGACGGTGAAGAGGATCGGCTCGTGCTCGTCGGCGCCGCCCTTTTCCTTGGGAGCGAATGCGGTGGCCAGCACGGTGAGGTTCTTCGCCGGACCGCGAAGCCAGCCGTACAACTCGTCTTCCACGTGGGCGAATCGCGGTGGCAAGCCTTTCGTAATCGGGTGGTCGGCGTTACGCACGTCGATGGCAAACGCCTGCATGGGACCATGCCCGCCGCCTCGGCCTGGCGACTCGTCCAGCACAATCTTGCCGTCCTTCCATCGAGCATAGGGGCCGTGCTTCTCGTTGCGGCCGCCCCAACCGCCCAGCGCGATCATCTCGTTCCATTCCGGCCAGTTCGGGAACGCGGCGCACGCGAAGTGATAGATCACCAACCCGCCGCCTTTGCGAACGTAATCGAGCATGGCCTGCTTGGTGGCCTCGGGCCACTCATCGCCCTGATAGTTGCTCACGACCACGTCGTACTTGGCGAACTCCGGCTTGAAGCCGCTCATGTCTTCGCCCCGCGCCGGCGAGGTGGCCACGTCGACCGTGAACATGCCGGTCTGTTCGAGTAGTTCCTTCAGCACCGGCGTGGTCAACTGCCATTTGTGGCCATTCTGGCCGTCGACAATCAGGGCTTTCAACGGCGTGTCGGCGGCAATCGCCGCAGTGGCAAGGGCCTGCGATGCCACCATTGCAAGGAACAGGCGTCGAGTGAACATGGCGCAACTCCTTTGTGAGAACGGGGAACTTAACAGCCTCTGGCAGTCTAGACGGCCGGAGCGACGATTGCAAGGCGTGCCACGCATACAACAGATCCTGGGATGATGATCCCAGGCTACGGTGCGAATCGCCTTCGGCGAAAAGACAAAAACATTCATGGCGCTCCGGCTGTCGGAGTTATCAGGCGTTCTTCGCGCGGAAATCGTCCATGAACTGGCACAGGACCTTCACGCCCTCGACTGGCATGGCGTTGTAGATCGAAGCGCGGAAGCCGCCGACGCTCCTGTGCCCCTTCAGGGCGTACAGGTCGTGCTGCTCTGCCTGCTTTAGGAAGGTCTCCTCCAAGCCGGAGTCCTTTACGCGGAACGCCACGTTCATGATCGACCGGCTGTCCGACGCGGCGTGAACCGTGTAGAACCCTTCGGAGGCGTCGATGCGATCGTAGACCATCTGCGATTTCTCGCGGTTGATCTGGCGCATCTTCTCAAGTCCGCCGATGTCCTCAATGAGCCATTTGCTTACCAGGCCCACCATGTAGATGCCGAAGGTCGGCGCCGTGTTATACAGCGACTTGGCGTCCGCGTGAACCTTGTAGCTGAGCATCGAAGCCAAGCCTTGCGGCGAGCGCTGGCATAGATCGTCGCGGATAATGACAACGGTGACGCCTGCCGGGCCGGCGTTCTTCTGGGCGCAGGCATACAGGACGCCATAACGCTCCATATCGACCGGACGGCAAAGGAAGTCGGAAGACGAGTCGCACACGATGGGCACGTCGCCGGTGTCTGGCTCGGTGGCGAACTGAACCCCGCCGATGGTCTCGTTCGAGGTAATGTGTACGTAGGCGGCGTCCGGATTGAGGTCCAGTTCGTCTTGCTTCGGAATGCGGTTGTAGTTGCAATCGGCCGCGTCGAAGGCAACGCGGGTCTTGCCCTGGGTCTTGGCCTCGGTCATGGCCTTCTTGCCCCACGAGCCGGTCACGATGTAGTCGCCAACGTCGTCCGAGCCGCGGAGTAAGTTCATCGGCGCCATGACGAACTGCATCTGAGCCCCCCCCTGGAGGAATAGCACGTGGTAGTTGCTCGGAATGGCGAGTAAACTTCTCAGGTTTGCGTCGGCCTGCTCAAGAATCCGGGCGAAGGTTTTCGTGCGGTGGCCGAGTTCGAGGATGGACATTCCAACGCCGGGCAATGCAAGCAGATTCCGCTGGGCCTCTTCCAAGGCTGGTAGTGGCAAAACGGCGGGGCCCGCCGAAAAATTGAAAACACGCTTCTCCATGGTCAATCCCTGTGATATTTGGGTCGTATTTCATCGCTACCGTCCAAGACAGGCACGATCTTGCCTAGTGTAGCGACACGGCGCTCGTTCGCCAAGATGGCTCGAACGGGGGGGGGTGAGGCACTGGACAACCAATCGTTGCTCCGACTATACTGCCAGACAAGCCGCAACGACTTGGCTTCTTGCGGGAATTGGGTCTTGCCGAAACGCGACGACTATGATTTCCGCATGGTAGGGCCTGCAAATGACAAGGGAGATGCAAATGACAAACGTGTTCCAACATTCTTTTTGTGCGGTTGTATTCTGCTTGGCGTTGGCGGCGGGAACTTCCCTTTTCCCTGCTGAGCCG
Source organism: uncultured Planctomycetaceae bacterium (assembly GCA_964487655.1). Lineage (GTDB taxonomy): Bacteria > Planctomycetota > Planctomycetia > Pirellulales > Thermoguttaceae > PWXP01. Next base: position 2,661 of record CAZASB010000231.1, read on the forward strand.
AGTTCGTTTATCTTTGAAACGGACCATTTGAAATATGTCCTTGACGGCAACGGCAAGGTTCAAGGGTTTATCGATAAGCGCGACGGACGCAATTGCCTGAAAGAGGATCAGACTCACCATTTTTGCACCCTCCAAGCAATGGCCGCGCAATCGAACACATTCGTCGATCACGGGGTTCACTCCGGTTTCAGTTCCCACGGAAGCGGGAAGGAGATAACTTCTTTCGTTTCCAATCGACTGCAGAAGAAGGGCGATCATTATGTTGTTTCGTTTTCCGACCCGGAATCTCGGTCGGAGCATCCCGTGAAACTGACGCTTGACATTCAGGCGAAGACACACGGGATCGAAATGAAGGTTGTTTCCGTGACCGGCGACGATTTCTTTTCCATCGAAATGGTGCGTTCCTCAATGGCGACGACGGAGGACAATGCCGATTCTTTTGCCGGAACGGTCATGCCGCTGACGATCAACGTGACTGCATTGGAGTTTTGCGGGCGCTCGGAACACCTCGGGGGCGTCATCTATCGAGAGCTGGGCTACGAGAACGCCAGCCTGGCCGTACTGGGCGCTCCCGCTTCCATCTTGCGTGAAGAGATGAAGACCATCGCGGGCCGGTTCCGTCAAGGCGAGATGCCCGTTCATCCGGCGGGAGGCCCTTTCGCCTTGGACGATCCCCGCAGTCGCGGAACCTACATCATCACGTCCACCCCGATCCGGCGGGAAGAAGTCCAAGATTGGTGTCGCCATCTTTCGCGTTTCGGCGTTGACCAAGTCTATTTTCACCAGGGCCGACCTTTTCGGCAGGGGGATTTCGTCTTCAACAAGGAGTTCTATCCGAACGGCATTTCCGATTTTCGCGAAGTATCGCGCGAGTTCAACAAGCACGGGATAACGACGGGGATTCTCACTTATGCCCACTTCGTCCACCAGGAAAGTCGTTTTGTTACGCCGGTCCCGCATAAAGACCTGGATTTAATGCGACGCTTCACGCTGGACGCCGATCTTGACGAGCAGGCGGCCTTCGTGCCGGTTCGCGAGTCGACGACCGATGTCTCCAACGTGGTCGGATTCGTGATTACCAACAGCGTCGTTTTGCGGATCGACGATGAACTGATCATCTTCGAAGAGGCGAGCAAGAACGGTCCGTATGGTTTCCTCCGATGCCGGCGCGGAGCGTATGGAACCCTAGCGGTGTCTCATAAGAAAGGCGCCTCGGTTGGGCAGGTGACGCAGCGTTTCGGTCTCTTCTGCTCCCGCCCCGGAAGCGACCTTGTGCGCGAAGTCTCGCGTGAAACGGCACGCGCCTACAATGAAGGTGGGTTCGGGATGATCTATCTCGACGCCTTGGACGGCACCGGTGCCCTGGCGAAACATCGGGAATACGTTACGTATTACGACTCTTTCTTCGTCAACGGTATTCTTAAGCATACGAAGTCCACTCCGGTTATGGACTATTGCTTTCTGTGGTATCCCATGTCTCGCGTCGGAGAGTGGGACTGCCCGCGGCGTGGGTTTCAGCAGTATTTTGACCAGCATGTCGCGGCCGTGCGAGAACTGTCCGAACGCTATTATCTCCCCGGGCAGTTCGGTTGGCTTGCTCTCTGCCCTTCGGCAAGCGAGGCGATCAGTGCGTTTCAGTGTCCTCCCATGCATGTCGAGGATACTCATTATCTGGCGGCCAAAGCCTTGGCTCACGACTACGGGCTATCCTTTCTCGATGTGTCGCTCGGCGCAACACAGCCTTTGGCGTTCCGAAACGGCGCAATCATCGCCGACTATATCCGTCTTCAGCGGGAAAAGTATTTCTCGCAAGACATATTGGATCGACTCAAGACGCCTGGCGCCCATTTCGTCCTGCGAAAGGCCGACGACGATTCGGGTCGCTGGAATCTCCATGAGGCGGATTATCCAAGCGTGGTTGCGTCGTTCCCGATGTCGGACGCAATGGTCGATCTTACGACTCCGATTGTGGTCGCCAATCGCTTTCAAGCGGCCAGACCAACCATTCGGATCGAGAACAAGTATTCGGCGGAAGATTACCAGACCGCTTCAGCGGTGGAGTTGATAAAGTTTGACGAAACACGGCCGGTGGGAAACATGACGACGCGCGTCTTTGATCCTACCATCGATTTGACGAGCCATCTGGCGATGGGGCTTTGGGTCCATGGCGACAACGGTGGGCAGAAGATCAATGTCCGGGTGGAGAGTCCGATTCAGTATGTCTCCGGGCACAACGATCATTTTATCGATGTCGATTTCTCCGGATGGCGGTACTTTTCGCTCATCGAGGCAGAAAACGGAACCCGTCCGCCGGTGGAATGGCCGAAACCCTGCGGATCCTATCTCGACGAACATCGCGAAATCGTCCACTACGACCACGTCTCCGAAATCAACCTAATGATCGTTGGCGATCCGAGAAATCTGAGGTTCCGGACGCTCAAAGCAATTCCCATTCGGAAATACGACATAATCGACCCCTCTTTCATCCTGGACGGCCGAACATTTCTTTTCAAGGGAACGATCGAAAGCGGCCATTACATGGAATGGGAAGGGGGCAACACGGCGTCTGTCCGCAATCACACGGGCGAGGAAGTGAGCAAGATGAAACTCGCCGGGGATGTCCCAGCTCTATCCAAAGGCGAAAACCGATTGACGTTTTCCTGTGGAAGAAGTGTCAATACGCCGGTTCGGGCACGGATTGTCTTTGGAATCCTCGGAGACAAGCTGGAAGACAAGTGAGCATCACTGGAGTGGCGCCGACACGAGCGGGGAGGTCTCGGAGACGTTATCTCAAAAGGGGCCAGTTCACACCACGGGATCGACCGTCATGGCGTACTGGACAATCCAGGCTATCGTGGTGGAACCGTCTGGTCGGCCTGGGTGGGGGCGATGATTGCTTGCACAACCGCTTCCGTACGGCCGTTGTCGCCCAAGTCGGTGGCGATTTGGAGCTTGTTGTTGATCTGGCCAGGCTCCGCGCCCGCGGTGAATGTCACCAGAACGAGATGTACGCTCTTCATTTCATCGTCAACATGGAATGCAAACCGTGGGTCATTGCAATCGATTTTCTTGATGTGAAACGGCTCCTGCCCCTGGACAACCAGCCTGTGCGTGACCGACTGCCCCGTGGCGACCACGCCCATCATCAGCGGCGATGGCCGAACCGACAATGGTGAGACGACGACCCCCTCGATCGCGACCGGCACGCGCGCAGCACGCGGATTCTGGTCGTTCGTGACCAGTACCAGTTGATCCCGCAGGTAGCCGACCGGGGTTTCCGCGTCCAGACGAGTCGTGAGGTCGTAGGTCACCTGTCCGTTGGCTCGATTTGCCTCGGAAAGGTGGGTTTGAACATGAGGATTCGCGCACTCGACACTCTCAATTCGCCAGTCGGGACGCCCGGCGTAACTAACCGTAAATCGCTGCTCGGCGGTTGCCCCCTGGCGGACGGACCCGAACTGCACGGCGCCTGGCTGAACGACAACGTCGCTGCGGATGTAGGAGTGGACGTGCAACTGGACCTCGGCGTGAAACGGGCGATCGAAGACAACCGTGATTGTCGCGTCCTTCTGGCCCAAGAAGTTCCGCGTGTCGAGTATTGCGATGATTTCAGCCGTTTCCCAGGTTTTCAGGTCATGCTTGGTGACTTCCACTGCCGTGCATCCGCACGTCGAGCGAACCGAGGCAATGTGCGCTTCCTCTTCGTAAACGTTCTCCAGCGTGAAGCGATGTTCAATCTTCGCTCCCCGGGCCACCGCGCCGAAATCGTGCGAGGTGTGATCGAACATCTTGCGTGCCCACTCCTGGGCGTCGGCGGCCGTTGGGGCGATGAGCAGACCGAGACAGGCGGAAAGAAGAAGGAACCCCCAGCGGGTTCGTTTGGAGTAAATCATGGTCGAATCCTTTCAAATGCACGGCACGCGTGCCCAGGCTGGCGGCCGCCGATCAGGCAAATGGATGAATCGGGTGCGATTGTGGCAAATTCTTCGGTTTTTGGCAACCTGGATTATCCAGGAACAAGCAGACTGGCGGCGTATCGGGCTCCGTCGACGGCCGTCTTGCCGTAGAAATCGCATCCAGTCTTCTCCGCCAATAGGGGGCTTGCCGCAGCCCCGCCTACCATGAGTTTCAGCCCGTTGCGAAGTCCCGCCTCGCGGATCGCATTGACGGTTTCCCTGACGGAACTGTAGCAAGTAGTCAGCAAAACGCTCATGCCCACCACCTGCGGTTGGTGCTGGCGAATTGCGGCGACAAATTCTTCGGGGGGCACGTCAACCCCGAGGTCAACGACATCGAACCCCGACCCACGAAGCATCATCACCACAATGTCCTTGCCGATATCATGGACATCGTGCTGGACGGACCCCATGACGGCAGTCCCGGCCCTCTTGGCTTCCCTTGCCCCGGAAAGGTGCGGCTGAAGCTCCGTCATCACGGTCTTCATGACCATGCCGCCGAACATCAGTTCCGGCAGAAAGCATTCTTCGCGGGCGAACCGGTTTCCGAGTTCGGTCATGCCCTGGTTGCACTCGGCCAGTATCTGGTCGGGAGCAACTCCCGATTGGAGTTGCTCGGCCAGCATGGCCTTGACTTCTCGCTCCTGGGCCCTGGACACGGCTTCCGCGAGAGGCGTCAACTCAGGCATTGGCACTTTTCCTTCTTCCTGGGGGAATCCTGTCAGAGGCTGTCTCAAAACGCAAGCAAGCAGGAATAAATGTACAGGTAGCCAAGGGTGTCGGTCTGTTCCCATACCCGTTTTACGAGTTCTTCGTCACCTACAATCGGAGGTAGTTCCTTGCGTTTCTCTTCCCAAGGAATTGCGGCGCCGGGCGGGCGGTTTGTCTTTTGCGATTCGTTCATGGCGCGGCTCCCATGCAAGGCGGATTGGAAGGAAAACGGTTTTTTCGAATTGTAACCGTTCACGGGGCGGCGCAGGCAGTTTTCGCCGCTGTATGCGAAGGGG
>CAZASB010000232.1:0-7591 GCA_964487655.1 uncultured Planctomycetaceae bacterium
GTTGACAAGTTATTTTTAGTCGATAGAATATCGGCATGTACATCCACGTCATACCCAATCGCAACTCGCCGCCCGCAGTCCTCCTCCGTGAAGACACCGGCGCGTACCCGTTCGGCGTACTAACTCATACCGAAAGACAACGGGTTGTCTTTTGGCCAAAGCATTACGCTTGAACTTGCGAACAGGTGGACTCACGTCACGGCTTACGACGCCAAGGGGAAGCCATCGCGTGTTAAGACAGCCGACTTCGGCCACGATGACCGCATAGGTTGTTTGAGCGCGGCGGACTAGAACCGCCACATGACCACGGCGGAGTAATCGAGATCATTCGGCTTGGCGCCTTCCGGGTTGCTGTCGTATCGGCTGATCACGCCAAGCTTCAGGCTCAGGTTCATCTCGTCATCAATCAACATCTCCCAGCTCGCTTGCGAGTTGACGCGATAACTGGCAAAGTTGGTTACGTCAGGCGTGTAGTCGACCTTGGCCTTCAGCCGATGCCGCTTGCTCACCTTGTGCTCGAAGTCGAGTCCGAACGCGAGTTCCGGGGCCCAGTAATCGTCGGGGAGGCCAATTTTTCGCGAGAAACCGCCACCGGCGCGGCTGACAAGCTTCGTGGCGTCGGTGGCGATGAGCTTGTAGCCAATACCCGTATCGGCTGCGACCCGCGCATCCCACGCCTCGAAGTCATTATACTCGAACGTGCCATGGACGAACCACGTCCAGGGCGTATCGCGGAACAGGCGTTCATAGCGCCAGTCGAGGAACGAGCGGTTGGCCGTTTCCACGTCCCCGGCCGTCTTTTTGATGTAGTCGAGGTCGATATTGATCTGGTGGACGTCCCATTTGCGATCCATGTCGAGCCCGAGACGAAAATTGAACGTCTCCGAGTTTCCCGAACTGCCGTCGAGTCCGAGTTCAAAACTACCGTTCCACTGGGCGAGTTCGGTGTATGCCGGAAACAGGAACACCGGCACGTACGTCGGCGGCGAGGTGGTTACCTCTGGCTGGTCGTCGGTGGCGTTTGTGGACGAATCGGACGTCTTAACGTCTTCTTTCGGAGCCTCGTTGGCCTCCAACTCGAGCACCGGTGGGGCTTCCATCACCGCAGGCAGTGCAGGCAAGTCCACTGGCGGCAGGCGGAAGACCTCCGGAGACGGCGGAACCTGCCCAGCGGCGTCGAACACGACGGTCAGGGCCCCGCAGAGTAACAAGAAAGTGCGAAACGCAACGGCCATTGGACTACAAAGAGAAGAGTATCCCCAACATAACGGCGGCGTACCATAGCAACATCCCTCCCCCGCGACAAGACAAATCTTGAATCTTCGTCCCTAGATTTTGCGGCTCAGCAGGAGCTTCGCCCTCCCATTCCGCGACTTTGCAGTTCTCCTGGGACTCCATTGGGGCGTGCATTGCCACGGAAACTGTGCTTACCTTGACATCCGCCCGCCCCCGGAGGACACTGGATGCAATCATTCACACCCCTGCCTGTACTCCCGAGCCTGCCTTTCCGAGGCACACAATTCCACCTTTAAGGAGAGTTCCGATGACGTCAAACGGCTATCGTTGTTCACGTCGTGGGTTCCTTGGCGGCGCTGCGGCGTCGCTGGCGGCGCCACTGATCATTCCGCGTCACGTGCTGGGCGATGCGAACAACGCTCCGGCCAACGAGAAGATCGTGATGGGCGCAATTGGCATCGGCAAGATGCTCTACGGCTCGCACCTGCCGCACTTCGTACGCAAGCCAGAGGTCAAGATGGTGGCCGTGTGCGACATCGACACGACTCGCCGCGAGGCAGGCAAGAAGCGAGTGGACGACGAGTACAAGAACACGGACTGCGCGGCGTACGTCGATTACCGTGAGTTGATCGCGAGGAAGGATATCGACGCCATTGTTTGCGCCACGCCGGACCACTGGCATAGCCTGGTCATCCTCGAGGCATGCAAGGCCGGCAAGGACATGTACTGTGAAAAGCCGCTGACGAACACGATCGTCGAGGCGAAGGCCGTCATGGATGCCGTGAAGGCGTCGGACATCATCTTCCAGACCGGCAGTCAACAACGGTCGGGCAACAACTTCCGGTATGCGTGCGAACTGGTACGCAACGGGCGAATTGGCAAGATCACGCGCGTTGAGGTCGGCGTTGGCGGCCCGCCCCGCCCGTGCAACCTGCCCGGCGAAGAGATGGAGCCCGGCCTCGATTGGAACCGCTGGCTTGGCCCGGCGCCCATGCGAGAGTACAGCTCGGTGCTGAGCCCGCGCGGCGTGCATGATCACTTTCCGTCATGGCGTGCCTTCTGCGAATACGGCGGCGGCGGCATGACCGACTGGGGCGCGCATCACTTCGACATCGCCCAGTGGGGCCTCGGCATGGATGAATCCGGCCCGATCGAAATCGTCCCGCCCGAGAAGCCAGGCCAAACCCATGGCGTGAAGTACATCTATGCCAATGGGGTCGAGATGATCCACGGCGGGCGCGGCGGCATTACCTTCTTCGGCACCGACGGCGAGATATTTGTTACCCGCGGGCAACTCGAAAGCAAACCCGACGACGTCATCAAGAGGCCCATCGCCGACAACGAGACCCACCTGTACAAGGCGGCAGGCGGCGGTCACGGCGGGCATCGCGAAGACTGGCTCGAGTGTGTTCGCACTCGCAAGCAGCCGAACTGCCCCATCGAGATCGGTGCCCGAACCGTTGCCGTGTGCCACTTGGGCAACATCGCTTACTTGCACGCCGAGGAGCTTCAGGGCAAGTCGTTGAAATGGGATCCGGCGAAGTGGGAGTTTGTTGGCAACGACGCGGCCAACGCATGGCGGAACTATCCGTATCCTCGACGCGCCGGTTATGAATTGCCCAAGGCGTAAGCCTGGGCAACGGCATGAATCATGACGGCGTACGGCAGGCGGTTCCGGCTGTCTTGGCAGTCGGAATCGCCTGTGTCCAGCGTCTTATTCTATCCTGAAACGGAGACACGAATCGTGGAACGGATCGCGACCGCCTTCTTGCTTTTTATTCTATTGCTGGCCGGCGGTTGCCGCCCCGTGGATAAGCCTGCGGCGGTCGCCCCCTCGCCCGATCCGCCCGTGGTCACCGAACGCCATCCGAAAGCCGCCGCGCCACGTCATGCTACCGAGGCCCAACCTGCACCGGCCGACGTCGCCAAGGAAGAGCCCCAGACCGCCATGCCGGCCGAGCCGGAGGTCGCATCGCCGAAGTACACGGCCGAGCAGGTGGCGGCCGCGAGGGAACTGGCCGAGCAGCTCAATGCCCGCATCACCGCGGATGCCGAAGGGAACGTAACGGGCATCGACATGGCGGCCGGGCGAAGCTGGGTAGACGACGCGCAAATGCAAGAGATTCTCGTTTTCGAGAAGCTCGAGTCGCTTACGCTGGAAGGCCCCAGCATCACCGACGATCTGGCGCCTCGAATTGCCGAACTGAAGAACCTCACTTCGCTTGCGCTGAGGAACACGCTCATCGGCGATGCTGGTATTGCCCAACTCACGGTCCTGCCGTCGCTGCGGGTGATCGAACTGCGAGCAGCCCCCATGGTGACCGACGCCGCCATGGAGTCGCTCGCGCAAATGCCCGAGCTGCGGGCCGTCCGGCTGCTGGGCGGCAACGTGTCGGACGCCGGCCTGGCCACGCTCCTGGTCCTGCCGCGTTTGACGGAACTCGACTTGCGCAAATGCCGCAAGGTAACCAAGGACGGTATCGAGCAGTTGGCCGTCAAGAAGTCGCTCCGTATGTTGAAGCTCGGCGGGGCAGGCGTCGACGACGGCATCCTGGAACTGGTGGGGCAGATGACCCAGTTGACCGGCTTGGTGCTGGACAACTGTGCCATTACCGACGTCGGCCTGCCGCGCCTCGCTGAATTGCCGCTGGAGGATTTCACCATCTACCAGTGCGCCAACGTAACCGACGAGGGGCTTGCCGTCCTGGCCAACTATAAAAACCTTCGGTCGCTCGAACTGAGCGACGTGGCCGCAACGGGCGCCGCGCTGGCGAAGCTTGCCAATCCGGCGAAGCTCGCGTCGCTGAACCTGGCCCAATCGCGCGTGTCAGACGCCGACGTGGCCCACCTGGCCCGCCTCGCCGGGTTGACCACGCTGAACCTCGGCCAGACTACCATTTCCGACGTCGCCGTCGATACGCTTGCCGCGATGAAATCGCTCAAGCGGCTTGTCGCAACGCAAACCGGGCTGACCGAAGCCGGCGTGGCCCGGCTGCGAGAAGCACTTCCCGATTGCACGATCCAGGCCGAGTAACGCCCGCCGGGAACGCGCGCTGTCCAGAATGATTCAAGTAATACGGAACAGGATTGCCAAGCCATGAAGACGATTGCCCATTCTCTGCTGGCCGCCGCGGCCGTTCTGGCCGCGTGCCACGCCACGCCGTTCGTTTCGACCGCGCAAGCCGAGCCCGCCAACGCCCAGGAGGCGGCGACGCAAAAGCAGGCGGAAGAGGCCGCGATCAACGAAAAATACCAGGCGGTTGTTGCGACCCTCTCGCCGGAAGAGCAGGCATGGGAGAAGTTGCTGCAGGAGAACCTCGGCGGCTTCTATCTGCCCATCCACAAGCGGCAGAAGATTGCCGGCACAAGCAATGCGTGGGACTTCGTCAAGGACGATCCGGCGCTGCCCCGCATGCTGCTGATCGGCGATTCCGTTTCTCGCGGCTATACGCAGGCGGCGCGCAAGGCGCTTGCCGGCAAGACAAACGTGCATCGCGCGCCGGAGAACTGCGGTCCCACGGCGAACGGCTTGAGGAAGATCGACATCTGGCTCGGAGACGGCAAGTGGGATGTTATTCACTTCAATTTCGGAATCCACGATCGCAATACGTCCATTCCCGACTACGCCGACCGTCTTGAAAAACTCGTCAATCGCATGAAGCAGACGGGTGCCAAGCTGATCTGGGCCACCACCACGCCCATTCCCAACAGCCCCGACGGGAAGCAAACGGCCGCGTCTATCGTCGAGCGGAACCGGGCCGCGGCCGAGGTCATGGCCCGGCACGGCGTTGGGATCGACGACCTCTTCACGTTCATCACGCCGCGCCTAGCCGACGTCCAGCCGCCCAACGACGTCCATTTCAGCGGCAAGGGTTACGACCTTCTCGGCGGGCAGGTAGCCGCCGCCATCGAAGCCGCGCTGGCGGAGAAGAAGTAGTCGGTTTCCGCTATCCGAACAGCGCACGATGTGCATACGTTCTACGTCGTTTCGGTTTGCGTTGCGAGGCGGCAAACGACCAGTGTGCGGCAAGATACTCTGGCGCGATTGAGTTTGGCATGCAAGCACATGCCGATTGCGGCTACAGGTCGTCCAGGCCGGTAAAGGTCGTAATCAAGGATCGCAGCTTGCGTCGGAGCACGGAATAGCTGAAAAATCGCTTGCCGAGTTCATAATTGTGCTCGACCATTTCGTTGCGGTATTCGGCGTCGTTGATAACGCGCTGTACCTGCTCAATCACGCGACGCGTGAGAAACCCGTCCATCGTAATCACCTGAAACCCCTTCGGCTCGATATCGGTGATGAAGATCGAGTAGCGATTCACGAGCACGGGCTTCCGATAGTAGAATGCCTCGATCAGCGCGTTGCCGAATCCTTCGTAGAGGCTGGGATAGGAGATCAGATCGGCGTGGACGTAGGCCTCGGCCAGCGAACTGACCGAGGCGCCGTGGGCGCCACCCTCGCCTGGAAGCACCGCGCCGTGGACGAACTTGATCTCCACGCCCGACTGTTGCGCCAGTTCAACGAGCGAGTCGTGGTATTCCAGCCCCTCGTCGCCCGACTCGTGCGACACGACCAGCTTGCACTTGGGATTACGCAGTCGAGCCACTAGGGCAATGGCGTGCTCGATGCCCTTGCGGGGCACCACGCGGGTGGGTTGCAAGATCAAGATGTCGTCCGGCTCAACTCCAATCCGCTCGCGAAAATCCGAATCGTCCGGTACCGGGGGAGGCGGATTCTCGAAATCCAGCACGTTCGGCACCATGATGGACGTCGCCCCGGCCCGCCAGGCAAGGTCTTCCTGCGCAAAACTGTTGATCGTTACGTGCTGGATCGATGGGAGCTTCGGCGGAAACGCCATTTCCAAGAAATCGCCCACTGCGTTCACGCTGAACCGGGACCGTTCCCAGTAGAAATCGTGATGATGCGCAATCGTCGGAATGCCCGTCTCGGCAATGAAGTGCGTTAGCGCCACGCCCAGCGGAATATGCATGGGAATGCACAATGCGTTCTGCACCAGCAGAATATCGATCTTGTACGTATCGACAAAATCGTACAGCGTCCCCTTGAGGTGATCGGCCACGCCGTTGATCCGGCGAGTCAGTTCCGGAGTGCGCGTTCGAGCGCCCCAGGCACGCTCGTTGATCCACACGTTATCGCGATCGTAAAAGTACGCCTCCGGCACGCACATGCTGATGTCCGGGTTACGGTCCAGCTTGCCCGCATACCAGTAGCTGATGTGCCGGTAATCCCAGAGAATCTTCGCCCACTTCGCGCTTTCGAGCGAAACGCCGTCGGTACCCGAAAATCGCGTTGATACGAAACCTATGTTTTGCGACACGGCCTCACCTTAACAAACGTCCAACATCGCACCATCAAATCTTAGTACACTCCGTCAACTGGGCCAAGTCGGTTACAACGAGTGTGGCAGTCGTGCCGGCTGCCCGGGGGTCATCCTGCCGGAGCCGCAAACTTCGGGCATCGCCGGCGAACAGGACGGTGCGGAAATCCAATCGCGAAGCCGGCGCAATGTCGTTGAGCATATCGTTGCCCACGTACAGCGTCTGTCGTGGAGCAATATCTCGCCGGGCCAGTTCCCGGGCGGCCAGCGCGAATAGCGGGATCCCGGGTTTGGCAAAGCCGTGCTGGTGGGAATAGAACTGCAAGTCCCGGTCGAACCCGCACTCCTCGGCCGTTCGCCCCAACAGCGCGGGAAACAAAAGCGGCGTGTAGAACTGGGCGTTACTGACAATGCCCAGCAGCAGCCCCCGGCCCCGTAGTTCGGCAAGGCATTCCTCCAGTCGCGGCATGGGCCAGCAAGGGTTCGCCCTGACCTCATACTCGATGGCCAATTGCCGGTAGTCAATCGTGGCCGGATCGACCGTTTCGGGCAGGACACTCCGCCGGGCCAGCTCGGCGAACACGTCCGACCAGATCTCGAAAATCTGGACTTCGGGAAAGTCGATCCCGTGATGGCGACTGATTTCGGCGTGAACGGCTCGTATGCGGGCTTGCATCAGTTCGGCCGCCCCGTCGAGCGTCTGCCCAGGGCAGATGTTCATCGCATGGGCCGCGGCATCGATGGCAGCCTGACTGTCCGTCTGCCGGGTTGTACCCACCTCGCCGCTGCCGCTGACGAAGAGCGTGCCGTAAAGATCGAACAGTACGGCGCGCACGTCGGACAAGGGCTGAAGCCGCGGCTTCTCGCCCGTCGGCCGCGGGATCAACGTGGCGCAATGCCGGTGCAAGATGTCAACGAAATGCTGCATTACGACTCCGTGGTTTCTTGGCCCTTTTCCCCCGGTACTCCATGCTAGCCCGGATTATTCATGATAGGTAGGGTGGGTCAAACAAGCC
>CAZASB010000233.1:0-7568 GCA_964487655.1 uncultured Planctomycetaceae bacterium
TGTTAACTGCCAGACGGACAGTTTGGCCGTATTTGGGCAGGATGGCTTCGAGACCGAGTTGCCATTGGAAACGTCGGAAACCGTTTTGGCCAAGCTGACCAGTGACGCTACCGCCGGATGGTACGGCGAGCTGCAAACCATTGTCGCTTCCGAGCCGGGTTTCGGCAAGATCACGTTGCGACCGCGAACCTTGGCTTGCATCGTTCCCATTTCTATCGAACTGGCCGAAGACTCGCAGAACGCCGCCGCCGTCATTGAACAGTCGTTGCAGCGTGCTCTGGCCGCCGAGATGGACCGTTGTGTCTTGATGGGCGACGGCAGCGAAGGCGAGCCGCTTGGCATCATCGACACCGACGGCTTGAACGAGGAAGAATCCGTTGGCACGCCTGACAGCTACGACGAGGTTTCCGACGCCGTGGCGGCGATCTTGGAAGCCAACTACGACGGCGAATTGTCCAACCTCGCATGGATCCAGCACCCGACGATCGCCGGCGTCTATGCCAAGCTCACGAGCGCCACCGAGGGACAGCCTTTGCAACCCGGTCCGTGGGTCGCGCCTCTGAAGCGGTTGCACACGACCAGCTTGCCGACCACGACCGCGCTCGTTGGCGACTTCAGCCAATGCGTTTTGGGAATGCGTACCAGTGGCGTTCGCGTCGAGATCTTCGACGCCGGCAGCGCAACCAACGCCGCCGGAACGACGACGAACGCCGTTACCCAAATGGCGAAACTCATCAGGGCATACATCAGGATGGACTGTTGCGTCATGCGTCCGACCTGGATGACCAAGTTGACCGGCATCACCACCGGATAATCATATTCTGCGAGCGTAGCACTCGGAGTGCCACGTTTGTCTCCGTGTCGGCCGTGCTGGCGACCCAATCACCGCTGGCACGGCCGGTTTCTTTTCCCGAGGTGTTCGATGGACGAATACGTTTCCGTTTCTGCGGCCACCCCCGAGCCGATCACTTGCCGTTGTGGCCAACCAGTTCCACCCGGTCGCAAGTGGCCGCTATGCGACCGATGCCGAGCCGCCGCCATCGCTCGTGACCGCGGCATCCGGAAGCACCTGGGGCGCGGCATCCGTTCCTGTATGCGATGTCGGCAGCGGCAGCCGGCGCGTAACGATTGCTTGTGTTTCAGGTGCTCTAACCTTGGCTAAGGTGCTCGTGCCCGCGGCCGGTTCTAATTCGTCCTGAAATTCTGCCGATTCTCGGCATCCTAGCACCGGCATAGCGCCGCCGGTTTTCGTGCCACCGACCAAAAGAGAAACCCCGACGTAACTCGTTGCTACATCAGGGTTTACAAGTCGGGGCGACAGGACTTGAACCTGCGACCTTCTGACCCCCAGTCAGACGCGCTAGCCAGACTGCGCCACGCCCCGTTCGATCACCGGCTCATGCCGATGGGGAAACCTTACTATGACAGATTCGTCGGTACGCTGCAAGCGGGGCTTGCGAGAAAAGCGAGTAGCGCCCTCGAAAATCGGCCGATATCGTCATTCCAGACCTCTCCCGGAACACCCGGTTTCGGAAACTCGGCCTCGCCGGTACGATGAGTCCTTCGATTCTTCTGTTTCCAGGCGAGGAAAGCCTTTGTTCTTTTTGTTCTTGGGGACGGCACACGGCCTGTGTCCACTACATTGTCGCAGGCTGCACCTAGAAACGGAAGAGCCAGTCTTTCCGAGCTAGCAGCCAATTCCTGGAGGGTTCTTGAGGATGGAAGCGTTTTCCGATCGGTTGGCAAGTGCCGTGCGTCGGTGCGGAAACCCTGTAATGGTGGGCCTTGACCCCCGCGTGGAACAGCTTCCCAAATCGATCCTCCATCCAAAGGGAGGCTTTAGTCTGGAGCAGCAGGCCGCGGCGTGCTATATATTCTGTCGCGGGGTGATCGATGTCGTGGCTCCGCTTGTACCGGTGGTCAAGCCGCAGGCGGCCTTCTTTGAGCAGATGGGACCAGTCGGCATGGTCGCGTTGGGTGAAATCATCCGATATGCCACGGAAAAGGGCCTGCTGGTTGTTCTGGACGGCAAGCGCAACGACATCGGCTCGACTGCGGCGGCCTATGCCGCTGGGATTCTTGGACCCAAAAGCCCGTGGGGGGCCGATGCGCTCACGGTCAGCCCGTACCTTGGGAGCGATAGCTTGGAACCGTTCGTTTCGGTTGCCCGGGAGCGCGGGGCTGGCGTGTTCGTGCTGGTGAAGACCTCAAATCCAGGCGGTGGCATGTTCCAGGATCTCGTCTGTCAAAACCTCCCTGTGTATCGGTACGTGGCCGACGAGGTGGAACGTCTGGCAGCCGGTACGCGCGGCGAGTGTGGCTACGGCGCGGTGGGCGCCGTGGTGGGGGCAACTTATCCGGAGCAACTATCCGAACTCCGCGTCGCCATGCCGCACGCGTGGCTGCTGGTGCCCGGGTTCGGAGCGCAGGGGGCCGGTGCCCAGGATGTTGCCAGCGCGTTCGACACGAAGGGACTCGGTGCCGTGGTGAACAACTCGCGCGGAATCCTGTTCGCGCACAGCCGCCCGCCCTACGCAGCCCAGTTTGGGGTGGCGCGGTGGCAGGAAGCGGTCGAGGCAGCAACCCGCGATATGATCGCCCAACTAAGAGACGCTACGCCGGTCGGCCGGTTGCCCTCGCCTACATAGGCGTCATTCATCGGCCGCGCGAAGCCACGGCAGGACGGTGGGGGTGTGCGGGAGTATCTCTTCGGGTTTGAAGAAGATACCGATTTCGCGCTCGGCCGACTCGGGACTGTCCGACGCGTGGATCAGGTTCATCTGTCGGCTGCAGCTAAAATCGCCTCGGATCGTGCCCGGGCCGGCGTCTCGGCCGTTTGTGGCCCCTGCCAACTTCCGGATCACGGCGATGGCCTCCGGTCCCTCAACCACCATGGCCACCAGCGGGCCACTGGTGATGAACGTCTCCAGGCCAGGGTAGAACCCCTTGCCAACGTGTTCCGCATAGTGCCTCCGAGCCAGTTTGGGGGTCACTCGCATGAGCTTTAGCGCAACGATCAGCAGCCCCTTGTCCTCAATGCGAGCAATGATCCGGCCGGCCAACCGGCGTTCCATACAGTCGGGTTTCAGCAGTACAAGCGTTTGTTGCAAGATTGTCTCTCCATATATCTATTGGCGGTCGCCGGTCGCCTTTTCCGGCTATTTTCCGGCAAGCAGGCTGCGAATTCGGTTGGATGTCGCTTACAAAGACTTACCCTACACGAATCACCCAGTCTAGGGCAAGGTCTAGAGCCGATAGGCACCAATAGACTAGGCCAATATACCCATAAATAACTAGCAGAAAAAAGACGGTAGTCATTGGCAACAAACAAGATATACTTTTGTTGGAGCAATGTCGCTCCAAGACACGTTCTCCGCGTTGCGGGGGGTAGGCAATATCCTTTCCTGAACACGCATGCAGGCAGTTTGTGACTGCCGGCGGCGCGTGACGCGAGCATCATAGCCGCGAATGGACACATGGCCTTCTTGTTCCGACGAAACAAGGGCGAGTTTACGCTCGTCGACGGTCTCATCCTGGTTGCGCTGATGGTGATCGTCAGCGGGACTGCGATACCCGTCGTCGAGTCGTTGTCGGAACGCGCCAAGGCCAGCGCCGCCTTACAGAATCTCCGCGCCATCAGGACGCAAATCGAGCTGTACAAGGTGGAGCACGGAGGTAGGCCGCCACTGCTCTACGAGGGCGGTTTTCCGCAGTTGACCTCGTGTACCAACGAGCAGGGTGTACCTGGTGAATCGGGCCCAAAATTTCCGTTCGGCCCTTACCTCCGAGCTGGTATACCGATGAACCCGCTGACGAACATCCATGCCGTATCGCCCGCCGAAACGTTTCCTCCCGAAAAGCCCAGCGGAAACGGCGGCTGGCTGTACCACCAGGAAACGGGCCAAATCGCGATCGACATCAAGGGCTACCTCGCCAGTTGATCGGCTACCGCTTTTCGAGTTCCCAACTGTCGATGATGCTCTGACCACCCGGCGTCAGCGCCCGCAGTTTCTCGGCAATGGCCGCCGTTTCGGAAACGGTAGCGTTCTTCAGCTTCTTGGCGAAGTGCAACTTCTTCTCGCGGCGGTGGCGGCGGCGCCGAATCTCCTTGCGACGTTCACTACACGACACAGATGACACTCCTTCCCGGGGGGTGACTTGATGTTCACAAAAGGGGATATAAGCGGCCAGCCGGCCGACAACTCCCACGGAGACAACGCAAGCCCCTCAGCATAGCGTGGCAGGGAAGCGGCGTCAACACCCTGTGAACCTTATCGCGGCGAAGCGGTCTCGTCGAGAACATGCCCGGCGTACCGCACGAACATGCCTCGCCAATCATCGAGGTACGCGGTAAGTACTTCCTTGGCGAGGCCATGATGGTCGCCGCACCGCATCAGGGCACCGGCGACGTGCAGTTCAATGTACGATTTGACGAACGTGTCGGCGTACAGCGACTTCGGATCGCCTACCACGTCAACGTGCCCGCGAACCCCCTCGCGACCGAGGAAAGCGGCCAGGGCCGGCGCCGCGTCCGGGCTGCCAATGCGTCCCAATGCGGTCGTAATCGCCCGGATGTGGTTGAAATGGTTTCCGCCCGCACTGTACGTGGGCGAGGCGGAACCACGCTGTATCGGGTTGAAGCTGTGTCGATCACGACCTTGGCAACGACGGCTTGCAGCCCGGCTTTGTTCGCGGTAACCACGCCCGCCACTTGCCCGGCATCGTCAACCAGCACGCCGGCCGGCCAGCTGTTGAAGTGGAATTGAACTCCGGCGTCGAGCAGAAGTTGCTCGATTCGTTTTTTGTAGAAGCCGGGCACGATTTCGGAGTGCGAACCGGCGTGTATCATCCCGTCAAAGAGTTTCTTGGAGAACTCCTCCTGGGGAACCTCGTCTGGCTCGAGCCAATACCGCGCTTTCGCGGCGACGTCGTCACTGAAGAAGTAATGACTATTGACGATGAGCACGGACGAGCCCGCCTTCGCCGCTGCCCACGCCGCCGCAATCCCCCCTTCGCTGCCGCCGACCACCACCAGATCGACCCGCGCGCAGACGGGAATTGCGCGTGACGACGATCGGACAAACCGTCGTGGAACCTCGGCCTCGTTCGATACTGACAGGAGCGTCGCGGCGAAAATGGCCGATATGACGGCCACTCGCATTCCGTGACTGCCACGGAAGCGACGAGAGTTGGTTAAACTGGGCATCACGCCGTCCCTTCGGGGTGAGTTTGCTTCACGTGGCCGCACGGCCAACTCCTCCCACATCAAAGGAAGGCGGCCGATCACAACAGGGATATTCGTAGATAGAGGAACCACAACATGCGAATGGCCAGGAGCGCGACGACCGTGAAGCCGACCACGCCGAGTACGTTCGAGGCGAGGCGGTTCCGGCGTTCTCCCATGATATTCTTCCGGTTGGCCATCCAGAGAATGGTGGCTGCCAGCAGTGGGTTGCCAATCACCGTCATCGCCTGTCCAAAGATCATTAAGTTCACTGCGGGGATGGAGAACCAAAGGCCGAGGCTGGCCATGGCAAATCCGAGGACCAGGACGCCAATGGTGAACATTCGCGGCCAGAGATCGCTCAGCCGTCCAGGAAACCCAAGTCCATCGGCCAGCGCCGTACCGCCGATCATGGCGTTAATCAGGAACGGATTCAACGCAATCGGAACGAGCCCGACGCAAAAGACAACGAAAGCAGTCGTCCCCAAGAGCGGCTGCATGGTGGTTGCCAAAGTCGCGATATTGCTGGCCGGCTTGCCCAAAATGACCGTGCCCGCAGTGACCATGATCATCATGCTCACGAACGTGAGGATGCACACGCCGGCGATGGAATCACCCACGCCGCGATCGTAATCAATGGCCGTCCAACCCTTCTCTCGGACCAGGTTGCCCTGAAAGAACGCCCCCGCCACCGAGAAAGTCGTACCAACCAGCGAGGCAATCAACACAAGCGGGTCGTTGACCGCGCCTTCGACAATCTTCGGAATACCGAGGGAGAGTGATTCCGGAATGCCGGGCACCAGTCCCTTGAGCACGGCAAGAAGGTCGGGCTTGGCCAAGACGAGGTTGAACAGGAAGGAAACGAGCACCACGCCCACCATGATCTTCATGATCCGCTCGACGGCCTTGTATACCTGACTTGCTCGAAACATGAACAGGATCAACACGACGTTCAGAACGGCCATGACGCCAATCTGAGCGGGAAAGACGTATTCTTCAGGCACAAAGGCACCGGCAACCAGGGCGACGGCAAGGTTGTTTGAAAACTGGAACGCGGCGCATACCAGACACAGCACGATGCCGCAGAGCGCGGCAAAGGGACGCCCAATCTCGCGGCGCAACGTGTCGAAGTGGGTAGCGCTCGTGGTCACGCCGGCCCGGGCCGACATGGTCATGAAGCTCCCCATCAGCAGACCGGTCAGTACGAGCAGCCAAAGCAGATCGAAGCCGTATGTGGCGCCCACATTCGCGCTGATAATGAGGCTTCCCGGCCCGAATACTACGCACGCGGTGATCAGGGCCGGTCCGATCGATTTCCACCACGGAGGACGAGCGACTTGTGACGAATCAGAGGCGACTTCTTCCATTAGACAGGCTCCTAGTCAGTGTTCCGGGGGTAACGCAAGGACCGGCAGGCACGACTTGAGTCCAACCGGCAACCCAGGCTCCATTGTACCGGGAGCCACGGCGGGAGCAACCCGGGCCAACCGTGGGCGGCCGCCACCTATCGGGGCAAGAATGGCGATTGGAACGATACGACGAATAACCGGTGGCGAGGGCTAGCGCCAGGTTGGACGTAGGCGACCCAGGGAGGCGGCAATTGGCGCGGCAAGAAAAGAGGCTCTTCCGTTTCTAGCACGAACCGAACTCGTTGGAGTCCGGCTTTAGCCGGTAAGAAGAAACTGTCTAAAGGCGGGCCTCCAACCCTGGTGGCTGCGCCTAGAGACGGAAGGCCTGGCGGCTGCGTCTAAAGACAGAAGGGCCAAGAAAAAATTATCCGTCGCGGGGGTCATCCGCGACGGGTTGAATGGGACGGCGAAATGGATTCTATACAGCTTCCAAGACCATCGGTGGCTTGCGCCATAGTCTTAGACAAGCTCTTTCTTGGCACCGATCAACGTACGCAAGCGCTCGGCTAGCAGCGCGGCGTCAAACGGCTTCTTAAACGTCTCGTTGATGCTCGAACGATCAAAACTCGTCGAACTTCCATCATCGGGTAGTAATGCAATCAGCGTGACTTCAGCGAACTCGGCGTTGCGGCGGAGATTCTGGCAAATTTGCAGCGCCTCCGTGCGGCCGATGGAGAAGTCGACAATAATACAGTCCGGATGGAAACTCTCGGCTTGAATGCCGGCATCGAATCCGCTGGCAGCCACGGCCACTTTGAAGGAACGCTCCGACGGTAATTCCCGCCTGAGGTTCTCGATCAAAACTTGGTCCTGAGCAACGATCAGAACCTTGGCCATGGCTTCATCCTCGAGGTCGCCCAATGGCATTCCGTGTTCCTTCAGGAACCTGATCAGGTAGTCCCTGGGAATGCGGCGGTCTTGGGAACCCGGGATGC
>CAZASB010000234.1:0-6287 GCA_964487655.1 uncultured Planctomycetaceae bacterium
CGCCCATGCCGCCCATGCCGCCCATGCCGCCCATGCCACCCATGCCACCCATGCCACCCATGCCGGGGTCCATGCCTTCATGGCCTGGGGCCGCAGGCTCTTCTTCCTTGGGAATCTCGGTGATCAAGCACGAGGTGGTCAGGAGTAGCCCTGCAACGCTGGCAGCGTTTTGAAGCGCGGTACGCACGACCTTAGCGGGGTCGATGATGCCGGCCTCGACCAGATCGCAGTACACGTCTCGTTCCGCGTCGTAGCCATCGGCCTTGCCCTTCATACGGAGCACGCGGCTGACAACCACGGCGCCATTCTGGCCGGCGTTCTCGGCGATTGCCCGCATGGGCGAATCGAGAACCTGCCGGACGATTTTGGCGCCCAAGGCTTCGTCGCCTTCTAGCGCAAGTTTATTGAGTGCCTTGGCGCTTCGCAGCAGGGCAACGCCGCCGCCGGGAACGATTCCTTCTTCCAGGGCCGCTTGGGTGGCGGCACGTGCGTCTTCCAGAAGATTCTTACGCTCTTTCATTTCGGTTTCGGTCGCGGCGCCAACGTTGATTTCGGCAACGCCGCCGGCGAGTTTTGCAAGCCGTTCTTGGAGCTTCTCGCGATCGTAATCGCTGGTCGTGGTCGAGATTTCCTTGCGGATTTGCTCGGCGCGGCCGTCGATGGCTTTCTTATCGCCGCCGCCGCCAATGATCGTTGTATCGTCGGAGGTGATGATGACCTTCTTCACCATACCCAAGTCAGAGACCTTAACCGAATCGAGCTGAACGCCCAGATCCTTGAATATGCCCTGCGCGCCGGTGAGCGTGGCGATGTCGCCCAGCATGGCCTTGCGGCGGTCGCCGTAACCGGGTGCCTTGACCGCACAGCACTGGAGGATGCCACGCATCTTGTTGACCACCAGGGTAGCTAGAGCTTCGCCCTCGATGTCTTCGGCGATAATCAGAAGTGGCTTGCCTGCCTTGCTCACGGCCTCCAGCAAAGGCACGAGCGTCTTGGCGCTGGAAATCTTCTCCTCGTGAATCAGGACGAGACACCGCTCTAGTTCACAAACCTGATCGTCTTGATTGGTGACGAAGTGGGGCGAAAGAAAGCCACGGTCGAACTGCATGCCTTCGACCACGTCGACAGTCGTTTCGGCCTGCTTGCCTTCCTCAACCGTGATGACGCCGTCCTTGCCAACCTTCAGGAATGCGTCCGCCAAGACGTTGCCGATCGTCGGATCGTTGTTGCCGGCAATCATGGCAATCTGAGTGATTTCTTTCCGGCTCTTGGCGTCGACCGGCGAGGCCATCTTTCGAATGGCTTCTACAACCACTGCGGTTGCCTTGGCAACGCCGCGACACAACGACATGGGGTCGGCGCCGGCGGCAATCATACGAAGTCCATCTTTGTAGATGGCCTCGGCCAAGACGGTCGCCGTCGTCGTGCCGTCGCCGGCAATGTCGTTCGTCTTCGACGCGGCTTCTTTAACAAGCTGCGCGCCGAGATTCTCGTAGGGATCGTCTAGTTGGACGTCTTCGGCTACCGTCACACCATCTTTGGTGACCTTGGGTGCCCCCCAACCCTTATCCAAAACGGCGTTTCGACCCCGGGGGCCCAGGGTGCTGATCACTGCCCGCGCGAGCTTGCTCACCCCTGCGGCAATCTTCTGACGGGCATCGTCTTCAAAGACCATCTGTTTTGACACAGCGGAACCTCCTAAGTGCAATCGCTGGCGAATAACCGGTGTACCACGACCGCTATTGGCAGCCAAGGACGAATTTTCTTTCGTCATAATGCAACCCGCGTGCCACGAAGGGATATGTGTACGCAAGTGCTTGCAGGATAAACATTTAGGTTCATGGGCCGAAACGAGTGAGTCAAGCGCGACGAAGGCATCGGGTGCCGGGCATGTCAAATTGGCAGGGTGTTTTGTCGCTGTAATTCGATGGAAATGGGCAGACGACTGCCTGGATGGTCGAGTACAATACAGTGGTGGAGTTTTCGGCGTCGGTTGCCTTCGACATGGAGGACGCAGCGGCGTATCTCTGGATTGCGGCCGTCTGGTGAAATCACCGCCAGTGGGCCGATGGAACGGCTTGGAGCCGGGACATCCCATCGAGGGTTGCCCGCCAAGTCTTGCTCTCGAGGGTTTACCATGGCAGTGCCGGTGCAATGTACGGAGTGCGGATACGGTTTCAGAGTGCCGGACGAGTACGCTGGGAAACGAGGTCGTTGCCCCAAGTGCAAGGCGATGCTCTCGGTGCCGTCTTCCGTGGGTCACGAGCCGGCTTCGGGCGAAGCGCGTGGGTTGCCCGGCAGTTCCCTGCCGGCCGACAGGGGCGTTGGCCTGCGGTTGCCAGGTGTCCCGTCTGAGGCGAATGGTCCTCCACCGAGGGTGGTACCGCCTCCACGAGGCGATTCCGATGTCCTCGGCTTGCCCCGGATTGCGACGGACGATCCATCTGCCCCGGGGCGGGGGCCTTCGGTCGGGCGTGCTTCCTTGGCCCCTCGCCGGTCGGGCGTGCCTGTGTGGATGTGGGTTTCTCTTGCCGCGTCGGCCGTTCTGCTTGCCGGCATGGCAATCTGGATGATGCAGAGTGGTGAACGCCAGAATCCGAGCCATGCCTCGGCGGCGATCCAGCAACGTCGCCTGCCAAGCGTCGACCGGTCGCCCTCGCAGCCTGCCGAGAGCCAGGGCGCGGCGCCAGCCGAATTAGTTCGTGCCTCCGTTCCACCCTCCGCCCCTGAGGAATCGAGCCTCGCCGAGATGCCGCGGGAGATTCTTGCCTCGACACTTGACGAGGTGAAACGGGCCGTCGTGAAAGTGGAAGTGCCCGTCGCTGGCGGTACTCGGGTCGAGTCGGGCAGTGGATTCCTTGTCGATGGTCGGGGTTGGATCGCTACGAACGACCACGTCATCACGAACATCACCTCTTCCGCCCGAGTTCGTCTGGCCGACGGCATGGTTTGTCAGATCGAAGGCATTGTCGCGCGGATTCCCGATCGCGATCTGGCCCTGCTGAAGCTTCGGGAACGACCGTATCAGATGACGTTGCTGGACATCAATCGTTCCGATCCGGCGAAACTGGGCGAGCAGGTGTACGCTTTTGGGCATCCCTACAACGCCGACTTTTCACTGTCGAAAGGGATCGTCAGCCGGGTGTTGAATACGGGCGAGTTGAACGAAGATGCGAAACAGATGCTCCGGTCGACTATCCAGACGCCCGACAACGTCGTTTGGATTCAGCACGACGCGAAGATATCACCCGGCAACAGCGGCGGCCCATTGATCGATGAAAAAGGACGCGTGCTGGGGGTCAATTCATTCGTTCACTTGAAGGCCGAGTTTGGCTACGCCAGCGACGTGCAGTATCTGCGTGAACTGGTCCGAACGGCCGAGGACAAGGCGACTCCGCTGCCGCCGGCCGGAAACATCGTTCAACAGCAAACACCCGGCGCGGTTGAACAGTCGAAATGGAACCCCAAGGACTTGCCTGAACTGTTCGCCAGGGCGGAACGTTTTCACTTCCAACCCGACAGCGAGGAAGAGTACGCCACTCTGACCGAACTGGCCTTCGGGCTGACGATGTCGAAGCACGTCGAGCAGCAACCGGGCAGCGTCCCGAAGGACGCAGCGGTGGCGGCTGGCATTCTTGCCGACGCGCTGGCCGCAAAACTCGAAGCCATTGAGTTCGGGGCGGAACAATTCACGGCCGTGAACCGTTTTGCGCGGGCGGTGGAAGAGAAACCTGGGCAGGGGCTTTTTGCCTTTGCTATCGTGGTGGGCCATGGCTCCAATGCCCTCATCCTTCAAGTAGCCAATAGCGACATGAAGATGCTCGTCCACGTTGGGCCCGAACTGGCAAACGCCGGTCCATTAAGCCGGTGGCTCGTGTTGGGTGTGTACTCGAACCAGATCGTGCAAGTACGGCAATCCGAGGAAGACGAGCCAGAGGCGATGCGCGTTCTCATGATGTACTACATGCTTGGAACGTGAACCGGATTGCCTGCCGAAATGTACGGCGTGGGATTCAGGAGGATAGCCGTGAAATAACTCTAGGCATTAAATTCACACCGCTATGGTGGGGGCCACGAACTAGTGTGTTGCTATCTTATCTTAAGTCGGGTATCTTGTTAGAATACATTCATGTCGGAACTGCGGCAGTTATTTGACGCTCGGCACGAGTCGCCATCCGAGAAACCCCGCTGTCTGGGAGGGTACTATGTCCGATGTTATCGACCCATATTACCAGTGGCTTGGCATTCCACCGAAGCACCAACCGGCAGACCATTACCGGCTGCTCGGGATTGAGCGATTCGAGTCGAACTTAGATGTGATTCGCGATGCCGCCGACCGGCAAATGCTTCACGTTCGGAACTATCAGTTGGGCCAGTATTCGGAGCTTTCCCAGCAGGTGCTCAACGAATTGGCGACTGCTCGCGTTTGCTTGCTGAATCCGGATAAGAAGGCGATTTACGACGAAATCCTTCGCCGGCGACTTGGCGCGAGGCCGCTACCGCCGCTACCGCCGCCGCGACCCGTGCCTGTAGCGGCGGCGAGCGTTACGGCCCCTGCTGCAAGTTCCGCAACATCCGCGGCGTTCCCTGCCGAGATGGGCCCTGCCGAGACGGGGCTGAGTAGCCATCCATCGCGAAGTGGCCTGCGGCCGGTGTTTGCCGTTGTTGCCGTCGCGATGACCATTTTGCTGCTCGGTACGCTGGCGTGGTGGGGGGCAAGGGGCTCGGCTTCGTCACGAAAGTCCGCGGCGGCTGGGCAGGCTGCCAGCGTCCCGTCGGCATCGCAACCTGCGAAGCCGCCACCGCCGCCACCGCCGCCATCGCCGCCCGTCGAAACGGTCCAATACTGCGACGCCTTGAACGAGACGGCCACGATTGGACCGGTCAACGTCCGAGTTGTCTCGGTCCAGATGGGCAAGCCGCGCGTGGCGCGCCGGAACGGACGAATTGCTACTCCAAAGGAGGATTATCTCATTGTTACCTTGGAGCTGTTGAACAAGGACGCTGCCAAGAAGGTCGTCTATGCGGGTTGGGGAGGCGGCATCTACGGGACTGGGGGAACGAGCCTGGTGGACAGTTTCAAGACCCCTTATCTGGTGAAGCTGTTTTCCGGAGGCATTGTCGAGGGGCAGCAGCGTGAAGTATCGCTCTTTGGCGGCGAGCCGTTGCGCGACGTACTCGTATTTGAACGTCCGGTGGACGCGGCCGATTATCTGCGGCTTTCCTTGCCTGGGGCGGCGTTGGGGCAAGATGGCACCGTGCGATTCGAGATTCCCCGTCGCATGTTCCGCGACGATCCCGCGGAACAGGAGGCACCGGTTGTGGTCGCTGCGGCCGGCGCGAAGGAAGACTCGGAACCGATCGTCGAGGAGAGCGTGCAGGAAGAAGTCGCACCGGAGACGATTGAGAAGCTCTCCCCTCCTGCCCTTGCCGAGCAACAGGAAGTTCGGCGTACGATCGAGGACATCTACAATACGGCGACCGCGCGAAATCCTAACCAGAAGCTGGCAATGGCCAGTCGCATGGCCGTTCAGGCCGAGAAGGTTGAGACCGCGGCGGAGCGTTTCGTTCTACTGCGTCGAGCCTCCGAACTGGCTGCCGAAGTGGGTGAGACAATGCGCACGCTGCAACTGGTGGATCAGATTGCCGAGGGGTTCGAAATCGACCGGCTCGGAGCGCAGGCCCACCTGCTCAACGGCATGGCCGAGAAGGTGACCAACGAAGATCAGATTCGGGCATTGCTGGTCGGTTCGGCCGCGATCATCGACAATGCCTTGGACGAACAGCGATTCGATCTGGCCGATTCTCTTTCGGCGGTCGTGTGCCAAGCTTGCCAATGCTCCGCGGGCC
This sequence comes from uncultured Planctomycetaceae bacterium, assembly GCA_964487655.1. GTDB lineage: Bacteria > Planctomycetota > Planctomycetia > Pirellulales > Thermoguttaceae > PWXP01. The sequence goes on from CAZASB010000234.1 coordinate 5,851, forward strand.
GTCCCTTTCGCGGCGAAGCGCGACAGCGTCGTCAAGAGGTGAAAGCGATTCAAGAGCGTTGGAACGAAGTGCAAACGGCACGTGCCAAATTGCATTCGAATCCAAACGACGAGGCGGCCAACACGATTGTTGGGCGATGGCATTGCCTCGTTTGTGATGACTGGGATCAGGGGTTGCCGTACTTGGCCAAGGGATCGGAGCCGGATATCAAAGCCCTGGCCGAGCATGAGTTGCAGGGTGAGCCCGAAGACGCGAAGGCCCAAATTGCACTGGCCGATGCCTGGTGGGATTTCGCCAAGGCGACCGGTCAGGAGACGGCTCCGGCCTGGCTGGAGCGCGCCGCGCATTGGTACGAACGAGCGCACCCCGACCTTACCAGTGCGCTTGTGAAGGCCAAGACGGAGAAGCGTTTGGCCGAGTTGGGGAGACCGATTCGG
>CAZASB010000234.1:6387-7517 GCA_964487655.1 uncultured Planctomycetaceae bacterium
GGCCGAGTTGGGGAGACCGATTCGGCAGAACGAAACGCAAGGGTTTGAGAGCCTTCGACGCGATAACCCGGAACTATTCCCAAACGGCCAGCGCCGACTGAGCGAGTTGCTCGACGACTCCGACGATAACGGTTCTGAAGATGCCATCTTGCCAGATACTGCGTCGGGGAACGACGAACCGTGCAAAGCGTGCGATGGCAAGGGCGTTATCTACAAGAAATGCCCCAACCGGCATTGTGCCAGGGGGACTGTTCGCGACTATCGTTACCAGGTTGTCGGGGTAAATCCGGCTTCGGGACAGAAGATTACGCAACGAATCGCCATTCGCGTGCCGTGCCCAATTTGCAAGGGCAACTATATCCACAAGGAGACTTGCCCGGAGTGTAAGGGGACCGGGGTGAAGAAGGTGGATGCATCACGGTAGGCCAACGTCCGGCCGCCAATCGGTCCGGGATTATGCGAGCTACGCAGGGATCGCCTCAACGGCCTTGTACACGGTCTTCGTAACCTGAAAGCCGAGCCGTCGGTAGAGCCGGATTGCGCCAGTGTTTTGTGAAGTGACCTCGAGGTATACCTGGAGCAATCCGGCCTGGCGAAACCCTTCGAGCGAGTGAAGGATCAGGTTCGTACCCAAACCCGTGCCGCGATGAGCGGGCGTGATGCCCACGTTTTGAATTGCCCCCAAGCCGCGACGGTCGCGCACGCCTTGAATCGTGCCGCACAGATCGGCTCGTCCGCGTTGGTCGGGCTGGTAGGTGACCAGCCAGGTGGCGCCTGGCAGGAAGCCCTGCTTTCGACGGATTTCGTTCATCAGGCGGCGGCAGCCCTCCAGCTCGCCGAGACACGGAAACACGTTTACGTCGATCTCGTCGCGGAAGCAAAGGTATTTTGCCTTGGCGCAGGCGTCCAGGAGCGAGTCGTCCCAAGGCACGAAGCGATACCCGGGCCTCACCGGTGGGATCTCCAATTCCCGCCTGGCAAGGTCGATCTCCATGCGGTATCGCTTGAAATAAGTGAGATTCATTACAGGGACATTATGCATTCAGGCAAGGATTTTGCAATACCAAGCCACGGGGCCTGCCACAATTGCATGAAGGAGCGAAATAATGTGCGAAGGAATTGCTGCGGAA
>CAZASB010000235.1:0-7501 GCA_964487655.1 uncultured Planctomycetaceae bacterium
CCCGCATGGTCCGCGAGGTCGCCTCGAAGACCAGCGACGTCGCCGGCGACGGCACCACCACGGCCACCATTTTGGCCGAGGCGATCTTCAACGAGGGATTACGAGCCGTTGTGTCCGGCGTCAATCCGATCCAACTGAAGCGGGGTATGGAACGCGCGGCCGAAGACATCGTCGCCAAGTTGAAGAAGATGTCCATCCCTGTGAAGGACAAGAAGGAGATGGCCCAGGTTGGCAGCGTTGCGTCGAACAACGACGAGGAGATTGGCAACCTTCTGGCCGACGCCATGGAGCGCGTTGGCAAGGACGGCGTCATCACGGTCGACGAGGGCAAGAGTCTCGCCACCGAGGTTGAGTGGGTTGAAGGCATGCAGTTCGACCGCGGCTACCTGTCGCCCTACTTCGTCACCGATCCGCAACGCATGGAATGCGTGCTCGAAGACGCCTACGTTCTCATTTTCGAAAAGAAGCTTTCCAACGTAAAGGAACTTGTGCCGGTGCTCGAGGCCGTGGTGAACTCGGGCAAGCCGCTGCTGATCATGGCCGAGGACATCGACGGCGAGGCCCTGGCCACGCTGGTAATCAACCGGTTGCGTGGCACGCTGAAGGTCTGCGCTGTAAAGGCGCCCGGCTACGGCGACCGCCGCAAGGCCATGCTCGAAGACGTTGCCATTTTGACCGGTGGCACGGCCCTGTTCGAGAGCCTCGGACGAAAGCTCGAGAACATGACAGTGGCCGATCTCGGGCGTGCCAAGAAGATCGTAATCGACAAGGACAACACGACGATCATCGAAGGTGCCGGCAAGAGCGCCGAAATCAAGGGTCGCATCGAGCAGCTTCGCCGCGAGATCGAGAACACCACGAGCGACTACGATCGCGAGAAGCTCGAAGAGCGACTTGCGAAACTGGCCGGTGGCGTGGCTAAGATCAACGTGGGCGCTTCGACCGAGAGCGAAATGAAGACGAAGAAGACCCGTGTCGAGGACGCCTTGCACGCGACCCGCGCCGCGGTTGAAGAGGGTATTCTCCCCGGTGGCGGCGTGGCCCTGCTTCGGGCAGCCGGCTCCGTTTCGCCCGAAGGCCTCGTCGGCGACGAGGTAGTCGGCTACAAGATCGTTCTGCGTGCCTGCCGCGCGCCGCTGACGCAAATCGCCGCGAACGCGGGACAAGACGGCGGAATCGTGTGCGAGAAGGTCAGCGAGATGAAGGGCAACGTTGGCTACAACGCAGCCAAGGACGAATACGAGGACCTAGTCAAGGTGGGCGTTATCGACCCGACCAAGGTCACCCGAACCGCCCTGAACAACGCCCTGAGCGTCGCCACGCTCCTACTGACCAGCGAAGCCCTCGTGGCCGACAAGCCGAAGGAAAACGACGCTCCGGCTCACTCGGGCCACGGCGGCGAAGACATGTATTGATCCGGGCAACCGAGATTCGGGGCGGGGAACCCTCGAATCAGTCAACATGGCCCGGTTCGTACCATGACAAGTTCCCCGAATCGACCCGCCGGCTCCCATTCATCTTGGGGGCCGGCGGTTTTCTTTGCGCCCCGCGCCAGGTGATTCGCCCCCAGCCGCCATAATTCATAGGCCGGAACAAGGTCGCGAAAGTTTGTAGTGCCGCCTTCAGGCGGAAAAAGACGGGGTGGCACTGTCGTTTCGGCAGTGTATCTTCTCCCCGGTTCTTGTGGCCGAGGAGCGTGAGAGGCAGTTCGACGATCGCCATGCATACTTGCCGGTCGGGGGTGACTACCGGCTCGCTGGCAATGATGACGACCTTCTCACCCTGCCTTGGCCGACTCAGTCAGGGGTTCGGTGACGTGGCGTCGGAGGCGGTCGAACTCGTCGTGGTTGGCGAAGTAGACGACCAGTTTGCCGCGGCCCTTGGCGTTGTGCGTCAGGGTTACTTTCATACCGAGGGCCGCCTTCAGCTCTTGCTCCAATTTTCGCACGTGCTCGGTCCGTACCGTGCGGGAGCGGGAAGGCTTGCCGTTCCGATCAATCACGCCCAGCGGCTCCTGGTCGGCGGCGGCAATGGTCTCTTGAACCAGTGTTTCGGTCTGGCGAACGCTGAGGCGCTCGCGCTGCACCCGCTCGCAGAACTCGATTTGCTCTCGCTCGTCGCCCAGGGGTAGCAGTGCCCGGGCATGGCCTTGCGTCACTTGCCCTTTGCGGAGTGCATCCTGCACGGCCGTGGGCAGTTCCAGCAAGCGAATCAGGTTGGCCACGGTCGAGCGGTCGATACTCAGTCGCCGAGCCAGTTCCTCCTGCGTACCGCCGTATTCCTCCAGATATCGCTGGAAGGAGGCCGCCTTTTCCAGCGCGTTGAGATCCTTGCGTTGGAGGTTTTCGACGATCGCCAGCTCGGCCAGTTGACGGTCATCGACATCGACAATGTGAACCGGGACATCGACCTTTCCGGCTTCGCGCGCGGCGCGGAGTCGGCGTTCGCCGGCGACGAGTTGATAGTGGTCGTCGAACCGGCGAACGACCACCGGCTGCAAGACGCCGTGGGTGGCGATGCTCTCGGCCAGCGATTTGATCTCTTCGGGGTCGAACTCCTGACGGGGCTGCGCTGGATTGCTTTCGATCAGCTCGACGCTGACCCAGGTCGCGCCTGGGCTGGACTGCGGCGCGATGGCCGGAGTCGGTACGGCCGCGGCGGCGTGGTCGAGTGGCGGTTCGAGATTTGCCTCGGGTTCGGGCGGTAGTGCGATATGTGGCGATGAAGCGGCCGGCTGCGATTGCGGTTCGGCGCGTAGCGGAATCTGTCCGAGAAGGGCCTCCAGCCCTCGCCCCAGGCGTCTAGCTTGATTCACCGTCGATGACCTCCATGCAAAGCTCAACGTACGCCAGGGCGCCGCGGCACCGTGGAGCGTAGTCGAGAACGGGTTTTCCATGACTCGGCGCCTCCGCGACCAGTACGTCGCGTGGGATCACCGTTTGATATACTACCTCTCCGAAATACTCTCGAACCTCTTTGTCCACCTCGCTGGTCAGGTCCAGCGACTGGTCGTACATGGTCAGCAGGATGCCGCCGAACTCGAGTTGGTGCCGTCCGCGGGCGATGACCTCACGAATGATCTCGATCATTTGCGTGAGCCCCTCCATGGCGAAGTATTCGCACTGGATGGGCATGAGCACCTCGGTGGACGTGGCCAGCGCCGTCTTGGTGAGCTGCCCCAGCGACGGCGGACAGTCCAGGAGCACGAAGTCGTAGGCACTGAAACCCCGACCCAAATGCTCACGAAGCCGGTCGGCCTGCTGTTCGTCATCGCGAGTGAGCAACTCGATATGGCGAAAGCTCCGGCTGCCGGGCAGCAGTTCCAGCCCGGAAACCGCTGTTTCCACAACGCCCTGGCGGATGGGTGTGCAGGCGACCAGCGGATGACTATCCGACGGCCGCTGGCCCATGCCGGTGGTAGCGTTGCATTGCGGGTCGAGGTCGACCAGTAGGGTGTGCGCGCCGGAATGGGCCAAACCGGCGGCCAGATTGACCGCGGTCGTGGTCTTTCCGACCCCTCCCTTCTGGTTTGCCACGCATACAACACGAACCACAACCGGCCTCCATGCCAGTGCTGCTGGTCGGTCAATCAGTCGCCTCGGGCGGCCTAGTCCCGGCGTCCGATGTGCGAACGCGTTGGGTATCGCCAGCACCGGCCTGCCAAGGTTCCGCGATCTTGACCCATCCTGCAAAAACTCAGTCCGGCTCGCGACTTGTCCGGGTGGAGATTGTACCGGGTGGCGGGGCACTGAGGGAATGCCAGTTTGCGGCATGTGTGAGTCGGCGATTTGCCCCGTTTCACGTGAAACTCCCAGTTTGACCGGTCTCCGCAGCTCGTGTAAACCCGTTCCACGTGAAACACGGAACAATTGGCACAGGGCCCGGGATTGGGGAGACTATTCCAGCGGATTGATGACTAGGCCGGTTGCCAGCTTCGGGAAGAAGTACGTGCTCTTGGCCGGCATGCGTTCGCCCATTAGGCTGAGGTTACGAACGTCTTCCACCGTGGCTGGCATGACTAGGCCGGCCAGCGGGAACTCGCCGGAGCGGAGACCGGAAACCACCTCGTCGATCCGATGTATGTAGTCGGGCTTTGGAAGCTCTTGCGGAGGATCGGGCGCAAAGCAGTCGTCTATCAACAGACGGTGTAGCAGGGCTACCCCGAGCGATTGCCACTCGGGATTGTGATCATTGGCAATCTCGGCCATGCGGGCCCGGCCGGAAGGCGTTACGGTGGCCAATGTCCAGCGATGGTCCTTGGTCGTGAACAGGCCGAGCGTCCCCTGGTCGCCGCGCGTCTCGATTTCCTCCCAAATCGCGTCGGCGGCCTCGGGCCCTTCACCGGCCGAGTTGCACGTGAAACGATCGCCCAGCCGCGCCGCCAGTTCCTCGGCGGAGACCTCGGGGATACCTCGAAACAAACGGTGCGTGGGCAGCACGATCAGGCCCTGATCCTCCATGGCCACGAACATGGTCAGCACGAAGTTGGCGCCGTGGTCGGGCGTCATGCCAGCCTGCCGCTGATGCTCGCGATACTCGCAGGCCGTTTCGTAGCGGTGGTGACCGTCGGCCACGAACACGGGCTTCGGCCCCATCACGGCCGCCACGCCTGCAATCAGGTCGATGTCGGTCACGGGCCACAGCCGATGCACGATCCCCAGTCGATCAGTAGCCTCTAGGGGCGTCTGATCAATCACGGCGTCGTCGAGCATGCGCTGCGCCTCGGTCTCCGAATCTGGGTAGAGACCGAAGATTTGGCTAAGGTTCGCCTTGCATGTGGTCATAAGCATGAGCCGGTCGATCTTCGGGCCAGGCAAGGTTTGCTCGTGCGGAAACACGAGCCCCTCGCCGAACGGCGAGAGACGCATGCGCGCCATGAACCCGCGCCGCGTATACGAAACGCCGAGATGCTCGAACGTCTGATGGTAAACGTACAGGGCAGGATCGGCCTCGGTGAACAGAACGCCATCGGCCCGCCAACGGTGAAGAAACCGAGCGGCACGCGTGTAGCGGTTGTTCACTTCGTCGTCGTCGCCGGGCTCCACGCGGTTGAGAATCAGGCGGACCACATTGTTCGGATGCCGGTCGTACAGCGCCTGCTGGTACTCGGGGTCGATCACGTCATATGGCGGCGCCACAACATCGCTCAGGGCACCGACATGGCCAAGGTTGTAACGGATTCCACGAAAGGCATGAATTTCAGGCATGGTTGATTTCTTGTAGGGTGGGGGCGAGGTCGCGGCATCCTCGCGAACAAGCCCTGGAAAGCCTCCGGGCCAATTCGCGAGATGAGCGTCGGCAGCACATGGCCGAAGCTGGCCGGCGCCCCACCAGGAATGCTCAATAGCGGTAGTAGTCCGGCTTGAACGGACCTGTCGGCGAAATGCCCAGGTACTCAGCTTGCTCGGTCGTGAGCCGTTCGAGCTTCGCGCCGAGCTTGTCCAGGTGCAGCCGGGCGACCTCTTCGTCGAGTTCCTTCGACAGGGTATGGACGCCAACCGGGTATTTGTCCGATTGGGGCCACAAGGCGAGTTGGGCAAGCACCTGGTTGGTGAACGAGTTCGACATGACAAATGACGGATGACCGGTCGCGCAGCCCAAGTTCACCAGCCGCCCCTCGGCCAGTAGAATGACGGAGTGGCCGTCAGGGAACGTGTACCGGTCGACCAAAGGCTTGATACGATCTCTCGTGGCCTTCGGGTGGTTTTCGAGATAGGCTACGTCGATTTCGATGTCGAAGTGTCCGATGTTGCACACGATGGCGTCATGCGGCATGCGCTCGAAATGCTCGCCGCGAAGGACGTTGCAGCAGCCGGTGGCGGTGACGAAGATATTCCCGCGCGACGCAGCCTCTTCCATCGTCGTGACCTCGAAACCCTCCATGGCCGCCTGCAATGCACAAATTGGATCGACCTCGGTCACAATCACGCGGGCGCCATAGCTTCGCATCGAGTCGGCGCAGCCCTTGCCCACGTCGCCGTAGCCGCATACCACAACCACCTTGCCGGCAATCATGACGTCAGTCGCTCGCTTGATCCCGTCGGCCAGCGACTCGCGGCAACCGTACAGGTTGTCGAACTTGCTCTTGGTCACCGAATCGTTCACGTTGATGGCTGGTACGAGCAACTCGCCCCGTTCATGCATCTGATACAGGCGATGGACGCCCGTGGTGGTCTCCTCGGAAAGGCCGGCCCACTCCTTCGCGATATTGTGCCAGTATTGCGGGTCTTCTTCGAGCGTCTCGCGTAGCAACTCGTTGATGATGCGAAGCTCGTTGTTCGTGGTGGGCTTGTCGAGAATCGTCGGATCGTCCTCGACCTGGCAACCGCGATGGACCAGAAGCGTGGCATCGCCGCCATCGTCGACAATCAGGTTGAGCCCCTTGCCGTCGGGGAAGATCATGGTTTGCTTCACGCACCACCAGTATTCCTTGTCGGTCTCGCCTTTCCATGCGAAAACGGGTACCCCCGTGGCGGCAATGGCGGCGGCGGCGTGGTCCTGCGTTGAGAACTTATTGCAGCTACTCCACTGCACCTGGGCACCCAACTCGCGAAGCGTCTCGATGAGAACGGCCGTTTGGATGGTCATGTGCAGGCAACCGGTTACCCGCGCGCCGGCCAATGGCTTATGCGGCCCGTACTTCCTCCGGGTAGCCATAAGGCCGGGCATTTCGTTCTCGGCCAGTTCGATTTCCTTACGGCCCCACTCGGCCAGCGAGAGGTCGGCAACCTTATACGGCAGCTTCGTTTCCACCTGCAACACGAATAGTCTCCTTCCTCGTACCCTAATTGGCGACGGTTTGATTCAAACGAACCATCTTAGAAGACGACGAGCGGGCCGCCAAGGGGACGTCCTAACTGCCGCCTAGGGAACACATCGCATGAGGGGGCTGCGGAACGGTCCATCCCGGTGCGAACTATCGCGGCTAAGAGGGTTCTTCCGTCCTTGCTTGTCACACGGCTTCCCCCGTAAGAGGGTTTGTGACTCGCTAGCCATGAGTTTTCAGTCCGCCCTTGAGGTATGTTCGAGTGTTCGTTTATTGGGCGAAGCTTGCGTAAGTTGTTACTGTCAAACGGTTTGCGTTTTTCGAACAGTCGCTGTCGGCCGCCGGCTTTCGGGACCGGAAAAACGGTCGTAAACCGTTTCGTGGCAAAAGGTTGGGAATTGTCGAACACTGTTTTTCGGTAACCGTTCACAGGGGGACTGTCCCAATTTTCGCGGCACAAAGGGCGTTCTTTCCCAATGATCCACCGTTTCCGCCGCAAAATGGGACTGTCCCCTTCGCATACAGCGGCGAAAACTGCCTGCGCCGCCCCGTGAACGGTTACGTTTTTCGAACACACATTCGACCGGTCGGCGCGCAACGACCACTCAGTTGATCTAACATGTGGCTTCACAAGGACTTAGATACGAAAACGTCTTCCGACCGCCGTGTGGTCAGGCTAATCCTGGGCTGTCAAAAAGTTGGGGTTGACACGGTTTTTGGATGTTGTAATTTTAT
>CAZASB010000236.1:0-7397 GCA_964487655.1 uncultured Planctomycetaceae bacterium
ATTAGGATTGTAGTTGTGCTGGCTGTCGTTGCCAACACGGCGGTTTGGTCAGCCGCGCGAAAACCGCAGGATTATGACTGTGTTGAGCATATATTGTTTTCCGCTTGGTTTTCTTTTCCGAAACGAGGATAGAGCCATGAAATGTCGAATCCTGCTGATCGTGCTGGCGCTGATATCGCTGGCGGTCGCGTCCGCCGAGGCCGCGCCGCTTGTGTTGTACGAGAATGACTTCACTACCCGCACCAGTCTGGGAGCGATTGGAGGAGCGACGACATACGGTTACTCCGTCGGCAACCTCATTGGTGCAGTGAACGATACCACGGGCACCCAGGACAGTTGGATCCGGCGCAATACTGGTACACTGGCGGTGACTGTGGCCGACAACACTGGCAACCAGTACGCACAGTTCGGCACCACCGCGAGCCAATATGCTTATGCCTTGCAGCCGATTGGCTCGGAGATCAACCAAGGTGTTGTTCGCATTTCGGCGGATGTGCTGGCACCCACTGGGTGGACAGGAACCTCCAGAACGTCTCTCGTCATGCTGGGCGACGACGATTTTTACGCGGGCTCACTTGTTACCACCGACCCCACGCTGTTTTTCCAGCAAACAGCAAGTTGGTACGGCTATCGGGGAACAACCAACACAGAGGTCAAGTTTGGCGCTCGCGATGGCGACGGCTCAGGTGGCATGGCTCAGGTTGGCGGAGCTGCGTCAGTCACGAGCAACAACTGGTACCGGTTCATTGCCGACCTCGACCTGTATTCCAACACCTACTCAGTCGACGTTTACGATATGGGCGCTGGGCAGCCGACGCTCTCGACGGCAACTCCCGCAACCCCCGTCCAGAGCTTTACCGACATGGGCTTCCGCCGCAACATGGGCAGCAACCCTGTCGACCTGAACGGCATTACCACGCTGGGTATCGCATCGTTCGGCAATGCGTCGCCGGTAGGGTTCGATAATATCGTCGTTTCCGATCCGAGGCACGAGTACGTGCGCCACGTGGCTGATACCAACCCGGTGCTCTATTGGCAGTTCGAAGACGCGGTCGCCAGCTACGACGACAACGCCACGAACAAAGCCGCCGATACGGCCATGCTGCTTGGCGGCAAGAATGAGGGGTTTGGCGTTCACCGGAGCGGGATTGGCTGGCCCACCACGAGCGATGCCGGTATTCGCGGCAATGCGATGGCGTCCGTCAAGGGGAGCGCCATGGGCTACGACGGATTGAAGACCGCCGGCGTGCCCGTCGACAACTACAGTGTTCAGATGTGGGTTAAATCGACCAGCGAGATTGCCTTGTACAAGCCGAGCGACCCCAGTACCTTGAGCCAGTCGTTGAACTACTTCTTCGCACGGTCGCACGGCGACCCGGCCAATGTGAGCAACTCGAATCTCTTACAGCAGTGGCAGCTTCCCGACAATCTGAGCTTCTCGGGCTATGGCGTTACTTCTCCCAGACTGGCCTACATAAGCTGGGACTTGAACGGCGGAGGCGCGACGGCGGCAACCGACGACGGCGACGGGTCGGAGGGCCGGCCGTTGACCACGGTAACCCCAATTACTCACGACGAGTGGTATCATGTGGTCTTTACGCGAAACCCGGACGGAGACGTTTCGGTGTACTTGAACGGCGAGTTGGAAATCTACAAGAACGATCCGCTCGACAGCGGGAGCTACACATACGACGGCGAGTACATGGTCATTGGCGAGCGGGCGAACTATGGCATTTTTGCGGACTACGGCCTCAACGGTCTGATGGACGAGGTAGCCGTATGGGGGCGGGCGCTCACGGCCGAGGAGGTGCGTGGCTTGTACCATACGATTCCGGAACCGAGCGCGTTTGCCCTGTTTGCGCTCGCCGCCCTTTGCCTACTGCCGCTTAGACGGCGTGGCCGACGCCTTTGGAGTGCGGCGGCTTGACGCCGCTTTCAATCCATCACTCACCGATGGCGCCCACGCCCGCCGGCCAGTTGCACGTAACACAACCGCGCAAACACAACAACAAACGCTCGCCTCTCAGGAGAAACGATTTCATGCGATTGCCCTCCCTATTTGTATTCGCCGTCGCCGTGTCCTTCGCGCTTGTTCCGGTCACTGCCCCAACCGCATGGTCGGCGGAACTTTACGTTGGCGCGGCCACGGCCGATATTACTCCGTCCGGCGCGGCTCCGCTCACCGGGCACACCAATATCCGCTTCAGTCAGCGAGTACACAGTCCCCTGAAGGCCGTTGTGCTTGCACTGGAATCGCGCGAAGGCGACAAGGTAATCGATCAGGCCATTCTCATCGCCTGCGACCTGTGCGTAATCCGGCCTGGTGTTCAGGATGGACTGCGCAAGTATCTGGGGAGCCGTTTGGCAGGGTTCGATCTGGACAAGCTGGTCATGGCCGGTACGCACACCCACTGCTCGCCGGTCCTGCTGCAGGATCGATATATGATTCCGGGCGACGCCGTGCAACCGCGAGACTGCCTTGAACACATCTACAAGCAGACGGCCGAGGCGGCCGAGCAGGCGTGGACGGGTCGGCGTCGCGCGACGATGGCCTTCGGCCTCGGCCATGCCGTGGTGGCCCAATGCCGACGAGCCGTCTACGACAACGGCACGGCCCAAATGTATGGCAAGGTCGATACGCCCTCGTTCCGCGGGCTGGAGAACCACGAGAATCACGGAGTAGACTGTCTCTACTTCTTCGACCAGGAGGACAAGCTGCTAGCCGTCCTGGCCGCGGTCTGGTGCCCCGCGCAATCGCAAGGCGGCGCGCAAGTGAGCGGCGACTTCTGGCACGACGTGCGAGAACTCATCGCCGCCGAACACGGCAGCGACGCGTGCGTACTGGGTTTCTGCGGCCCGGCCGGCGACATGTCGCCGAGCGTGCTGGTGAATAAGTCGGCGGAAGCTCGCATGGAGCGTTTGCACGGCCGAACGCACACTCAAGAGTTGGGGTACCGGATCGCCCGGGCGATCAGCGACGTTTTACCGGTGGCGAGAAAAGACGTTCACGCCGACATGCCCTTGGCCCACGTGGTCAAGCGGCTGGACCTACCCACGCGCGAGGTGCCCGAGGCCGACTACGCGGCCGCCAAGAGCGAGATTGAAGCACTCAGCGCCAAGGGCGACGCCATTACCAGCGTGGAGTGGCGACGCCGCGACGCGCTTCAATACGTCGTCGATCGGTACGACGCCCAACAACGGGGCGAGGGACAGTATGCCACTGAATTGCACGTCCTACGAATTGGCGACGTAGCCATTGCCACCAACCCGTTTGAGCTATTTGTCGACTATGGCGTGCAAATGCTCGGTCGAAGCCCGGCAACGCAAACCGTGCTCATCCAACTGGCGGGCCAGGTGAAGGACCATGGATACTACCTTCCCACGGCCGACGCGATTCCCCGCGGGAGCTACAGCGCCGGCATCCGCGAGAACGCCGTCGGCCCCGAGGGGGGGCAAATCCTGGTGGACGAAACCGTCAAGGCGATGAACGAACTATTCAAGAAATAAGCTTATTTGTAGCTGGCCAGCACATATCCTCCGGGGCGAGCCCGGAGGTGACGGTTTTCATGCCCCGTGCGTGTGTAAACCGTCGGCTTCCAGATACTCGGGCGGCTTTACGGTTACTCGGGCGGCTTTACGGTTCTTTCGCGTGCGCCACGCGAGTGATTGACGATCGTCTTTGGGGCGAGCGGACGAGCATAATTGAGATTTTATAGTTGACGCGGATTCCAATTGGATTAGAATAACCGAGAGGGGTGTTTCTGCCCTGGCAGTCCTTGTCTCGAAAAAAGGGGATGAAGTCATGCGGCGCCCGTTCGTGTTCCTCGCAATCGTCCTACTGCCGCTCATGGCCGCACCAGCGGACGCGTCGGCAATTGTCTTGTACGAAAACGACTTCAGCACGCGCACCAGCGTGGGGCCAATCGGGGGTTTGACCACGTCCTTGCCCTATCAGCTTGGCAACCTCGTTCCGACCACACAAAATGGCGAAGGGCAGGACAGTTGGTTCCGGCGGCATACGGGCACCAAGCCCATTACGGTTGCCGATCCCGGCAGTAGCGGCAACCAGTATGTGGCGTTTTCGAACATGACCCCGAATCCTCAACACTACGGCTATGCCTACCAGAAGATTGGCTCCAGTGTGAGCGAGGGGGTGCTGCGGCTTTCCGTCGACATCCTCGCGCCCAATAGTTGGACCGCAAATCTCTCCGCGCAGTCGAATGTAGCGCTCGGCGGCGATTTGTTTTATTCTTTTTCCGGCGACTATGAGAACAACACGGCAAGCCGTTTTGGTTTTTCGCCCATCGGCGCGGGCACGGCGGTCCAATTCGCCGCGTACAACGGAGCGACGGAGGTAGCGGCCACCGGCGTCACGGGCGGTAACTGGTATCGGTTTATCGCCGATCACGATCTCTACTCTAAGAAGTACTCGGTAAACATCTATGATTTGGGCGCATCGCAGCCGGAGCTGACTAGCGCGCCGATCTCCAGCCCAGTGGCTACCTTCAGCGACTTGGCGTTTCACGGTAATTCCGTCGATGCCATTACGGCGGCTCGTTTCGTATCCATACGTAATAGTACGACGGCAGGATTCGACAATCTGGTCATCTCCAAACAATCGTTATCCTCTCACGCCTACCAGACACTCACTACCGAGCCCACCATTTACTGGGGACTCAATGAGCCCGTGGGCAGGACCACGGCTGCGGATGCCGCCCCCCCGATCCAGTATAACGGCGACTTCGTGGGAACTCGAACCCTGGAAACGCCTGGCCCGCGACCGGGCAACTCGCTGTATGGCATGGCGCCAGCCAATGTGGCCGTCGGCGTTACGGGCAACGGCGCCGTGCAATACACGTCGCTAAACACCACGGCCGGGATTGGCGCCGGCGAGTACAGCCTGCAAATGTGGTTCAAGTCGACGGTCAGCGCATGGACGGACCGCCGGCTTCAGTACCTGTTCGGACGCGGCGATAGCGCTAACGACACCGACCGGCGCGATTGTGTGTTCATCGGGGGGCAGGGAGAAGGGAATGACACGGGGAAGCTGTATTTCGGCGGTAGTATCTCCACCGGCGGTTACGGAACTCAGGTGCTTGAGCCTGACCAGTGGTATCACCTGACCGTCGTTCGTGACGACAGCGCCGACGGCGCGAAGGTTCAGGTGTATCTGGACGGCGAGCTGGAGATCGAGAGCATGACCACGTGGCAGGGCGACGTCGGCGATTGGCTGACCATTGGTCATCGGCCAGACTTGGCCACGTATTACGGCGGCTTGGGTCTCTACGGCGTATTTGACGAGGTGGTCGTTTGGGACCGGGCCCTTAGCCGCTCCGAAGTGTGGGCGAATTACGCATCCGGCGTGCCCGAGCCCTCCACATGGATGTTGCTGGCCCTCGGCGGTCTATGCGCGGCAAGCAGCCGGCGAAGAAGGACCGTTTTGCGTCGCAACGAGAGCCCCGCCCGGCTTCCTCGGACCTTGGAGCAGGTCGTTTGACAACCGATAGTCGCCCAGGTTATACTGCAATGCAATCAGAAACTTAAGACAAGGAGTATTGCCATGACGAGTATTGCCATGACTCTGCGAACCCTTCTACCGTCGATTCTTGCCGCCGTGGTCGCGTTGTGCGGATATGCCTCCGGCGCATCAATCACCACGCTGTACAACAAAACGAGTACCGGGAGCGGGAATATGTTCGACGTGACGACGTTCGACGACCCGGTGCGAATCAATTCCCTGGACATCCACACCGAAGATACCTCCGGCAACAGGACGCTACGTGTTTACACGAGACCGGAAACCTATGCAGGTCACGAAACCAGCTCCGCAGGCTGGACATTGCACTCGGTCATCTGGGGCATTACTGGACAGGGACAGACGAAGGCGACACCCGTCGACATTCACGATCTTTATCTTCCCCCCGGAACGACGACTGGCGTGTACGTGACCTATGAAAGCGGGAATCTTGCCTATACGAACCCTGTGCACTATCCGAATATGCCGGTAACGTACGGCGGCGAGGGCTTGGGTCTCCAATTGGACTTGGGAAATGGCGTTGTTTCTCACCCGTTTGCAGTCGGCAGCGCGTCAAACGTGTACGCTCCGCGAATATGGAACGGCACGGTTTACTACGACGCGATCGGCGCGATTCCCGAGGCGCAATCGCAAATCTTTATCGACGCCGGTAATGCCGGCGTGTTCGGCCCTGAAAGCAAGTGGAACACGGTTCATGCAGGCATGTCGGGCGTCCCGATTGCCCTCTACGATCCGGTTGGCGTACCGACAGGCGTGACCGCCACGCTTGACAGTGGCTGGACGAACAGCTCGGCTAACATTCCCGTTGGCGCCTACGCGGGGACCATTCTCGCCGAGGCCACCAACGATTACATGTATCTGCTGCATCAGAAAAGCACGGCAACCTTGACGCTCGACGGACTAGCCGACGCCTGGTATCGGGTGGAAATGTCGGCGTCACGCGATCTTTCCACTGGTGTGCGAGAGCAGACCGTCACGCTCAACGGCGTGCAAGCCGACGGCGACCACACGGGCGAGAATTTCAAAGCGTACGTCGACGGCTATACAAACGGAACGATCCTGCTGTGGCGGGCGCGCCCAACGGACGGAACCTTGACCTTGGCGGTCAGCCGGGACATCGGCGACGCCTATTTGAATGCCTTGGTGGTCACGCAGTTTGAGCCGCAAATCTTCATCGACGCCGGCAATGTTCATGTGCCCGGCGCATATAGCAAGTGGAACACGATCGACGCCGGCATGACCGGGCCGATTGCCCTGTACGACCCGGACGGCGTGCCGACAGGCGCGACGGTCACGATTGGCGGAACGTGGACCAACACCGCCGACTCCTCCGATCAGACCGGGAAAATTGCTATCACCCATCCCATCCTTGCCGAGGCCAGTAATGACAGTATTTGGCTGGGAGACGCGCTCGCCGCACAGACCGGCACATTGACGTTTGAAGGCCTTCCGGAGCCGGAAGGCTGGCAATGGTATCGGTTTGAGATGTCGGCCTCGCGCAGTCAGCAAGCGTTGCCACGGTGGCAGGACGTGACGGTCAACGGCCAATACGCTGACAGTGACCATAACGGCCAGCACTTCAACGCTTACCAGGATGGCTATCTGACCGGGGAGATACTGTATTGGGATTTCGTTCGCCCCGATGAGGACGGCCTGATTACACTGGCCATCTCGACCGGTGTGAATGAGTACGGTTATCTCAATGCCCTCGTCATCACGCTGTTGCCCGAACCGTCGACTGGCCTTCTGCTGTTGCTTGGCGGCCTGAGCATGGTACTCCAACGACGGCGAAGGAATCGCGAGAATTGAGGTTTGAGATTCAAAAACGCGACGGGGCGAATGGGGACATAAAAATGTAGGA
>CAZASB010000237.1:0-7374 GCA_964487655.1 uncultured Planctomycetaceae bacterium
ACCCGGATTATTCATCTACGTAGAGTGGGTCAAGGTCGCGTAAATCGTTGGTGGGTCCGCACAAGCCGCAACCGAGCTGATTTATGGCCGCCCGCCTGGGAAGACGCCGACAATAGCGACCGATGACCCACCAAAGAAGCGGCTTGTTTGACCCACCCTGCCTATCATGAATAATCCGGGCTAGCGTGAATTGGGTGAACGAGCCGCGGCTCCAGCGGGCCGCCTGGGCCTGGAATCACGAAAGCACTATCCCGGCGTGACGGTGAAGTTTTCGTGATAGAGCCGTCGGAAGACTTCTCGCAGATTGCCCCGGCATGTTTGATAGAGGTGCTGGAGCGTGGCGTCGGAGGGGCGGGGCATCACCGGCGTGTCTTTGAAGAGTTCGTCAACCAGGGCAGCAAGCAAGCATTGGGATGTATGGGTTTCCAGAAGCGTGGGCAGCGCGCAACGCCGGTGTGCCGTCACAATCAGGCCGGCGCGAGGCCGATAGATTCGCCGGAGTTGCCAACGTGCAAGGGCGCTAATCGTGTCGTATCCGTCGGCGATCACAAGCGTTTGCTCATTGCTCCGGCGCAAGGCGGTAATCCAGTCGGCGGGCATCCGCCGTCCGCCATTGCGGTTGGTATACAGCAAGACGACTTCCTTGCCTTGAGCCTCCAGTCGCTGCTTCAATTCGACGAGGAAGGTCGTCTTGCCGCTTCCGTGGGGGCCGACAATCGCTCCGCGGCAACGTGCTTTGGTCGACTGTAGATGCGACAAGAACGGCGGCCAGTCAAACGGCGTCGCATCTTGCGGAAGGCGAAACGCCAATTGCTCAAGCCGTCGGGTACGGAGAGGATTGCAGGAGGCCGGGATATCAACCACGGAGTTTTCCCCTACCTCGCCGGAAGTGCGAACGATTCCCGCGTGGGCGAGATGGTCAGATCGACTCGTGCGAGATCATCGACCCCCTTCGCCACCAACTCCACTGCCCAGCGAATCGCGATGAGGCGTCCGTCGTAGCTATAGGGACCGAGAGGCGCGGTGAACTGGAATGGTTGTGCATCTACGGAGGACGGATTGTCAAACCCGATGGTCTCGACCACCGAGGCGTCTTCCGTGCCCCGCCCCTCGGTGTGCCAGCAAAGGCACACTTCCATTCGACGAATATCAGCCGGTATCTCCCAGGAGGCAACGCCATCGATCGTTTCCCCGGGGCGGAAGACGGTCCGTTCGTCCAGCAGTTCGAGTTTCAGCGAGGCGTCAGGCATGAGAGATTGTCTCCGGATCAAGGGGGCGCACCACCAGCAAGAATTCGGCCTTCATGTCCGGCCATCGCTTGATATCGCCAACCGCCTTGAGCGACCAAACGATCTTGTTGTTGTCGGCATCCAAGGAGTGCATCACGTCGGCGGGAATAAGCGTTTCAAGACGGCCGCCGCCGAAAATTTCGGCCAAGTCGGATGTTTCCAAGATGGTTTCATCATAAAAGGCATGTTTATCGGTCACCGTGTTGGTGCCGCGCCGGTAGGTGGCTTGTTCCTCGCCCACCAGGGAAAGCGTAAGCGTCGCTATGCGACCTACCCGCCCCTGCAACCGCCAATCGACCGTCAGGGTTTCACCCAGCATGGGAGTCGCCGTATTGACTTCCAGTACGGGAGACGGATTCAGTAGTGCCAAGCATTGATACACGATGCCGCCAAGGAACCCGATGCCGATCAGAACGAACGGTATGATGAAGAACGTAAGAAACCACTCCGGATTCCCATTCAGATGGCTTTTGACGGCGATCGTCACGAATACGCCCGTGATGGAGTTCCAGAGCACGGCGCCGAGAATGATCCCAATCAGTTTGCCGAATGGAGATGTCGAGGCACGGAGTTTCACGCGACCATGTGTGGCGACAGATTGTCTGAAAAACGGTTGCATGACCTGCTCCTCGCTCGCGGTGGAGGGCAGCCAGGTCATTCCATCCGCGCGTCTCCGTCTAGCGTTGATGAAGAAGCTCCCTACGAACATGCCCGCGCCGGCCGCCAAAAAAACCAGAGGTATCAGGCCGAACCAAAGATCCTCCGGGTAGCCTCGCTCGATGACGGCCTCAAACGGATCCGCCGGATTGACGTAGGCGGTAATGGCCTTGCCCGGCGGGTGCGCATCGACGATCTTTTGCTTGGCGTCGCGCCCAGACGAGGAGCCAGTCATGAAATGATAGCGATTGTTGCGCAACGTCCGTCCGTCCATGTCGTATTCGTACAGGATGTCCACGCTATACGTGGTGCTGTCGTCGCCGTGGTGCGTAACGACGCGGCTGGCGATGACCGTGGCGGGGACGGGCATCCACGACTTGGCCCGGTGAACACGTACCAAGGGCAGTAGGAGCATGAGGTAGGTGACGATGAGCCCGACAATGACAAAGACGACACCCATGCCCCGAAGAATCCATTTGCCGCTCGCTCGCTTTGAACTGCCGCGCGCGGTGACAGATTGCTTCTTGTCAATGTTGCCGAACCAGACGAAGTAGATACCTCCGGCGCCGAGGGCAACGAAGACAAGCGGAAAGAGCGTCATCAGCCCGATCCAGAGCCCCGGGCGAGCGAGGATTGCACGGCTCGGATCGGATGGGTGGACGTACGCCGTGCATTCCGCGCCGACGAAATACTTCGCCGCAAGACGCTCCAGCGCGGCGCGGTCGTCGCTCGTGTGGTCACGGCCGCTCGGATCGTCGTAGCTGCTGGCCGTGTAGGCGCGATTGGCGACGACATATCGGTAACGCACATCCAGGCGGTAATCGCCGTTGCGATCTCGCTCAATCGTACTGTGGGTAATCGTTGCGTTCGTGGCGAGCCAAGTGTACGTGCCCAGGTTCTGAAAAAACGCGATAGCCAGGAAAACGCAAAAGGCCGTTCCCATGGCGAAGAAGAAGAGGAAGAAGAGCGTCGCGCCGATCTTGCCAGAAATCGTCGTCGATTGCGAGCTATCGCGCCGGCTACCGATGCGACTCTTTCCAAGCGTGATGCCCATTCCTCTGCCCTTCCGTTGTCCCCAGGACGATTCCATGCCCCGTTCACCGAGCGGTTTACGCAGCCGAACCGTAATTGTCTCGAAAATACCGTGGTCATGCAACGTCCCCCTTCCAGGTCCAGGAGGACTGGATTATCGTGAAATGGGGATCCGCTTGCCTTGTGCTCGATTCTCAGCGATAATTGACGTGTGTGCGTGGAATAGTCCCCCCCTTTCGCCCGGAGGCTCCCATCGTGTCCCATCCAAAAGATTCCTCCGTCTCTCGGCGGGCATTCATTCGCCATACCGGTCTTGCAACCGGTGCCGCCATGATGGGCAGCTCGGCGACTCCGATCGGCGCCACCGAGTCAGGCTCGGCAAGCGGTACCGTGGAAATCCCTCGGCGGGTTCTCGGCCGGACCGGCGTGCCAGTTACAACCTTCACTCTCGGAACCGCCGCGTGTGGCTGTCTACCGGCCCCGGAGATCGCCACGCTCGTCAACGTTGCGCTGGATGAAGGCGTAAGCGCGGTCGATACGTCGCAGGCATACCGGAACGCGCAAGAGGGGGTGGGCCTGGCCTTGGGCAAGCGTCGCGACGAGGTGTTCCTGTCCACAAAGGTTTTCGCCAACTCGATTTCGGATGCGGAAGCCTCGTTGGCCAAGTCGATTCGCCTGCTGAAAACCGATTGCTTCGACCTGCTCTACTATCACGGCCTGGGCAACCTGAATATCGAAGGCGCCATGGAGCCGGATGGGGTGTTCACCTGGTTGCTCAAGCAGAAGAAGGCAGGCAAATGCCGGTTTGTCGGCGTATCGGGGCACCATCTGCCCGGTCGATTTCAGCAATTCCTCGAAAGTGGCGAGGTCGATGTGGCGCTGGTTACGCTCAACTTCGTCGATCGGCATACCTACGATTTCGAACAGCGCGTACTGCCCTTGGCTCGAAAGCACAACGTGGGAGTTGTCGCCATGAAGGTCTATGGTGGCGCGACCGGCATGAACTACCAGAAGCCTGCCCCGGCTCGGATGCCCAGCGAACATATCTTGGCCGCGTTCCGATACGCGCTGACTCTTCCCGGAGTGGCGACGGCCAACATTGGCGCCAACTGCATCGACGAGGTTCGCCACAACGTACGGATGGCAAAGGCTTTCCAACCGCTCTCCGACTCAGAACTTGCCAGCCTGGCGGAACAGGGCAAGAAGCTGGCCGCCGATTGGGGCGAGCACTTCGGCCCCGTCGAAGAGAAAGTGTAGCCATCTCCGTTGCGGCGGCTGCCGTTCTTAGCGCAAGGACGCGAAGAAAACCGACGGATATTGGGGCCTTCGACGGATCGAGGCATCCGTGAAGGCGAAAGTGGCATTGGTGGCCGTTCGGGGCGATCGAACGGCGAGCCGAAGAAGCAAGCGGAAGGGCGCAAGCCGTCCGGTTCTAGCGAGCGAGTCGATGACGCAAGCCGTCACAACGGACACACCGGACGGCTTGCGCCGTGCCGCTATGCGTTGTCTATTTTTTCTACTTTCGGAGTCGTGCCCTTGCAGGACAAGTGGACAGGAAGCTGGAGTTACGACTGCGAGGAGGAGACGAAAGGGAGCGGACGGCCGATCATCGACACGTCTCGATGGCGTCATTTCACTCCACGGGTTGTTTCGAGTCGAACAATTCCAT
Organism: uncultured Planctomycetaceae bacterium; assembly: GCA_964487655.1. GTDB lineage: Bacteria > Planctomycetota > Planctomycetia > Pirellulales > Thermoguttaceae > PWXP01. Next base: position 4,648 of record CAZASB010000237.1, read on the forward strand.
GTACTTCGGGGCGGCGGGATCGTCGGGCAACGATTGGGCCAGGGTGGAATAGACTTGCTGAAGCGAGACGCGCGTTTGTGGGCGAATGCGCGCGAAGCCGCGGAAGGGACCTTGGCGAAGCTCGTCGGCCAACAAGTGCATGGCCAGCGTGTTCAAGGGGTCGAACCCGATGCGGAACGCTCGGGCATGCGACTGCCGATCGCCCAGTTCGGGCCTCATCACCGAATCGGACTCGGCACTATGCACCGCGCCGAAGACATGCCCCAACTCGTGGACCAGTACCTCAAGCCGCTCGGAGGCGGTGACGTGCTGTGACCATTCGCGAATGAGAATCCACGGATAGAGCGGCCCGCGCGTGCCGCCCAGGGGAACGTGACGCGGAGGAATATGGTACTGGCTCGTGAACCCGATTGCCAGGCTTCCGGGCGATGGCCTGACCTTGCGCTCGAACTCGGCCAGCGACTGGCCAAAGTCGTTCACGTCGTTGTCCGACTTCCAGGCGCCCAGCGAGACGACTTTCAATCGCGCGCCACAATGCCGCTCCAGGATTTTAGACGCCTCGGCCAGTCGGTTGCGCAAGCGCGGCTCCCAAATCGACCGCACCGCCGGCTCGTCGTCGTCCACCAGCAGTTTGACAGGCACGACCACGGGCTTCGGCGGCGGCAGGAGCCTGCCGTCGATGGCCGATTCGGGCCGAAGCTGGGAATCACCGGCCAAGGGGACAATGGCGATATCCGGCCGGCCGTCGCGTTCGATGAGCGTGTAGGCATTGTTGGGCTCGAGGCCGTAGTGCCGAGTCTCTTCCCGAGATACGAAACTCACCGCCACTCGCCCAGTGACCCAAACGGGGACAACCACGCCCGGCTCAAGTTCCAGTTGGCGCTCGGATTGCTCGACGTCGGTAAGCAGCAGTGACACCGGCGTTTCCGAATGGTTTGCAATGACGATGACCGCGCCCTCTGTTGCCGCGGGAGCGAGCGAGGCAACCAGGGCAAGACATGCCATCATGGTGAACGGCGAACGAATGATCGCCCAACGCCGGGTGGAAACCGGGACGTCAGTCGGCAGCGACATGGTAACACCAGAGTGAATCGTGATAACGCAAGTACAGGCGGCCGTTGAGTAGGACCGGATGGGCCCATGCATCGCGCACGCGGTCTTCCACCAGCGGGAACTGCCCGGTCACTTCCAGGCCGTCGAGGCGTGGGGCGAGCAGGCCCACCTTTCCTCGCTCGTCAAATATGTAAAGCCGTTGGTCGGCAAAGATGGCGGCGCCCGTGGTGAAATCCCGCAATTCGTGCTTTGTTTCACCCGTGTTCCAATCGATGGCGAACCACCACTTTGTCTTGCGATAGCCGGCGGCGTAAAGCGTCTCGCCCACCAGAACGGCGCAGCCGGTCACTGTGTCGATGGGAGAGGTCCATGCCTGCTCCGCCACGACGCCAGCGGAGTCGGTTCGCAAGCGGAACAGCCGCCCCAGGTCGGTGAACGGCGTTACGTAGAAGAGGCTGCCTGCATGATAGACGGGCGTGGCGACATTGGTTCCGAATTGGTTCTTCACGGGCACGGCCCACAGGAGTTCGCCCGTATCGGCGTCAACGCCAAAGCCGTGGCCGGCCGAGCAGTTGGAAATGATTCGGCGTCCGTCATATTGGAATAGGATGGGCGAGGCGTGCGACGTGCGTTCCTCGGGCAACGGCGGCGTGGTCCACAGGGTGCTGCCGGTGCGTTTGTCGAGCGCCGCCATAAGCCCCTTCTTGCCGCCGGGAGTGACAATGACCCGAGAGCCATCAACCAGCAGGCACTCGCTCAGTGCCCACTTGATATTCTCCGCCTGGAAGCGGTCCAGGACATCGACCGCCCACAGCTCGCCGCCAGTCTGGGCATTGAGGCAGACCAAGCGTCCGTGGGCATTCATGTGATAGATGCGACCTTCGGAAAAGGCGCACGTTGCCCGCGCGCCCGGGAAGGGCCCCTTCCACGCCTCGCCATTGACGGCGCGCCAGCGAGGCTCGCCGCGAAGATCGAAAGCGAACACGACCACCTCATCGCCGATTTCACCGGTGATGAAGATCGAGTCACCGACGACAATCGGCGAGGACCATCCCTGGCCGAGCCCATCGATTCGCCACAGGCGCCTCGGCCCGTTCTCGGGCCAATGCTGAAGCAGTCCCCTTTCATGGGAAACCCCATCGCGTCGAGGCCCTCGCCATTGTGGCCAACCTGGCTCGGGCGATGCAATGAGCCCGTTCCCATCGTCAGCAAAGGAGTCAATCGCGGCCGGCTGGCCCGTAAGCTGACACGGGGCACGGCCGCCGGCCAGGACGGCGCCGACGAAGCAGACGACGGCCAGACAGGTCGTGCCGGATCGGATCATGAATTGGATGCTCCGTCAAAAAACGCATTGCGGGATTGGGGAACACTCTTCGTGGTTCAACTTAGGCATCCTCGTTCCAGCCGTCGCCTGGGCGGCGACCAAAGGAGGGTGTATTATCCATCGCCTGGTGTCCGACCGGTTTCATCGCCTGCCACGTGATTGGATTCCGCAAGCGGCGCTAGGTAGGGCCGCAGTCGATCGAGCGTAGCGGGGCCTATTCCCTGCACTCGAAGTAGGTCGGCTGCGTCGGCAAACGGGCCATTGCTCTCGCGTGACTCGATAATTCGCATGGCGAGCGTTTCGCCCACGCCTGGCAGCAGCACGATTTCCTGCCAGGGCGCCGCGTTCAG
>CAZASB010000238.1:0-7314 GCA_964487655.1 uncultured Planctomycetaceae bacterium
CACGCGATCTGGCCGAGGTGGCGGCCATCGTGGCCCGGCTCGATAGCGGCCAGAGCGACGCCTTCAACGAGGTTCGCGTTTTTCCACTGAAGAACTCTCTGGCGGAAACGCTGGCCCCAATCCTCCAGGATGCAGTGACCGGGCAGATGTACGGTCAGCGAGCAAGGACCGGCCAGGCGACCGGGATGATGTCCGCGCAGGCCCAAAACTACGAGCGAAAGTCTATCCGCCTGCGGTTGGTCACCCTGGGCGAGGACGGCCGCCGCGTGCTGAACTCCGGGATCCTGTCCGACGCGCAGGTGACCGCCGACGCTCGCACTAACAGCCTGATCGTCACCGCTTCGGCCGACAGCATGCCGCTTCTGGCCGCGTTGATTCGCGAACTGGACCAGCCCCCGTCGGTGGAATCGCAAGTCAAGGTTTTCACGTTGGTCAATGGCGACGCGAGCAACATGGCCACAATGCTCGAGGGCATCTTCGGCACGGCTACGGCGGGCACCGAGATGGCCGTTCGAACGGGCATCGTGGAGGATGACACGTCGCTGGTCGGCCTGCGATTCGCTGTTGATGTGCGCACCAACAGCATTATTGCAACCGGTTCGTTGGGCGCACTCACGGTGGTTGAAGCGGTCCTATCGCGACTCGACGAAGGTGGCGTCCGCCAACGGAAGAACGAGGTCTATCGGCTAAAGAACTCCTTCGCTCCCGACGTGGCCACGGCCGTCAACGAGTACCTCACCAGCAAACGTCAGGTGGAGACCTCGGCCACGGGACTCCTCAGCGCGTTCGAGCAAGTAGAACGCGAGGTGATCGTCGTTTCTGAACCCGTCAGCAACAGTCTTATTGTCAGCGCCACGCCGAAGTACTTCGACGACATTGCCCGGCTGGTCGAACAGCTTGATCGCAGGCCCCCCATGGCCATGATCCAGGTGGTGATTGCCGAGGTGTCGCTGGGCAACTACGACGAATTTGGCGTCGAGATGGGGTTGCAGGATTCGATCTTGTTCAATCGCGCGTTGGGAACGGGTCCGTTCTCCATTCCAGGGTCGTTGTTTACCAACGGCAGCTCAACCGGCGGCCAGGCCTTGACAAGCCTTTCCACGGGGCAGGTCAACTCCGACCTAAGCTTCGGCGGACTCGTGCTCAGTGCCTCGAGCGAATCCGTCACCGTGCTCATTCGAGCACTGGAGCAGTGCCAGAAGGTGCGAGTGCTCAGCCGCCCGCAAATCATGACGCTTGACAACCAGCCGGCCCAGGTGGTCGTGGGCGAGGACGTGCCGTACATTACCGGGACCACCTTTTCGGAATACGGCCAGCAGAACTCAATCTCTTACCGCGAAGTCGGGCTAATCCTGACCGTGACGCCCCGCGTCAGCCCGGACGGCCTGGTCGTCATGGAGATCGTCGCGACAAACTCCAAGGTCGGGCCGACCGAGGACGGCATTCCTGTTTCGGTCGCCGGTGACCAAGTCATCCGATCGCCGCGCATCCAGATGATCAGCGCCCAAACCGTCGTCAGCGCGTTGGATGGACAGACGGTTGTTCTGGGCGGTCTGATTGTCGAGGAGGAACAAGCTGTCGAACGCCGCGTTCCGTATCTCTCCAATATCCCCATCGCCGGCAACTTGTTCAAGTACAAGTCAAACACAACGGCACGCAAGGAACTGCTCATCATCATGACGCCGCGCATCGTCGAGGGCGTGGACGAGGCCAGACAGATTGCCGAGGTCGAGTCGGCCCGCATGACCTGGTGCCTGCGAGACGTAGAGCAGTTGCACGGCGGCTACGGCCCGGATCCCTACTTCCACGGCGACGTGCAGGAAGGTCCGCGCGTGATCTATCCGCACCTGACACCGACGATCGACATGATGCAGGAACCGCCGTTGGCCCCGACGGGTCCGGAAATGGTTCCCACGCCACCCGGCATGCCCATCTCGCCGTATTCGCAGCCGCGTGTCTCGCCGGAACATGCCCCCCCGGACGGTAACGACGCCGGGGTCCGGTTCCCGGAAAGCCCCTTTCAGCCCGAAGACCGCGTCATTGAGCAATAACCGATGCGAATAGCCAGTCCCACCGACCGATCCATCGCCTTGCCATGCCTCATCGTTCTTGCGGTAATGACAACCGGCTGCGCCTCGATCGGAATTCCTTCCATGCCAACCTGGCCTGCATCCCTGCCGAGTTGGCCATCCACAAAAGACAAAGATGAGGCCGAGGTGCCCGCGAACCTCGCCGTCGTCTGGACCGCCACCGTCCTGCAAGCGCCGAACGCAACGCCCACGCGAGGGTTCGGTGGGCTTCTGACTTTCTACGGTCCCGACCGAAAAACACCGATCGAAGTTGATGGCCAACTGACCATATACGCCTACACGAGCACGGCTAGCAATTCCGAGAACATCGCCCCAGACGCCAAATTCATCTTCACTCCCGAACAGTTTGCGAAGCACTATGGGCAGTCGACCTTGGGCAACTCGTATAGCATCTGGATTCCCTGGGACAAGGCCGGCGGACCACGGCAGGAATTGATGCTCACCGCCTGTTTCAAACCAGTCGCAAACGAGTTGGTGATGGGCAAACCGGCCCACGTAGTCCTAGAAGGACCGTCGATCGCACAGAGGCAGGCAAATGGTCAACGCGTGAAGGCATTGCAGGCGTCCCACCGCGACGGAGAGGGCCTCGTTTCCCATTCCGCCAAGCCGTCCAGCGAGACAGCCGATCGCCGCATGACGACCACCACCATGGTCATGCCGCGACCCGTTCGCTAGCGAGGATGGTTGACCGGCAGTCAAGGCCCCCTCGGGTGTCTTCCTGGATGCCAACCGCCATGGCTCAGCGACGGCCTCCTTGCCCCGTGCGTTGATACGTCCTGGTTCCACGGCTGTAGGGAGACTGGACCTGCGGACGGCTGTTCGTTGTACCGCGAGTTCCCATCGTCCCGGTGCGCGTACCGCCGCGAGTCGAACTGTTCCCATATTGCACGGAATCGCCCAGGATCGTGCCGAGCGCATCGCGAATTGTCTCGGGATTCGAGTTTCGCAACGACAGTACCTGGACCGTCTGGTTTTCTTCCGAAGCCGCCTGGTCCAGGGTCTCCACCAACTTGCGAACCTCCTCGAACAGAGGCTCGGGGGCGCTAACGACCACCGAGTTGGTTCGCGTGTCAACGCCGATGGACATCTTCGCCTGGGTCTCGGTCGACTGCCCCGCGCCTGCCACGGTACTGGGCATTCCCGGCGTCCCTCCAGGTCCACCGCCCTCGCGTCCGCGACGAATCATTTGCATCATCATCATTTGCTGCGCCGATGCGCGGCCTGCCGCAGTCACCAGACGATCCTGATAGACCTCCTTGACCACTTCGGCAATTTCCGAGGCCGTCGTATGGACGACCGGAATCAGGCGAGGCTTGGATTCGGCCGCAACCTCTTCCGGGCTTCCTGGCCGGTCCAGAATCGTGAGCAGTTGCTCAACGAGCTTCACGTCGGCAGGCAGCGCCTGAACGAGCAGGGCATTCAATCTGGAATCGGGCGTGATGGAAATGGGTCCGGAAGGCGTGATGCGTCCCGGAATACCTGCCGCGCCCATCGCTCCCAGAATGCCCGATGTTTGCAAGGCCCCTTCCGCCGGCTTCGCCGCGGCGCCAGTGGCGTTGGCCGGTGCGGGACTACCAGTGCTGGCCACCGTAGAACCGGCCAAGAGCTGATTCAGCCGCTCGGCCGCCGGGGCAGCCTGGGTATGACGAAGATAAAACACCGTGAGCTTGGACGCATCGTACGTCGTCCCCCCAATCAGCGCATCGATAAGCGACTCCAGACGGTCAAGGGCCTCGGTATCCTCCGACGAAATGAACAGCCCATCGGGACCGGGAATTGCGAAGATGGTCGGTTTTGCCTTCGGAGCATCTGCATCGCCGGCGCGCGCGGACGACTTGGTCGATGGCGCCGCGTCAACTGGTAGCATTGGCGTTGGCGGCACCAGGATGGGTGACGCTGGAATCGGCAGTGCCGGAGCAGGCGCCGTTTCCTCCGGCGGCAACTCGTCCAGCGGGACCGATGTCACCGGCCACTCTCCCGATGGATTCATCACCTCCGATGGCTCCTCCGAGGCTTGTGGAAGCGCCGGCGACTCCGGGAGAGGCAACTCGGGAGTCGGCGGAGCGAAAAACACCGGAGCCGGCGGCGTTGCAGCCCATGGCGTTTGAAACGGCGGAATTGAAACCGGCGACAAAGGCTCCCCGGCGGCATCCTGGTCCGACGCCATCGGGGCGGCCGGCCTCTCGCCCCGCAATTCCGTCTTGGCCGGTGGACCGGGCACGGGGGTTCGCTCGTCGATCAATCCGCTCGTCGCGCCGCGACCCATGGGCACGACTTGCAGATCGTTCTCGTTCAAATTGGGCCAAAGCTGCTGCAACCGGTCAATCAGCTCCGCGGCATCGGCCGCCTCGACCGGCACCCTGCGCAGCTTGCCGCCAGAGAGCGTCCCATCCGACCGTAGCGGTTCCCCCATCTTCTCCAGAAGCGATCGAATCTGGGCGATCTGCCCGATGCCGCCGCGAATCAACAACTGGCGGCTGCTCAGGTCGGCGTCGATACTGGGCGCCTTCCCGCCATCTTCCGCAAAGAGCTTATTGATGGCCAACACGGCAAGGTGTGGATCGACAACGCGCAGACGAATCACCTCAACGTCCTGGGCATCGCGCCGCAGTTGCTCCACGGTAGCCCGGATGGTTGCATGCTCGGCCGGTCTGGCCATGGCAATCAGGTTGTTCGTCTTCGGATCGAGCGCCAGCCTCGCGCCCGGCGAGTCAGCTAGCAAGGTCTGCATGACGCGAAAGACCGACTCCGGATCGGCCGGAGCCAGTGTATACACTTCAATTTGCAGTGCCGCCTGCGGGCCAGCGTCTCCACCACCTGCAAAGGTCGATTGATCGATCGTTGTGAGCATCTTCGCAACCTGTTCAAGCCGGTCCGGCCTCCCGGCGGCCAGCAGCCGCAAGCCAATCGGATCGGTCGCGAACCGCAAGGAGCCGTCCGACATGGCATTGCCGCCCTCGGGAATCTCGAACATCTGGCGGAGCAAGGCAACGACCTCTTCGGGAGCGACCGATCGCAGATCAAACCACCTCAGTTCATGCTGGGACGGATCGCGGGCGAGTTCGGCCTTCTCAAGCACGTCGCGAATCATCCGCAACCGTCCGCCCGTCTCCACAACGACAAGCTGCCGCGCCTTCGGCAGTAGAATCAACGACCCATGCGGCCCCAGTAACTCCTTAATTTCGTCTTGGGCATCGTCCACCGAGAGGTTCTTCAATTGAAACCGCGTGCTCAGCAACTCGAACACGCCGCGCCTCTCAAGCTGTTCCACTGGTACTTCCGAAACCAGGGACGGTGGAATGGAGTCCTCCAAGTTCACCAGCAACAACATCCGATCGCGGAGCACCAGGGTGTATCCCTTGGTCATCAGCACGCTGTTGAGCAAGTCAATTGCCTCGGCGGGCGTGTATTCGCGGCTATCGGAGTAGTTGAACGTGCCGGTCGGCGATACGTCCAGCACCAGGGAATAGCCTGCCTGATCCGCAAACCAGGTAAGCACCTCCGACCACGGCTGGAAGCGAAAATTGAAACGCAGGCTTGCCGTTGCCACCGGAACGGTAGCCAGCTCCGCTCGATCCGTCTGAACAGCCTGACTCGCTTTACGCGTCTGACCCGTCTGCTTTGGCGCGAGCGCATCCCAGTCGGGCACAAACAGCACAGCCTTCTCGGACGAGATATCCTTCTCGGACTGGCTTCCGTCGCTTGCCGCGCCGGCGGTGTTGGCTGGCGATGCCAGGGATTCTATCTGGGCCAGTGCCGCGACGGGCAACGCCAGCATTGTAGCCGTTACGATGGCGATTTGCCGCGGTATGCTCCAGAAATGCATTGGTCTATTCTCGCTCATCGTCGTTGGAAACAGGTCGTACCGCCATCACGGAGCGCACGACACCTCAACCAGACCGCGAACGCCGTCCTTCCTCCATGATAATCAGCTCTACCGCGCAAAACAAACGACCGCAGGCTGAGACAACAAAGCGTTTCATGATTCCAGCCACCAGGGCTTGGGCGCATCGCCAGTGGGCGACGGGGCCGGTTGGGGCGACTGGACTGGCTGAGCGGGCGTGCCGCCACCGTTGCCACTACTGGTTTCCGTGCGTTCCACGGCAGGCGTATGGCCGCCTTCGCCGGTGGGCTCCGCCGCGTGCTCGACCGGGTTCAGGACCTCCTCGACCGTGATAACCCCGTCGTTGTTGACGTCATATTTCAGAAACTCCTCAACCTTCGCGTCGGTCCAGTCGCCAGCGAACTCCGCCATGGTCACCTGCCCGTCGAGGTTGGAATCGCGATCAATGAACCAATCAGGCAGCCCCTCCGGAAGTCGTTCGTGCGGCAAGAGGAATCGATAGGAGGACCGCCGGTGCGCAGTCGAGTTGTCGCGAGCAAAGCCGTCTTCGTTTGATGCACCATCTTGCGCTGCCTCAGATCGCGATTCTACCCGCGGCTGGCCAGATCGGATGTTTTCCCCCTCTTTCGCGGCAGCAACGCTACCAAAAACAACGCGTGACTGCGACTGAACCCGAGTTCCAAAGCCGGGAACGGGCTCCGGTCGCCTATCGACACCGAAGCCGGGTACCAAGAGCAGGAGTTTCTGAGCGGTCGTCGCGGCAGGGGCCTCGGCGGCAGGCGCAGTCGACTGGTCGGGCGCCGCGCCGGTCGGCGGTTGCCCTGGACGTGCGCCACCCTGCGGTGACCCACCGCCACGGTTTGCCATGCCTTCGACGACCTTTGCAATAGACACACCTTGTGAGGGATCAACACCTGCTCTTTCGGCCATGAACCGGAACATGCGTTGGCGTTCTTCAGGGACTTCGGCTTCCTCAATAATGCCGTCTCCGTTTGAATCCATGCTGCGTAAAAACCCCTCCATCCGAGAACGGCGATCACCGCCTTCGGCACCAGGCCCGCCGTTAGATCCCCGAAAGCCGCCACTCTCGCCACCCGGCCCCCGGAAGCTACCACCATCACGGCCACCTTCCCGGACGCCTTCACCACCCGAGCGGTCGTCGCGACGTCCGCGGAACTGGGCAAAAGCATCCGCGGAACATGCCAGAATACCGAGTACCAGGATTACGGCGGAAACTCGACGCATCAGTCAACCTCTCACGGATCGCGGAACCTGAATGCCAGACTTCATTATGATCAAAAAGCAATCGCAAGACGACCCCTCTAGGCTCTTCCGTTTCTGGGTGCAAAATTGCCTGACACGTGGATGAACCCGGATGCT
>CAZASB010000239.1:0-7292 GCA_964487655.1 uncultured Planctomycetaceae bacterium
AAGTCGCTGCTTGATGAAGGGGCGGAAGTCCTGAATGATCGTTTCCGCGCGATTGAGTTTGTCAAGCGCTTCCTCCTCCTGCTCCTTCGGGATATTGGAGAACGTATACAACGAATTTTGAGAGAGGCTTTGCACATACGTCTCAACTTTTTTGTAATCGGCGCCAAACGCCATTTCAAAATACTGGTCAGCTAGAGCGTCAAACTCCTGGTTCGGGTTCCAGAGCATCTTCGCATGGAGCCAGAACGGAAAACCGTGCGGGAACGTTGACCGCAGATTCTGGCAACTGACGTATCCGTCCAAGTGAAGCGGAGCGAGCCGCCGAATGTCTTCGGCAAGCACTTTTGCAAAGTCGAAGTATCCAAAATCCGTGTAGTGGTGCCAGACGAAATGGTAATCGAATACGAAACTCGAACGTCGCGTGAAAACCTTCTGCCACTGGTGCAAGAAAGCGATATTCATCGCAATGTCTCGTGGTAGCACACACTTGTTTAATTCGTAGGGACTGGTATCAATGTCCCGTGGAATCTCCAGCGGATAAGGTTCCAGATAGCTTCGCGAAATGGGCGCGTACATCAACGTGAAGCGTTCCTGATTCTCGAAGGTCTCCTTCAGCGGCGGCCAAAGGGTCTCGAAGTAGGCGAGGAAAACAATGCGAGTCGAGAGTCCCCGCTGGGTCAGCTTGGCGTCGATCAGGTTTAGGAGCTTGACATACGAATCGCTCAGAAAGAGCCCCTTGCACTTTTCGCAATCACACGTGTTGTTGGTCACGTCGTCAAGCCAGACATGCAAGTAATCAACCTCCGGATGTTCCGCGGCGTACGCGACGACACAATCGGCAAACCGTTTTCGTGCTTCCGGATTTCCATGACAGATATCCGTCCGGGTCGGTCCCAGCTTGAGAGTTCTCTCTCCCTTGACCTGCGCGAGGAACTGGACCTTATCGGGATCCGGCGTCGGTCGAGCCTGATGGTCGCTCTCCGATTCCGGGCATCCGACGACGACTCCCGTCCAACCGTGCCCGACCGCATGGTAGAGAAGGCCGCGTTTCTTGATTTCACGGATGGAGAGTTCGTGATAGGCGCGAATTTCCTCGTCCGTTCGCGGCTCCTTCTGTCGCAAACTTGGGTAGTCGGCGTTGTAGTAGGAGTTGAAGAGCTGGCGAGGAAGCATGAATTCGTGAAAGAACGTATTCAGACCGACTTTGGGAGACCACTCAATATGCGCGAGGAGATGATCGAGCGTGTACGAGCCGCAGTTGTTATTCCCGCGAAACCGGTAGGCGGCCTTGTCGCGGATGTCCGCATTCAGATCGACCACGGACCGAGTTGGAACCACGTCGCCGCCCTCTTCTGGAAGAATCCACTGGCAACCGTTCGCCTCCAGGAACCGGTAGACGGCAAAGAGAACACTGCGCGGATTCGAGCCGGCGATGGTTCCGCTGCTGCCGCTAACCTGGACAACAAGAGCATCGTCGAAAAACGGATCCTCGATTCCTTCGTAAGCGATATCGAAATCGGGAAAAAGCCCCAGTTTGATAAGGAAGTTCGGCTCTTTGTCGGGAAGGTTCTCGGAATGTTCAACGATACCGATCCCCTTTTCACCCGCCATGGCATCGAGATAGCGAGCTAGTTCCTTGGCTGCGAACACGATAGTCTCATTCTCCGTCAGGCATCGAATCCGCACCCTTGTTTCGGCTGCGGAAAGTTCTGGTGAACCATAATGCAGGCCGGAACAGAAGAACACGACACAACACAGGACGGCAGACAGACGATTCCAGAGATGTGTTAGCATGGATATTCCCTTTCTTTAATCTACAGCGTCGTCAAAACAGTATGCCAAACCGAACCGCTTCATCCGATGCAAACACAGTGTAATCAGTGGCCGTTTGGATTTGAAGGCCCCGGTCGCCGGGAAGTAGTAGCCTGATTTGATGGGGGACCGATCACCTCGGATGCTGGCTGCCCAGCCGCTGCCACGCGTCGCGCATGATGGGATACAACTCGCGATAGGCGGCGAATCGCTCGCGATAGCACGCGGCACGACTCGCGTCCGGCTCGATGGCCGGCCCCGGCTGGACCCAGGCAGCCTGCAAATCGCGAGGCGAGGTACTCGTGTGCGTCGAACAGGCCAACAGCGCCGCGCCAAGGCACGCGGCCTCCAAAACGGCCAGCGTGGTGATGGGCCGGTCCAGCACGTCGGCTTTCAGTTGCACCAGCGCCGGATTCTTCGCCCCGCCACCGATGGCGCGAAGCTGTCGCACGGCAAGCCCCGATTCGGCCAAAACCTCCAGGTTCAATCGCATCTCCATGGCCACGCCCTCGATCAGCGCGCGCAGCACCTCGCCACGGGTCGTTGTCAGACGCAAGCCCAGAATAGCGCCAGGCACGCGAGCGTCGAAATATGGCGTCCCGGAGGGCGTGAAGTACGGCAGCACCAACAGGTCGGTTGGCTCGGGCGACATGGCTCGGATCAGCAGGTCGTATACGTCCGCACCGGTTCGAGCCGCCTCGGCAACCTCGAGCTGGCCCCACTGGTCGCGGAACCATCGCAGCAGGTTCCCACCCGTGAGACTGAATAGGACGGTCGTGTACATGCCGGGCAGTGTGTAGTCGTAAGTACACAGATTGGCGCGGAAGAGCGGTTCGTCCAGTCGCGGCTGGTCGAACGCCGGGCAAATGCACTCGACCGTTCCGGACGCGAACATGGCCACGCCCGGTTCCGTTACGCCGGCCCCCAACGCGCCCATCGGCTGATCGTGCCCGCCGGTCACTACCAACACGTCAGCCGGCAAGCCCAAGTCGTCGGCCGTCGCGCGCGGGATCGTGCCTACCACGCTGCCCGATGGGGCCGCTTTCGCAAGACACGACACATCCAGGCCGGCCGCCTGCAAGATGGCTTCGTCCCACTGGTGCGTCCGAACGTTGAACAGCATGGTACGTCCGGCCAGCGGCCAGCTCATGACCGACTCCAGGCCCAGGTGCTGGTGGAACAGGTCCTCGAAGCAGAGGAATCGCCGGGTCTTGGCGAATATCTCCGGCCGCTCCCGCCGCAGCCAAAGAAGCTTGAAGATGGTGAACATCGGGTGCGGCGTGTGACCCGTCAGGTCATAGAGTCGCCGCGCGCCGAACTGCCGACTGAAGGTATCGACGATGTCGATCGCCCGGGCATCGGACGAAACCATGGCGTTGGCCAGGAACTCGCCATTGGCCGAAACGGGCGTGAACGCCTCGCCTTGGCAGGAGACGCTCATGGCGCGAACCGGATCGCCGGCGGCCGCCGCCACGGCCTCGCAAATGGCGTCGCGACAGTCGCCACACACACGGGCCGAATCGATTTCCGCCCATCCCGGCTCGGGCGATAGCAGCGGATACTCGCGATACGCCAGCGACAGGGGTCGCCCCTCCGCGTTGAATACGGCCGCCTTGCAGCCGGTTGTGCCGATATCGAGTCCAAGGTAACTCATCGTGACCTCCCGTGTGCCATAGGGCAGGGCTCGTTAGACCTCTTCCGTTAATCTTTCACCGCAAACCGATAAATGCACGTGTGCCGGTAGGTTTCGCCGGGTCGTAGCGTGGTGCTGGGGAAATGCGGATGATGCACCGCGTCCGGCGGGCGACCCGTCTCCAGGCACACGCCGGCATGTTTCGGATAGGCTACCCCCTTCTTGCCCGCCAGCGTGCCGTCGAGGTAATCGGCCGTATACAGCACAACGGCCGGCTCGGTGGTCAGCACCTCGAGGGCGCGGCCGCTGCCTGCATCAAAGACCGACGCCACGCGAGCCAGGTCGCCGTCGGGATGATTGTGCAGGTAGCACAGGTCGTAGCCGTCCACCTTGCCGGGACCGGAACCGATTCGGGCACCGATGGCCGTGGGCCGGGTGAAATCATAAGGCGTGCCCTCCACGGCAGCGATTTTGCCCGACGGCAGGTCGGGCTGCTCGGCGGGAATCCACCGGTCGGCATCGAGCCAGAGCTGGTGACCGAGCACGTTGCCTGCCGCCGCGCCGGCCAAGTTGAAATAACCGTGATGGGCCAGGTTGACCAGCGTGGGCCGGTTGGTGATGGCCGTCCATTCGATCCGCAGTTCGTTTTCTTCCGTGAGCGAGTAGACCACGGCCGTATCGAGCGCGCCTGGGTATCCCTGATCGCCGTCGGGACTCCGATAGGTGAACTTGACGGCAGGGGCGCCGTCGAACGCCGTCGGCTCCGCTTGCCACACCACGTGACTGAACCCGCGGGCCCCGCCGTGCAAGTGCGGACTCCCGTCGTGGCTCGTAAGCGGGTACTCGGTTCCGTCGAGTTCAAACTTGCTCCCAGCAATTCGGAAGGCCACGCGACCGACGACTGCGCCGAAATACGGCCCCCGCTGCTCGTATTGGCCCAGGTCGTCGAAGCCGAGCACGACGTCAGCCAGGGCGCCCTGTCGATCGGGCATCCATAGCTCGGTGACCGTGGCCCCGAAGGTAATGATGCGCACCATCGCGCCGTGGCTGTTCCGCAACGTGTAACGATCCACGGCGACCCCCTCGGCCGTCTGGCCGAAACGGTCCTTTTCAAGCGAAAGGTTGGACATTCTTCCTCTCCTACCAGGGCGGCAGACAAAGGGTGCCGCCTTCCAACTGGACGATGCTCCCGTTGATGAACCCGGCCTCGTCGGTCATGAGGAATCCCACGGCGTTGGCCACGTCTATCGGTTTGCCCATGCGCTGCACGGGAAGTTTCTTGGCCACGTCGGCGTAAATCTCCTCTTTCGACTTCGCCCAACCGGCGCAAGACGCCGCTAGCATGGGCGTGTCGATGGTGCCCGGGCTGACGCCGACAAACCGGATTCCCTTCGGGCTATGGTCGGTGGTCAGGCAGCGAATCAACGCTACCAGGGCTGCCTTCGAAGCGCAGTAGATGCCGTGGCCGGGGAAGCCGATGTCAGCCGCCACCGACGTGGTGAAGCAAATCACTCCCTTGCCTTGCCGCTCCATGATGGGAATGGCGTACTTGGCCACCAGCACTGGGCCGAGCAAGTTGACGTTGATCATGGCATGGAAGTCGTCCACGGTCAGATCGGGAATCTGCGCGGTCCGCATCATGCCGGCGTTCGAGTGAACGCAATCGAGCCGGCCGAACTTCGTCACGGCCAGATCGACGGCCGCCTTCACCGCGGCCTCCTGGCTCACGTCGCCAAAGTGGAAAACGCAGTCGAGCCCCTCGCCGGTCAGGCGTTCGGCCAGGGCCTTGCCTTCCTCGGCCTGGATCGACATGGTCACCACCTTGGCGCCATGGCGGGCGAACAGCTCGGTACAGGCTTCGCCGATCCCCGAGGTACCCCCGGTGATTAGAATAACTTTGTCCTTCAGATGACTCATGCTTTTTCTCCTATCCTTTGGCGCCCGATCGCTCGCGCCGATTAGCGCCGGAACGACGGAACTCGATTGCCTTGTCAATCAAGCTGAAGATATCGTATTTCGGCTTGTAGCCCAACACGTAACGGGCCTTGGTGGTGTCCACGCAGAAGTCTTGCCCAACGGGGTCGACCAGTTCGAGTGTTTCGATACCCAAATGCCTGGCGGCATACTCGGCCGCCTCGACGTAGTTAAACGGGTCGTTCATGGCGATCATGAACGTTTCGCCCTCGATGCCTTCGGTCTTTAGGGCCAGGAGGTACGCCTGCACGCAATCTTCGACCGCCACGATGTGCCGGCGCATGGGCGTGCCGTCCGGATGCCGCAGCGA
The DNA here is from genome assembly GCA_964487655.1 of uncultured Planctomycetaceae bacterium. Taxonomy (GTDB): domain Bacteria; phylum Planctomycetota; class Planctomycetia; order Pirellulales; family Thermoguttaceae; genus PWXP01. The sequence continues at coordinate 5,730 of CAZASB010000239.1, forward strand.
TACTACCGCGTCGCGACCATCGGCAAACTCGGCCCGCTGCGAGTCGGTCATCAGCTCCGGCCAGGCGGGTACGCCGAACTGGTCGCCCGCGACGGTCAGGTGCGTAAGAATATCGTCCTCGGATTGAATCCACGACATGCGAATGCAGACGGTCGGCACGTCTGCCTGCCAGAAGTACTCCTGGAACATCGTCTCTTCGATAACCTTCGACAGCGGATAGTAGCCCGGATAGGCCACCATGGGCATGTCTTCGTGGATGGGCACCGGCTGTCGGTTGAAGTAGATGCCGTTGACCGCGTCGCCGCTCGCCAGAATGACTCGTTTGGGCCGCTTCGTGCGCATGGCGGCGTCGAGCACGTTGAACGTGCCCTGGGCGCTGACGCGAATGACCGCCTCGCGATCTTCCTTGCAAGAGGCAAGGTGGATAACGGCGTCGCTTCGGGCGACGGCCGCCTCGACGGCGGGATCATCGGTAATGTTCATTTGCAGCTCTTCAACGCCGTCGACCCCGACAGGCAGGCGAAGATCGGCGGCAATCACATGGTAGCCTTCCGCCACCAACGCCTCGCAAAGCGGCGCGCCCAGCTTGCCGCTTGCCCCAGTTACCAAGACCGACTTTATTTCTGGCATCGTTTCGACTCCTTGGGATACTGCTACAAAAGATCAACGTTACCGCGTGAACGCATTGCCGGGAAGGGGGCAACGCCAACCCCCGCTCCGGACAACTGCCCAGTAATCCGAGAATCCTCGGTAATCGGTCGAAAATGAACGGACCCCCAAGGAATGGGTGACAGCAGCATTCCAGAAGATCCTGCCGCACATTCTAATTGTTGTAACACGGCCGGTTGTGCGGGGCAACACCCTAAAAATCGTGTGTGTGGCAAGATTTTCTGGCAGTCAGGTGCCACATGCCTCGGCCACGCGCCGTCCACCGACCGGTGCGAGCCGGTTAGCCCGGATTATTCATCTACGTAGGGTGGGTCAAGGTCGCGTAGATCGTTGGTGGGCCCGCACAAGCCGCAACCGAGCTGATTTATGGCCGCCCGCCTGGGAAGACGCCGACAATAGCGACCGATGACCCACCAAGGAAGCGGCTTGCTTGACCCACCCTACCTGTCGTGAATAATCCCGGGTTAGTGCGAGCCGGCTGCCACAGCCGACCATGGGGCATAAAACGAACACCGAACATTTTCCGAACGCCCCAAGCGTTTTTCGACTGTTCGTTTATTCGCCATTGGTTGACGTAACCCATTGCTACGAAAGTAGTTACGTCGATTTTTCCGCCGTCGCCAGCCATCGGCCGCTGGAGGCGAAAAACGGTTGTAAACCCTTATGTGGAAAGAGGTTACGATTTTCCGAACAGTGGCGATGTACGCCCGTTCGACAATTGCTCGCGCAATACGGCCCGGATCGATCTAAAGCGTTATATCGCAAGGATTTAGATACAGGCGCGCTCGCCCATCGGCGGGAGGTCGGCGCAGACCTTCCACGCATTCGACGCGGAAACTTTTTCCGCGACGTGGTCATCCTTGTGACCCGTGGGGTTCCTGTTTCCCTGACGCT
>CAZASB010000240.1:0-7277 GCA_964487655.1 uncultured Planctomycetaceae bacterium
GGGACTGTCCCCTTCGCATACAGCGGCGAAAACTGCCTGCGCCGCCCCGTGAACGTTTACCGGCGGACAATGGTGGGGCGAGCGGAGCGGCGGACTCATCGGGGGCCTCGGCGGCCGATTGACGCCTGCCGGCTTTGGGCTTGGTTGCCGGTAGCAGGCTGGACATTCTCCACTTGATTTTCCAGTTTTTGGTGAGAATCGCCGCCAGATGGCCCGGGGTACGCTAGTGGAAGACAATATGATACCTTCAACCCACATCGATAATCGCTTCGGTGAACTGCGGCAGCGTGCGGTTGGTGAAGACAATATCGATCGGGATGACATAGTGTCCTGGCTTTACGTCGGGTAGTAGCGTCAAGCTAAGGGGCAGTTGGCCCTCGGCCTTTGCGGGAATTTCAGCGTTATGCCACTCGCCCGGAACGCCGCCCAAGGCTTTTGGCAAAACGGCGCGGCATTGCACTGGCCGAGCGTCGGCGGCGTGGTTTGTCACAACCACGTTGACGGTGATTTCGTTACCCGGCTGTGCCTTTTGGGTATAGGGAAAGGTACGAATCCAACTTGGGTCCAGCCCAAAGTTCGCGTGGTCCCAGGGAACAAGTTGCCCAAAAAGGTCTTCACGCTGGTCGAGCGTCTTTCGCATGAAGGCGAGTTCCTCGGGAGTGAAGGTGAAAGCGTCGTTGACGTGACAGTTGAATAGATGCGTCGGCTGAAGTCTCTGGATCAGGCCGTTGCAGTACTGGTAGCCCACGCCGCGTCCCAGGAGGTTCCGATTGTATGCGCAGTAATCGTCGATGCCGGCCATGGTGTGCGAGTCACCCACGAAGAACATCCGTAAGTCGTCTGCTTCAACCAACAGGCCGCCGTGGTACAGCGTCTGCCCCGGCAGGAAGTACGCGGTGAGCTTGAACTCGCGCCACTGCCACGACTGACCGTCACGCATCGGTTCATGCACGGTAATGGGACGCGGATCAAGGCACGGCAATCGCCATGCCGTGGGATTGGTCAGAACTTCGGCAAGTTGTTCGTTGGCGTAGCAGGGAATATCGAACTCCTGCTGGAAGTTGGGAATACCGGCCGTATGGTCGAAGTGGTAATGCGTTATCCACAGGCCCTCCACGCTCTTGATCTCGCCGTCCGCCAGCATCTTCTTGAGGTGCTGGAAAATACCGGTCGAACCGAGATCCATGACAAACGCGTCGCCGCTTTCAGAGACGAGCATCCAGGTGGTGCCGAAATGACGGAGGCACTTCGGCGGCTCAATGCCCGAGCGAATGGGCATTTGCCCACGTGGTAGATGAGCAAGTGCGGAGACAATGTCGAAACAGAGCCGGATTGAACGGGTGCGGCTGTCGGTTCTCCGGAGTCTGCCCAAAGCTGTCGCGGTGTAAACAAAGCTGCCCCAGCCAATCCGCCTCCGGCCCGTTTCAGGAAATCGCGACGTGTAGCGTCACGACAGAAGGCAGTCGAATCGCCGCTGGCCATGTCTGTCCCCTTTGTGAATGGAGCAAGTCAAAACGTATCGTCCCCGAAACCAAAACCTCCATCTTGGCCAGGAAGTTTCACCGGATCCCGAGACGTTGCAAAAAGGGTGTTCTTGGTATTGGCTGGGGATAGATTTTGGATGTCCGAGGAGTTCCTCTTATTTCGCGTGCCATTGCGCGACGTAGTCCTGGTCGAGTTGGGAAAGCCGGGCAATGGGCAGCGAAACCGACTCGCCCGAGGCTCGCTTCAAACGAACCCAGCCCTCCTTGACGGCAACCAGTTCAGCCTCAATGCGGTGCTGGCCCGTTGCGTCGGTCCAGAATCGCAGACGGCTGGAATCGGCTGCAACGGCTTCCGTTGCCGCGGCTTCCGACGCCGCGTCGGCTGTTTTGGCAGGCTTGGCTTCTTGCAATCCCTTGGCGTCTTCAGCCGTTTGGAATCCCGCGTAACGGCGGCGAATGTTGGCCAATTCAGCCCGTGCCTTGCGCTGGTCGCCGGCGGCGAGCAATTCGCGCGCGGGCGCCAGTTCTTCTTCGCCCATTTTCAGAATCTGTGGCTCGTCGCGTTTCAGCTCTTGGAAGACGGCCAGATTCGGGTTGACACTCTCGGCGCGTTTGATTTCCTGATAGACACGCAACGCGGGAATGAACTTGTCTTCCGACCAGAGTTGACGCGCTTGGCCGAGCTTCTTCCATAAGTTCAGCATTTGGTCGGGTGGAACGATGCCGCCAAACTGCTGTAAAGCCGTACCGATCGTGTTGATGAAATTGGTCCGCTCCGCGCCATTGGGCACCACCCCGAGAAACTGACCCGTCGGAGTGCCGAAATACAATTGTGGAATGAACCGGCCGGCCTTTTCGCCCCCTTGCTGAATCAGCGAGGACAACAGCGTCGGCTGGGTGGCGTCTTTGGTGGGCACCAGCACGCGGACAAACGCTCCCAACTCCCGCGCGCGCAGCCACTCGTTGGTTTGCGCCTGGCACTTCGGGCATGTGCTTGTGGGGTCGGTCCACATCAGAGCCAAAGGTTGCCCAAGTGTCACCGATGCCTGCAACGCATGATCCATCTCGGCCGAGCTGTACCAGCCGGATGGCGAGGCAGGCAGCACGAGTTTTCCGAGTTCGGCCGCGGCGTCCGGTTCCGCCGACGCGCCTTGGCTTGGCTGACTCGCTGGGGAAATGGGGACAGGCTGCTGTTGGGCGGAAGCCGACGTCACCACACAGACCGCACCGGTAAACCCGAGAACGCACCAGAACCGAATAAAGCGATACATGGGTTTTCTCCTTGAAGAAGATACGATACCGGCCCTTCTGCTCCCAGTCTAAGCGATTCCCTCCGATATGTAAAGCCCCCGTTATCGCGGGAGGGGCTCTGAAGGGCCGGAAATTAACTGCACGAATACTGCACGAACAGGGGGCAGCTAAGTTTCGGCCGTCGTGAAACCGCACTGCCCGGGTCTTGCGCAGCCGAAACAGTGGGACCGTGAGACCACGCACCGCCTGAAGGGCATGTGGGGGCAAAGGCACTTCGGAACACCTCCGGCTGGATCGTATCCACCCGCGTCTCGACATGGTCAAGACTTGCCTCAGGTATGCCACCTCAGTATGATTCCTTAAGTGGGCGGCGCCGGCTGTCGTCCGGAGAGATTACTTCACTCGAAAACGAACTCGCCAGTACGCACATGCATGACCGCCTGATAACCAGTTTGATTCTCGCTTGCCTTCTCGTAGTGGGGTGCGGTCGCCCCACCGTGAATAGCGTTCATGCTTCAGAGGAGGCCGGCCGCGAGGAGAAGAAGACCATGTCCACCGTCCGCGTACGTGTTATCGGACCCGCCGGCCGACTCGCCCCACCGGCCGACTTGCCAAAGGTGATCCTGCCCGACGCAGAATGGCGAAAGCGACTGACTCCGGAGCAGTACAAGATCACCCGCGGCAAGGGGACCGAGCCGGCCTTCTGTGGTGGCCTGCTCGCCAACAAGGGAGCAGGCGTGTACGCGTGCCTCTGCTGCAACCTGCCGCTGTTCGAGTCCACGGCCAAGTTCAAGTCGGGAACTGGCTGGCCCAGTTTCTACCGGCCGGCCGCCGCGGAGAACATCCGCGAGGAACTCGACCGAAGCCACGGGATGATCCGCACGGAGGTTCTGTGCGCGCGGTGCGACGCTCACCTGGGCCACGTATTCAAGGATGGCCCCGCTCCCACCGGACTTCGCTACTGTCTCAATTCGGAGGCACTCCGTTTTGTGTCCGAGGAGCAGATTCATACGCTTGCCGAAGACCCGTCCGGCGAGGCCCAAACGCAGCAAACCGGGCTTGCGGAGGCAGTGTTTGCCGGCGGATGCTTCTGGTGTGTCGAGGCGGTCTTCGAACAGCTTGACGGCGTGGTCGATGCCGTGAGCGGCTACTCGGGCGGCACCGAGAAGACGGCCAATTATAAGGCCGTTTCGACCAAGAGGACCGGTCATGCCGAAGCCGTCAAGATTGTTTACGATCCCGAAAAGGTGTCTTACGAGCAACTGCTTCGGGTCCACTTCGCCACTCACGATCCGACCACGCCAAATCGCCAGGGGAACGACGTCGGCCCGCAGTACCGCTCGGCCATCTTCCACGCCAGCGAGCAGGAGAAGCAGCTTGCAAAGGCTTTCATTGCCGATCTGAACGACGCGAAGGTCTTCAATCGGCCGATTGTCACCACGCTGGAGCCGCTGGAAGGCTTCTACCCGGCCGAACGCGAGCACCAGGACTTTGCCACGTGCAATCTGGCCCACCCGTACATACAGGCCGTGGCTCTTCCAAAGGTTGAGAAAGTGCGGGAGAAGTTCAAAGACCTGGTCAAGCCGAAAAAGCAGTAGTTCGCCCGACACAAATCTTTCGAACTAATCCATGCGGCCAAACTATTGCCGCGCTATCGCGTCATGGCAGGCGGTGCGGTTGTTGGACGAAGGTTCTCCGAGACGGTCTGGTGAGCGATCTGCTGGAGCAGGGCAACGCGCGGGGCGTCGAGCCCATCGGGGACAAAGCGGTTGCCAAGTACGTTGCAGCCAGTAAGCACCTCGTACCACACGGCCGAGCCAAGGTACTCGCCGGCCACGTTGGCATGATGCCCGTCGTAACGAAGCGACGGCTCACCAGCGTCGTTTTTTGACCACCGGTAGCCGACATGGAGCGACCAGCGTTGATCCGGCAGCGCCGGTGGCTTGGCCTTCGTGCGATCGAAGTCGGGATCGGGGAAGCGGTCGGGCCATCGGTCGCCGAGCCTCGCGTTTTCAAAAGCCGTACCAACTGGCAGAAGACGGCAACCCAGCTCTGCGCCCAATCCCTCGTATGCCGCCGTAAGCTGCCGGTACATGTCTTGTACCTGGAATTCGGGTGAACGGAATAATGGATCGTCGGCCCGATAGGCCCAAGTCTGATGGATCAGTATCTCGGCCCTCGGGGCATGCTTGCGGATGTAGGCGTGCAGCAGTTGGGCGAAAGGCCGGTAGGTTTCCGGCTCGAAACTCCGAATGCTCACTTGCTGAATGGTGACGAAATCCCAGGTTTCGGCAGCCAGAACTTGTCGGAGGCTCTTGTCATCATAGGGGCGGCCCCTGGGGTCTTCCGGATTGGCTTCGAACTGGGCCGCGCAGGTCCAATGCCGTTCGAGCGAGCATCCCCCCGGGGCCGCCTGGAACACGGTTACCTGGTTCCCGTCGGCCTCGGCGATATCGGCCACGTACTTCCCGGCGTTGCGCGAGAAACTGTTCCCCACGGCCAGCACCCGTACTAGCTTGGCTGGCGTGGCGGCGGGCTCGTTGGCAACAATGGTGGTTGGATTGATTGCAGCCGGAAGGAAAACAAGAATAACCAAAAGCTGGGATCGATAGGTCATAAGGGTGCTCTCCGGATGATGGCTTGTGGGCTCCGCTCCTTCGTGCTTCCTGAGAGAACTCGCTCGGATTAGCGAACTCAGGCACGCCAAGGCAGCGTCACTCTGCCGGTAATTCCGTTTGTGCGGATCGCGCAGAACGACTAGATTGTATTTGACGCGATAAACACCAGAGTGTCAACTTAGGCGCTTTATAATTGAGTTGGGAGCCGAATCGCCGTCGAGAGTGAGGAAATCAGTCGACGTGACGGATAATATGCCTTTTGCGGGTTGACTGCGTCCACGATAATAGGGCGCTGGACTCGGTTGCGGAAACGGCGCAGGTGATGGTCTGGAGTTCCTCCGAGACGGAGTGCAACGTGGCGGAGTCCGAGCGGGCACCGCCCAGAAAATACTGGAGCTGAAAAGTGAACATTCTGATGGCCACTTCCGAAGCCGTCCCGTTCGCCAAGACGGGCGGCTTAGCCGACGTGTGCGGCGCGCTGCCGGTTGAGCTTGCGCGGCTTGGCCACCAAGTGTCGGTCATCATGCCAGCCTACCGGAAGGCTCGCTACAGCGGTATCGCCAATGAGCCGTTGGACATCAACTTCATTGTGCCCATCGGCAGCAAGATGGTCTCGGGACGGTTGCTCAAAAGTCGGATACCCGGTAACGACGTAACCGTGTACCTTGTCGACCAAGACCAGTACTTCGATCGCGACCAGCTCTACGGGAGCGATGGCAAGGACTACATCGATAATTGCGAGCGGTTCGTCTTCTTCGCGAGGGCGGTCCTCGAATCGGTCCGGTTACTCGACCTGGATGTCGACATTGTTCACGCGAACGACTGGCAAACGGGCCTCGTCCCCGCGTATCTGAAGCTCGAATACGCCCGCGCGCCCCGGTATGAGCGAATCTCATCGCTGTTCACCATCCACAACATGGCCTATCAGGGCCAGTTTTGGCACTGGGACATGCTGTTGACCGGGCTCGATTGGAAGTACTTTAACTGGCGAGAGATGGAGTATCACGGGAAGTTGAACTTGCTGAAGACTGGGCTGGTATACGCCGACGCGATCAACACGGTGAGCCCGCGTTATGCCCAGGAGATTCAAAGCTCGCCGCTCGGTTGTGGGCTGGAGGGCGTGCTGCAGCATCGGCGCGATGCGTTGTACGGCATTCTCAACGGGATTGACAACGACCAGTGGAACCCGGCCACCGATCCCGACTTGCCCGAGAACTACGACGCGGCAACAGTGTTCGACGTGAAGCCGCGGTGCAAGCGTGCGTTGCAGCAGGAGTTTGGCCTGCCGGAAGAACCGAATGTGCCGCTGGTGAGCTTCATTGGACGGTTGGCCGAGCAGAAGGGAATTGATCTGGTGGCCGAGGTGGCGCAGCGATGGGTGCAATCGGACGAGGCCCAGTGGGTGTTGCTGGGCACCGGGGATCCGAAGTACCACCGCCTGTTCCGCGCCCTGGCCGATCGTTTCCCGCGGAAGGTCAGCGCGCGGTTGGAGTTCTCCAACCAACTTGCCCATCGCATCGAAGCGGGCGCCGACATGTTCCTCATGCCCAGCCGGTATGAACCGTGTGGGCTAAACCAGATGTACAGTCATCGGTACGGAACGGTTCCGATCGTGCGGGCAACCGGCGGCCTGGCCGACACGATCGTCGGCGTGCCGGAAGGAGCCACCGAGCCGGGCGACGCCAACGGGTTCAGTTTCCAGGAGTATAGCCCCCTGGCATTGAACGAAACCCTGCACCGTGCCTGCGAAGCGTATCGCAACAAGCCATTCTGGCAGAAGCTGGTTCTCACGGGTATGCGCCAGGATTGGTCGTGGGCGCGCAGCGCGGGCGAGTACGTGAAACTATACGAGACAACCCTGGAACGGGCCCGGCAGACGGTCGCGGTCTGATGAATTGGTAACCGTTCACAGGGGGACTGTCCC
>CAZASB010000241.1:0-7252 GCA_964487655.1 uncultured Planctomycetaceae bacterium
AAGGCAACCCAGTTTGTCCGAGCCAAGCGCGGAGCGTTGACAATCCGGCGAGTCCAATCGACCCGCACCCTGATGACGATCCATTCCCGTAACTCAATCGCAAAAACGCGACTTACGGTAAATCCGATATTTTCCCCAAAATAGGCCAAACCCACAAGGTACCCAATGCCGATACAAGAGGAAGTCTGGCAGGGTGGGCACTCAAGCCAAAGGACTCGCTCGAATGCGACCAACCCATCTTCGTGTATATTATGGTCCCCAGGACGATTCCGCATCCGTTGGCGTTGCGGAACACCGCCCACAGTGTGAGACCGTCACGGTTCCGCTGACCGATGTGCTGCCACTGCTGGCAGACGCCGTTCAATCGCACAGGACTTGGCTGAGCGACTTCTCCGATGACGAAATTACCATTTCGATGGACCTCTACGAAGTCCTCCTAGCCTACCAACATTACCGCCGTCCGTCGGCATAGGGCAAGCTGCCCGCTGCGACGCCAGTTATTCTCGGGCACTCGCCATCGACCGCCCGAGCGATCCTACCGCCTGCTCCCGGTCTGGGAACGTCTCCCATAGGGTATTCAGGTGGGTCGTCCCAATCACTTCTTCGCAAAAAGGCTGCACGCCGCACAGCACGAAAGCGCCACCACGTTCGGTGAGCCGCTTCCACGCACGAACCAAAAGCTCGATAAACAACGAACCGATAAAGCCCGTGTTCGAGAGGTCCAACACGACGTGAGGCGGATCGACCGTGGTGGCTTGCGTTAGCAGCATTCCGCCCAATTCGTCCAGCGACGCATCGTCCAGCGAGTCATAGGCCGGGCCGAGTTGGATGACCGTCACGCCGTTCTGCCGCTCAAGCGTAATCATGCCGATTAGTGTACGCTAGACCCGGATACGCGGCAAGCCCCCGCCATTTCGAGGCAAGATCGTCCCGCCAGCCTGCCCTTCAGACAAAAACTCCATACTTTCTAGGGGTTTACCTAGTGGACTATCCAGTCGATTGGCATTTGGCCTCGTCGCATTGAAACGAAAGATGCCGACGCCATTGGGGATCGTCGGTTTCCGGGAAGTCGGTACGCACGTGGGCGCCACGAGTTTCGTTTCGGGTGCGGGCGGCCTCGACGATGAGGCGAGCCAGGATGAGCATGTTCTGAAGCTCCCAGCCGCTGGGGTCGTTGAACTGGCGAGCGAGCACGTACCGCGACCACGAATCGATGTTCTCGGCGGCGTCGTTGAGTCCTTCGGCGTCGCGACGCACGCCCACCGCGCGCCACATGAGGCTCATCAGGGAGTTGCGAATGTCCGGCAAGTTGAGCAACTCGTTGGGCGGATCGACACGCCGGTTTTCGACTTTGGCCGCTTGGTACTTGCCTTGCATACCGGCCGCGGCCGCGCCTGCCCCACGGCCTGATCGGGCCCCGAAGACCAATGCCTCCAACAGGCTGTTCGAGGCCAATCGGTTTGCGCCATGCAGGCCGCTGCAGGTTGCTTCGCCGGCTCCCCACAGCCCCGGCAGCGTGGTTCGACCGGCCAGATCAATCCGTACGCCACCCATCATGTAGTGGGCGCCAGGGCGGACCGGGATGCGGTCGCGCGTGATGTCCAGGCTGAAATCGGCGCACGTGGCGGCAATGCCGGGAAACCGATGCCGTACTTTGTTGGGGTCGAGATGGGTCAGGTCGAGATAGACGTTCGGATGACGCGTGCGCTCCATCTGAGCGACAATGGCCAAGCTCACCACGTCGCGCGGGGCAAGTTCGCCGCGTGAATCGTAGTCTGACATGAAGCGGTGCCCATAGCGGTCGACCAAGTAGGCCCCTTCCCCGCGCGTGGCCTCGCTGATGAGGCTTCGGCTTCCGCCGGCGATGTACAGCACGGTCGGGTGAAATTGAACGAACTCCAGGTCGGTCAATGCCGCGCCGGCCCGGTAGGCCACGGCCATGCCGTCGCCGGTGGCCACGTCCGGGTTGGTTGTTTCTCGATAAAGCTGCCCTGCTCCGCCCGTGGCCAATATGGTTTGCTTGGCCCAAACCATGGTTTTGCCGTGCTGCGGGTTCCATACCAGGGCGCCGCGGCAGACCCCATCAAGCGTTACTAGGTCGATGGTGAATGTGTTCTCCCAAACATCGATGCGTTCCCGCTTGCGCACCTGTACGGTCACGGCCCGCATAATCTCCTTGCCGGTGGCGTCGCCGAGGGCGTGGACAATGCGGTCGCGGCCATGGCCACCCTCGCGCCCGAGTGCCAGGTGGCCATCAATCTGATCGAAACGGGCGCCCCACCGGATGAGTTCCTCGATTCGGGCAGGCGCCTCGCGCACAACGCTTTCGACCACTTCGGGATCGCAAAGCGACCCGCCCACTCGAAGCGTATCGGCCACGTGGTCTTCGAATCGATCCTCGGCATCGACCACGCCGGCAACGCCCCCCTGGGCATACGCGCTGTTCGACTCCTGGATTTCCTCCTTGGTGGTCACGAGGACCGCGATACTGGGATCGATCTCCAGGGCGGCCCGTAGCCCGGCCAGACCTCCGCCAACCACCAGGATGTCGGTGAAGAAGTGGGGAACCCGCTTGCGGTGGAACGGAGCCAAATACCGCGGTGCGTTAGGAAGCATGGCGAAGTAGGGGTGCGCTAGGAAGGGTAAGCGGCAATTGGGGGCCGGCACGGGCCGATGTCTCCACCGCAGGCGTTGGGAACTACGCGGGTCAGCCGGTCATCTTTCGGCAGATGGCGTCAGCCATTTCTCGCGTGCCGACGGCCGTGGGGTCGTCGCGACGCGGTTTCATATCGTACGTAACATCCTTGCCCTCGACAATCACGGCGGCCACGGCCTGTTCAAGCCGGTCGGCCGCGGCGTCTTCGCCCAGGTGCTGGAGCATGAGCATGCCGGAAAGGATCAGGGCCGCCGGGTTGACCTTGTTCTGGCCCTTGTACTTCGGCGCGCTGCCGTGCGTCGCCTCAAAAATGGCGCCGCCGTCGCCCAGATTCATACCCGGCGCCACGCCCAACCCACCTACCAGGCCGGCCGCCAGGTCGCTCAGAATATCGCCATACAAGTTCGGCAAGACGACGACGTCATACAACTCGGGCTTCTGCACGAGTTGCATGCACATGTTGTCGACAATGCGGTCCTCGAACTCGATGTCCAGATTGGCGAAATCCTTGGCCACGCGCCGGGCCGTGTGCAAAAACAGCCCATCGGTGTGCTTCATGATATTTGCCTTGTGGACCGCCGTGACCTTCTTCCGCCCGTGGTCGCGAGCATATTCGAAGGCGCAACGGAGGATGCGTTCGCAGCCCGAGACGCTGATCGGCTTGATCGACACGCCGGTTTCCTCAATTCCCGTCTTGATGGGGCGGTCGGGCGATAAGCGATTGATGTGCCCAATCAGCTCACCGGTCGCAGGCTGTCCAGCCTCGAATTCGACGCCCGCGTACAAATCCTCCGTGTTTTCGCGAACAATCACCAGGTCGACCGCGTGGTCGCTGAAGAAGGTGCGTACGCCTGGATAGTACTTGCAGGGTCGAATACAGGCGAACAGCCCAAACTCCTGCCGCAAGTGGACGTTGACGCTTCGAAAGCCGGTGCCGATGGGCGTTGTAATGGGCGCTTTCAGCGCACAACGGGTTCGCCGAATACTTTCCATCAAGGCGTCCGGCAGGGGCGTGCCAGTACGTTCCATCACGTCGATGCCGGCCTCTTGCGGATCCCAGTGAATTTCTACCCCGGTTGCGTCAACACAACGACGGGCGGCATCGGCCAGCTCCGGCCCAACGCCATCGCCTAAGACAAGCGTCACTTCATGCGGCATGATTACTCCCACTCAAATTGCTACCGATGCGAACGGAACCACCCCCCTAGCAAGACCTACCTGCCGAGGCGACGGATTTGCGAAACTGCCTAGCGTAACAGAGAACCCCCCCGATTGCAACACTGGCCCGCGCAACTCCGAGTGTCGGCAGGGAGTAGAGTACCCAGTAACCAGCAACTAGCAAGACGTTGCTTGACGCAAATCCCTGCCAGCACAAGGTCTTGTCACCAGCGTGACCGCTCGTCGCCAGCCGTGCGCGGCCGCGCCGGGGGACGCAAAATCGGTCGCAAGTCGTTTCATGGCAATGGGTTGTGCGCACTTCACCAATTCTTGCACGCGACGGATCGACTGGAAGAGACGAAAGGGCTGAAAATTGACTGCGGAACAGGAATAAAATTACAATATCGATCAAGCTGGTATTGTCCGAAGGCTTACAGCGTTCAACCGGCCAACCAGGCGTCGCGATGGGCGGCGATGAACTCGTCATCGATCAGATGCGGGTACATGCGATAGATACGGTCGATTTCCTCACTCTGGTTCGGGCTAAGGTTTTCGTTGGGGTCAAGGCACCAGGCACCCTCCAGAAGACCCTGACGCCGCAATACTTCATGAATGCCGGCAATGCAACCCGCGAAACCGTTGGGAACATCGAACAAGACGGCGTTGGCATCGGTCACTTCGATGTTGTGCGTCATCATGTTCCGTGGGATGGGGCCGCCGGCGGCAACCAGCAACCGGCACCGTTCAAGCAATTCGACCGCTCGCCGGGTCCAAACGGCCCAATGCCCAAGCAAACCGCCCACGAAATGGCGCACTACCACCCGCGCACCGATGGCAATGCGGTACGGCGAAAGGAGATCGATCACGATGTTGTCGTCGTTGCCGGTATACATGGCCACGTCGTCGCGGCCGGCGGTGGCGACGGCGCGCATCACGTCGAACGTATGGTAACGATTGAACGGCGCCGCCTTGATGGCCACGAGTGACTCCAGTTCCGCCAAACGTCGCCAGAAGCGATAGGGAAGTACTCGCCCGCCCACGGCCGTCTGAAGGTAGAAACCCATGATGGGAATGACCTCGCCGACCGCGCGACAGTGTTCGAGCAGAGCGTCTTCATCGGCATGGGTCAAAGCGCCTAGGCTCAGCAGCCCAATGTGAAAGCCCCTCTCCCGGGCAAGCGTCGCCTCGGCGACAGCCTGGTCGGTTGGGCCGCACACCCCGGCGATGCGCACCAGTGGCTCCTTCCGACCTGCGTCGAGACGGTTGAACTCCTCTTGGGCCAGTGCCAACAGCGGCTCGAACAACCCGACCTTTGGATCGCGAATGGCGAACTGGGTCGTATGCACCCCCACCGCGACCCCGCCGGCCCCTGCCGCCGAGTAATATCGCCACAAGGCACGCTGCCGGCGCTGGTCAAGTTTTCGATCGGCATTCAAGGCAAGCGGCGACGCCGGAATTGCCAGCCCGCGTTCGAGTAAAGTGCGAATGTTGGAGTTCATGGGTCGCGGCGACCTCCTCAAGTTCAGGCAAGTTATGTCAGGTAAATTATGCAAAGGGTAACGGCATAGTATCACGGAGTGTAGCAGCCGGCTTGCAGCCAACGGCCTTGTTGGAGTCCCGACTTTAGCCGGTCCAACACGATGCACTCCTTCGGCTTGATTACGAAACACCGAAACAGGGGGCTAGATGAACCTCAATTGTCTCGGATTGTCAGGTGGCGGACAAGTATGGCCGACTTTCAGCGACATTACGGCACGTTTGGCTTCGGACAGGTTAAGCCAAACGAATGGGGCGAGCCCGGTGGCGAAGTGCTGCGCGGCAAGCAGGCCGATTACCCCTCTGTATTCGCCAGAAAGTCTTACCGCACACGTCCCCGCTCTCCGATTGACACCAGCCCCACTCTGGCGACATAATGGTGTTGCAACGACCCGCCGACAAAAACCCTTCCTCCGGCGGCATTTACCTACCACCATTGATTTCAGGAGCGAAGCCATGATGCCCAAGAGCAACAGTGTGGAAACCCCTTCCCGTCGCGAGTTTCTTAAGCTTTCCGCCGGTACGGCCGCAGCGGCCGGGCTGGGACTATCGCTTGCCCGCGGCGCGCACGCCGCCGCCGATGACGTGATCAAAGTTGGACTGATCGGTTGCGGCGGGCGTGGTTCCGGCGCAGCGGTCAATGCCCTAAATGCCGATCCGGGCGCTCGCCTCGTCGCTATGGCCGACCTGTTTGAACCGTACGTCACCGGCAGCCGCGAGCGGATTGCGAAAATTCACGGCGACCGCGTCCAGGTGGCTGACGACCATTGCTTCGTCGGCTTCGACGGCTACAAGGGCGTGATCGAGGCTTCGGACGTCGTGTTGATCGCCTGTGCGTCGAAGTTCCATCCGCAGTACTTGAAGGAGGCAGTTGCGGCAGGCAAACACGTATTCATCGAGAAGCCGCACGCCATCGACCCGCCGGGTATCAAGGTGGCAACGGCCGCCTATCAGGAAGCCGAAAAGAAGGGACTCAGCATTGTCTCCGGCCTGTGCTGGCGCTATCACACCGGCGTGCAGGAGACCATCAAGCGAGTGCTCGACGGCGCGATTGGCGATGTCGTAGCCGTCCAGGAAAACTACCTGCGAACTCCCTACCGCCTCGTCGAGCGGCAACCGGAATGGGACGAAACCGAGTACCAATTCCGCAACTGGTACCATTTCTGCTGGCTTTCAGGCGACGACATTTTGCAGTCGCTCGTCCACAGTTTCGACAAGGGCGCTTGGGCATTGGGCGACAAGCCGCCAGTAGCCGCGTACGGCGTCGGCGGCCGGGCCTCCAGCGTCAGTCCGGTGTTCGGCGACGTATTCGACCACAACGCCATCGTATTTGAATATGAGAACAACGTGCGACTGTTCGGTTTTGGCCGCGCGCAGAATGGCTGTCATAACGAAACGTCCGACCACATCTTCGGCACGAAAGGCCACTGCAACGTGATTAAGGGGCAGATCGAGGGCGAGAACCCGTGGCGGTACGAAGGGCCCAACTGCAACATGTATGATGCGGAGCATGTCGCCCTGTTCCAGGCCATTCGCGACGGGAAGCCGATCAACAACGGCTCGTACATGGTCAACAGCACCATGATTGGCATCCTGGGCACCATGGTCGCCTACACCGGCGAGCGGACCACCTGGGAAGACGCCGTCGCCTCCCCGTGGCTGGCCGGTCCCGAGCAGGTGAGCTTCGACATGAAGCCGCCCATCGTTCCCGACGAGAACGGCATCTACCCCGTGCCCACGCCCGGCATCACGCGCCTGGGCTGATTGCCGCGGGGAGCCTTGTAGTTGCAGTTTCCACAATCGCTGGGCATGAAGACAGTCACCTTCGGGCTCGCCCCAGGGGATCGGTGACTGATCAGCTACCAGCGGGCTCATTGCTCCCATTGCTTCCCGCCCGCCTTT
>CAZASB010000242.1:0-7251 GCA_964487655.1 uncultured Planctomycetaceae bacterium
ACAATCGAAGGGAGCGGGTGCGGCTGAAGGCGGACTTTCTGCGGTGGATTTTGGGCACGCCGGTGGACCCTGCGCGGCGGAGTCTGCTGGTGGATTTTGTGGAAACATACATGCCGCTCGCCGGAGGCGAGCAGACGGAATTCCAACAGATCGTGGCGAGCGATCAGGATTACGTGGAGGTGGAACGAATGATTACGACATACGAGCAAGAGGGGATCAAGAAGGGCATCCAACAAGGACTCCAGGAAGGTCGCCAGGAAGCACTCCTCCTGTTGCTGGAGCGGAGGTTTGGAAAGCTTCCGGCGGTGATGAAGCAGAGGGTTCGCAAGATTGAGTCGGCCGAACGACTGGACTCGCTGCTGATAGCGGTGCTCGACGCGAAGTCACTCGAAGACCTCCCCTTCTAGGTGTGGCTTCACGTTTGAAAACGCCAGACATCCTGGCTACATAAGCCGGACGCCCTCTAAAGGCGAGAAGGTTCGATAGTTGCCGAGGTCATTCCACGCACAGGAGAAGATTCGATGATTCCCATGTACATTCTAATTGGCCTATTGGTTGTTCTGTTCCTGCTGGTTCTATGGGTGGTTGGCATCTACAACCGACTAGTGACGCTGCGGAATCGGTTCCGCAATGCCTTCGCGCAGATCGACGTGCAGTTGAAGCGTCGTTACGACCTGATTCCCAACCTGGTCGAGACGGCCAAGGGCTACATGAAGCACGAGCGGGAGACGCTCGAAGCGGTGATCAACGCGAGGAATCAGGCGGCCTCGGCTGGGCAAGCTGCCGCGCGGAACCCGGGCGAGCCGTCGGCCATGCAGTCGTTGGGCCGGGCCGAAGGGCAGCTCACAGGCGCCTTGGGCCGCCTGTTTGCCCTGTCGGAAAGCTATCCAGACCTAAAGGCCAACCAAAATATGCTGGCCTTGCAGGAGGAGTTGACCTCGACCGAGAACAAGGTGGCCTTTTCACGCCAAGCGTACAACGACGCGGTGACGACCTACAATACCGGACGCGAAGTCTTCCCGACGGTCATCTTCGCCGGCATGTTCAACTTCCAGCCGGCCAACCTGTTCGAGATCGAAGAACCGGGCCAGCGCGAAGCGCCCAAGGTATCGTTCTAACGGAGCGCCCCGCCCATGGACTTCTTCGAGCGTCAAGATCAGGCACAGCGGCGAACGCACCGACTTGTGTTTTATTTCGTCGCGGCCGTTTTCCTGATCATCGTGGCGATCTATGTCCTGGCCGTCGTCATCCTGGGGATGACCGGTCCCGAAGCAACAGGCGCTGACACTCATCTGAGCGACTACTGGCACCCCGACCTCTTTTTGATCGTCGCCCTGGGCACATGCTTGGTTGTTGGGGCAGGCAGCGCATACAAGATTGTACAGCTTTCCCACGGGGGCGAGGCCGTCGCCGCCATGCTTGGTGGGCGCCGGCTCAACCCGCAGTCGACCGATCTGGCCGAACGACGGCTGCTAAATGTTGTGGAGGAGATGGCCCTGGCTTCCGGCGTGCCCGTTCCGCCCGTTTACGTCATGGACGAGGAGCCGAGCATCAACGCCTTTGCGGCCGGCTATGCCCCGGGTGATGCGATCATCGGCGTGTCGCGCGGCTCTCTAACATATTTGAACCGTGACGAGTTACAGGGCGTCATGGCCCACGAGTTCAGCCACATCCTCAACGGCGACATGCGGTTGAATACACGACTGACCAGCGTCCTGCACGGCATTGTTGTGATCGCGCTGATCGGCTGGATCCTGATTCGTACCGTGGGTTATTCGCGTCCACGCAGCTCTCGCGACAGCAAGGGAAGCGGCGGCGTGATCATTGCCATCATGGCAGCCGGGGCAGGGTTGCTGGTCATCGGTGGTATTGGATGGCTGTTTGCAAAGATTATCCGCGCGGCCGTGTCGCGTCAGCGGGAGTACCTGGCCGACGCCTCGGCGGTGCAGTTCACGCGGAACCCGGACGGAATCGGTGGCGCTTTGAAGAAGATTGGAGGCGTGCCGGCAACCTCGAAGATCGAGAATGAGCACGGGTCGGAAATTAGCCACATGTTCTTCTGCTCCGCCGCGGGCAGTTTCGCATCGCAGATGTTCGCGACCCATCCGCCCCTGGCGGACCGCATTCGCACGATCGATCCCTCGTTCAACGGCGAGTTCCCCAAACGCGTCGATCCGGTCCGTGCCGACGAGCCGATCAAATCCGGCGCCAAGCCGGCTGCAAAGTCGCGCAGCGCGCTGGGGAAGGTAGGTGAAACGCTCGATCCGGCCGGCGTGTTCGGACGTTTTGGCACGATGGGCAGCCAGCAGGTGATCTTGGCGGCCGCGCTGCTGGAGGAAATGCCCGACCCGCTTCGGGCCGCCGCCCACGAACCGTACGGCGCGCGTGCCATTGTCTATTGCCTTCTGCTGGACGGCAATGCCAGCGTGCGGGCGAAGCAACTGGCCGCGCTGGAGCGGAATGCCGAGCCGCCGTCCTTCACGGAGACCAAAAAGCTGCTCCCGCTGGTAGAGCAGTTGCCCGACGACGATCGGCTGCCACTGGTGGAGTTGAGCTTCCCCGCCTTGAAGCACCTCTCGCCGAAACAATACGACCGGTTCGCGGCCAACTGCACGGCGCTGATCGAGGCCGACGGCCGACTCGACCTGCTCGAATACACGATTCGCGCCATGGTCCTCGACCAGCTCGACGTCCATTTCGGCCGCCGCCCGGCTCCCAAAGTACGATACACGCAGCTTGTCAGCGTCAGGCAGCCGGTCGTACAGGTGCTTTCAACCTTGGCCCACGCCGGTTCCTCCGATCCGACCGAGGTGGACGCCGCCTACCGCAAAGGCATGGCCACGCTCAAACGCAACGACCCACAACTGCCGTCCGCTCAGTGCGGCCTGGGGCAGCTTGACAAATCGCTCAAAACGCTGGCCGAGTGCTCGCCGCTGCTCAAAGGGCAGGTACTTCAAGCCTGCACGGCAGTAGTTGCCGCCGACAACGTTGTTACCCCTCGCGAGCGTCAGCTCATCCACGCCATCGCCGCGGTGCTGGGCGTTCCGATGGGACTGTGAGCAGTTTGCTCGGCCACTCTGCGGTCTTGGCCTCGGGACGGCTATACGTCGGCGTACTGGCGCAGGTCGCGCTCGATGGCGGCGAAGCGGTCGCGCTGGGCGGCTTTCGTACCGGGCAGATCGGCGGTGGTTGACTCGGGCGAATCGTAGGCGAAGAGGTAAAACTTCACCTTGGGTTCCGTACCGGAGGGGCGCACGGCTACGTAATTACCGGTATGTTCGAAGTCGAAGATGACGATGTCGCCGGTCGGGCCTGCAAGCGGCTCGCTTCCGCCGCCGAAGGTGACTCGCTGGTTGGCCGTGTAGTCGCGGTAACCGACCAGACGCAGGCCGCCGAGTTGCTCCGGCGGCGCCTCTCGCAGGCGGACCAGAAGCCGCTTCATGTCCTCCATGCCCTGCTCGCCGGGCATCATAACGGAGAACTGCCCCTCCGTGTGGCAACCATAACGTCGATAGAGGTCGTCCAGCTTCCCGATGAGCGTGGCCCCCTCTACCTTCAGGCGGGCGGCTAGGGTGGCGGTCAGTAGCGAGGCCACGGCCGCGTCCTTGTCGCGCACGTGGCCGCCGGCCAGGTAGCCGTACGACTCCTCCATGCCAAGAACGAACTTATCCGTTCCTCGCTGGTCCATGACGTCGCCAATGTACTTGAACCCGACCAGCACGTCACCCACCGTTGTCGCGCCGTAACTGTCAGCCACGCGGCGAATCAGTTCGCTGGTAACCAGCGTCTTCACCACGTAATGCTCCGGGGTGAGCGTGCCGGTTCGCTGCAATTCGCCGAGTAGGAAGTCGGTCAGCAACGTGCCTAGTTGGTTGCCGGTGAGCGTGGTCCATTCACCTGCCGGGTCGCCGGTGACCGGCGTGGCGATACCCAGTCGATCGGCGTCGGGATCGGTGGCCAGGATCAACTCGGCGCCCGTCGTGCGTGCATGGTCGATGATCGCGTCGAAGACGGCCGCGTTCTCCGGGTTGGCGCTGTGATTGGGGATGTTAGTGAAGTCGGGGTCGGGCGCGGCGTGTGGGCCGAAGACCTCGACGTCAGTGAAGCCGGCCTGCGCGAGCACCGGGCAGACGATCGCCTCGCCGACACCGTGCAAGGGCGAGTAGAGGACCTTGATATTGCGTGGCCCCGGTACGTTTTGCAGCAGGACGGCCTCGGTAAAGGCGTGGGCGACCTCTTCTTGGCAATAGATCACCTTGCCCTCGGTCACCGCTTGCTGGAACGACATGTGCCGAATCCACGTGACGCTTTGCATTCGGTCGATACATTGTTTGTCGTAGGGCGCCAGTAATTGGCCGCCAGAGTGGCCGTAGATTTTGAGGGCGTTGTCACTGGGCGGGTTGTGACTAGCCGTGATTATGATACCGCAAGAGCACTTCTTGTACCGTACAGCGAAGGACATTTCGGGCGTACTGTGGTATCCGTCCAGGAAGTAGACGGTGAACCCGGCCGCGGCCATGATCTGCGAGCAGAGTTCAGCGAAGTGCCGCGATTTGTGGCGAGTATCGTAGGCAATTGCGCAGCGAAGCGGCTTGCCGGTAAGCTGGTCCTTGACGAAGTCGGCCAATCCCTGGGCACTCTCGCCGATGGTGCGGTCGTTGATGGCATTGGTTCCGATCGGGTACATTTTGCCGCGACGGCCGCCGGTTCCGAACGGGATGATTGTCCAGAAGGCATCGTCCAGTTCTCGCCACATGCCGGCCTCTACATGTTCGGCTATCTGGTCCACGTATTCAGCATAGTAAGGCTTGTTGAGCCACAACCGGATGTTCTCGGCCGCCGGGGGGGAGAGATTACTATCGCGCAACGCCGCGTTGATATGGGCCAGGGTGGTCTGCTTGTCGGACATGGTGGTAGTTCGGGCTTTCGCCCGCCGTTTGTGGAACGGTTCGTGACCGCGGGTGCCTGCTCAATGTTTGGCGTCATTTTGTCCGACAGACCGTGCTGCTCAAAGGGGGGGCACTTCGATATCACACGTTCGAGGGCGCCTTTTTCGTTCCGCCCCCCCGTGAAAGGACGGCCCGACGGCTTATACTGCCGGTTACGTTCGTGTCACTTGAAAGGAGTGTGTCGTGCCCGAGCCCATTATTAGCGTTTCCGGTTTGCGGGGGGTCATCGGCGAAAGCCTGACGCCCGAGGTAGCCATACGATACGCAGCCGCCTTTGCCAACACCGCGCCGCCGGGGCCCATTCTCATCAGCCGCGACGGACGACCGTCAGGCAAGATGCTCGCTCAGGCCATCCATGCTGGATTGCATGCGGTAGGACGCGATACGTTGGACGTTGGTATCCTGCCCACGCCCAGCGTTGGCGTGCTCGTGCGCGAGGTGCAGGCGGGCGGGGCCGTGCAAATCACTGCCAGCCATAACCCATTGCCGTACAACGGGCTGAAGCTCATCTCGGCCGATGGCCGGATCATTCCTGCCAGCGTCGGTCAGGAGGTGCTCGACCGCTACCGTGCCGACCGGTTCGACTGGGCTGACCACGACCAGCTTGGCGTTGGGCGTGAATGCATAGATGTGCTGTCATCCCACCTGCAAGCCGTGCTGAGTATCGTCGACTATGCTTCCATCCGAGCACGGCAGTTTACCGTGCTGCTTGATTCGAATCGGGGTGCAGGCAGCTTCCTGGGCCGCCGCGTGCTCGAAGAGCTTGGCTGCCACGTAACCGTGTTGGGCGAGGAGCAGGATGGCCAGTTTGAGCATCCACCGGAACCGACGGCCGAAAACCTCGACGGCGTGCGCGCGAAGGTAACCGAGTCGCGCGCCCGGATTGGCTTCTGTCAGGATCCCGACGCCGATCGGCTCGCGGTGATCGACGAGCATGGCCGGTACCTGGGCGAGGAGTACACCGTGGCCATGTGCGTGGATCACGTGCTGCGCCGGCGCAAAGGACCCATTGTTATCAATTGCGCCACTAGCCGCATGTCGCAGGATCTGGCCGAGCGCTACGGCGTACCGCTCATACGTTCGGCCGTGGGTGAAGCGAACGTGGTCGATGCCATGTTGGAGCACAACGCCGCGTTTGGCGGCGAGGGGAACGGCGGCCCCATCGACCCGCGCGTCGGGCTCGTACGCGACAGCTTCGTGGGCATGGCGCTTCTGCTGGACGCCATGACCACGCGCAATGCGGCCATCAGCGAACTGGCCGACGAACTGCCACGCTACGAGATTGTGAAGACCAAGATCGAACTACCGCCCGAAGCGGTTGCCGCCGCGTTCGACACGCTCCAGTCGCACTTTTCCGACGCCCAGCCCAATCGGCTGGACGGCCTCCGGCTCGACTGGCCCGACCGCTGGCTGCTCGTGCGCGCGAGCAACACCGAACCAATCGTCCGCGCCATTGCCGAAGCCCAAACGGCCGCCATCGCCCAAGGCCTGTGCCGCGAAGCGGCCGAACTGCTGGGACGCTAACAACAAACAGAAACTTCCTCGCAAGGCAAGGCAATTCTATTCTGTTTTCTGATTGTGCTTGCCGCCTACGTGCTGGACTACGGGACAGTTAGGGCACCGACATGAGATGCCATGGGGAATATGGTAGTTCCCCGACTGGACAGCAGTAGGCTTTTGCTAATAATGTAGGTATCTTCGTCGAGCCTAACGTGGTCCAATCCAAGGGAGACATGCCGTGTTCAAGGAGTTCAAGGCGTTCATCATGCGGGGGAACGTGCTCGATTTGGCCGTCGCGGTCATTATCGGCGGCGCGTTCGGTAAGATTGTGAACTCGTTGGTGCAAGACATTCTCATGCCGCCGCTTGGACTCATTCTGGGCAAGGTGGACTTCAGCAATCTGTTCATCAGCCTGAGCGGGCAAAGTTACGAGTCACTGAAGGCCGCACAGGACGCAGGAGCGCCGACGCTCAACTACGGCCTGTTCATCCAGGGCGTGATCAATTTCCTAATCATCGCCTTCGTCATCTTCATGATCGTTCGAGCGGCAAATAGGCTGCAACGAGCCAAACCGGCGCCGCCCGCCGAACCGACGACGAAGGACTGCCCGTACTGCCTTTCCACTATTCCGCTGGCGGCAACGCGGTGCGCTCACTGCACGTCGCAACTCGAAGTCGCGTAACCCTCAAACATAAAACTCCGGCTCGCGGTAAGATTCCCTTTAGAAACTGCTTGCGTACACCGGTCAAAAAACGTAGGGTGGGTGGTTCCGACTGTCTCGGCAGTCGGGTTCACCCACGCG
>CAZASB010000243.1:0-7249 GCA_964487655.1 uncultured Planctomycetaceae bacterium
TATTGCCCGTCCATGCCTTGTCCGTAATGGATGTTGTAGCACAGCACGCGCAAGGCGCGCGGTTCGTCGGCGCGGCCATCACTGGCCACGAGGGCAAGGCCAACGGCCAACGAGGCCGCCGCGGCAATTCGCCACGCGAGTCGAAGGGAGCAAGGTGTCACCTGGAACTTCTGCATGGGTTGGGCCTTTCGATGCAATGGGAAAAGTGATATTCAAGCAACGAAACCGACTATGGCTTCCCAGGAGCAGTTTCCCAGGAGCCAACATGCCCAGTTTACCGCGCTGCCAGAAAGAAAGCCACTCCCCGCACACCCTTCCGTCGGTTGGCTTGCCGAAACGCCTCGCAGTGTGGTATGCTTTGTCCATGCGTAACCGTTCACAGGGGGACTGTCCCAATTTTCGCGGCACAAAGGGCGTTCTTTCCCAATGATCCACCGTTTCCGCCGCGAAAATGGGACTGTCCCCTTCGCATTTAGCGGCGAAAACTGCCTGCGCCGCTCCGTGAACGGTTACGTCCACTTGGAAGCAAGCCCAGGCCCGTGAGGAACCATTGTTCTTCCCGCGGGGGGCGTTGCATTGAGCGAGGAAGGAATCATGACACTCACCAATCGATTCGCCGAGGCCGTGACTTACGCCCTCGAACTGCACCAAGAGCAACGGCGGAAGATTTCCGGCGCGCCCTATGCGGCACACTTGCTGGGCGCGGCCGCCAATGTGCTGGAATATGGTGGCAATGAGGACGAAGCGATTGCCGCCTTGCTGCACGACGCCGTCGAGGATCAGGGCGGGGCTGACGCTCGCAGGGCTATTGCCGACCGCTTTGGCGAATCCGTGGCAAGTATCGTCGATGGCTGTTCCGACTCCGAGGGCCCGCCCAAGCCCCCATGGCGCGAGCGGAAGGAACGGCACATAACCCATTTGCGTACCGCGCCGCCGTCGGTCCGCCTGGTTTCCGCGTCTGACAAACTTCACAACATCCGGTCGCTCACGGCCGACTACCGCCGCCTGGGCGATGCCTTGTGGCAGCATTTTCGCGGTGGACGCGATGGCACGCTCTGGTACTATCGAGCCATCGTCGATACGCTTCAAGCCATCGACTCGCGCCCCATCGTCGACGAACTCGAACATGCCGTCGCCGAGTTCGAAATCACCGTGTCCTAGCACTAGCAGGGTCTGAAAATACGACCGGTTCGCGCACGTCTGCCCTGGCACGCTGCAAGGTGGCACGCTAAAATGCCGTACAGGTAGTCTTGGGCGACCGGCAGATTGAAATATACCCAGTGTAGAACAATTGTCCCAATTGTTTGCCTTGGCCACTGACGAAGAGCGTTTCTTTCCACCAAACGGCTATCGAAATATCCCCAGCCGGGTAGCTCGGAGACTACCCGACGATTGCACTGCTGTCTCTAGGCCCAATGTCGTACCAATCCATCAAACGCGTGCTCGGCGAGTCGAGCCTCGAACGGAAGTGCCTCTTCCTATTCGGGGTAGCGCTGTTGCTGCTCATCTCGGGTAGCTTTTGGTGGTATGGCGCCCGCACGGAAGAGGTGGTTTTCCGGCAGAACTGCATCACGGGCCGGCTGCTGGTTGATCAGATCATGTACATCGAACATTGGGAGAAGCTCGAAACCAATGAACAATTTCTCCCACTGGTACAGGATCTGGCAGGCAACTTGCGAAAGCAGGAGTACAAGTCACGGTTCATCCAGCCCTACCATGCTGATAAGGGCCAAGAGCCCAAGCTGGAAGAACGTCTTCTGGAACGGTTCATGCGGCCGCCGGAAGAGCCATCGGACGACGGCAAACCGCGAGAGCCGGAGTTCTACGAGCGGCTGGTCGCCGGCGGGAACCAGTACGAATACTACCAGCCCGTGTACGCCGAAAAGTCCTGCGTCTTGTGTCACAACGCTATGTCGGGCAGCAGTGGCGTAACCTTGGACGGTGGTGGTCGGCCTCCGCTCACCGAGGGCGATCTGATGGCCATCGTGCAGGTGACGATTCCGAACGCACCGATGCAGGCCGAGTTGAATTGGAACCGGGCGATTCTCATCTCCACAGCCATCGTCACCGCGTTTTTGGCCGTCTTGGCCTCGTACCTGATCATCCGGTACGTCATTGTCAAGCCACTCCGCCACTTGCGTGATGTCAGCGACGCGGTTAGCCACGGGAATATCAGCCTCCGTGCCGATATTCACACGGGCGACGAGTTCGAATCGCTTGCCATCGCATTCAACCGCATGTTGCGGCACCTTGTGGCCATCCAGGAGGAACTGCGCGACGTGAACGCCGACCTCGACGGAAAGGTCGATGAGCTGGCCCAGATGAACATGCGGCTGTATGAGCTGAACGCCATCAAGAGCGACTTCCTGGCGACCATGAGCCACGAGTTGCGCACGCCGCTGAACAGCATTCTCGGCTTCAGCGATGTTCTTGGCTCGATCGACTCGTTGAACGACAAGCAGAAGAAGTATGTCTTGAACATTCGGCAATCGGGTAAGATATTGCTTGAGATGATCAACGACATTCTCGACCTTGCCAAGATTGAAGCCGGGCGCATGAGCTTCCGTCTGAGCGACTTCCGTGTGGAGTCGGTCGTCGGCGCGCAGTGCGACATGGCCCGCCCGCTGGCCGAGCGCAAAAATATTGACCTTCTGACCGAGTTCGAGCCTGAGTTGCCTGCCATGTATCAGGACCAAGCCCGCGTGCAGCAAATTCTTGGCAACCTGCTTTCGAACGCTATCAAGTTCACACCGGAGGGCGGGCGTATCGACGTGCGAGTGCGTGGCGATCGGCGGTACGCCCTGCTCGAGGTGGCCGATACGGGCGTCGGTATCGCTCCGGAGGATCAGCAAACGATCTTCGAGAAGTTCCGCCAAGGCCAGACTGCCATGCCAGACGGCGATGCCATGACCCGCGAATACTCCGGCACGGGGCTTGGCCTCTCGATTGTGAAAGAGCTGTGCAAGCTGCTTGGCGGCGAGGTTTCCGTGGAGAGCCAGTTGGGCCGCGGCAGCGCGTTCACCGTTCGCATTCCGTGGCGATTGGAAGAACCGCATCGGCCAGACCCGACGGCCGGCGCCGAACTCGAGGGAATCACCAAGCCGCGGCTCGATTTCATGCGCAGCCGGATTCAGAATGCCCAGCCGCAGACAATTGACGCAACAGTACGAGATTAGATGTCCACGAACGGAAAGAATACCCCGGAAGTCATTCTCTTCACCGACGGCGGATGCAGTGGGAACCCGGGCCCGGGCGGCTGGGCATTCATCTTGCGCCACCCGGCAACCGGCAAGGAGATGGAACGATCCGGCGCGGAACGGGAAACGACCAACAATCGCATGGAGCTTCTGGCGGCCATCCACGGCCTGGAGACGTTGAAGCGGTCCAGCTCGGTGGAACTGGTGACCGACAGCGAATACGTTGGCTGCGGCATTCGCGACTGGCTGGCCAAATGGAAGGCCCAGGGCTGGCGGCGCCGCGAAGGCAGCCGATTCGTGGCGGTCAAGAATGAAGACCTATGGCGGCGGCTCGACGCCCAGCTTGCTCGCCACCGGGTCAAGTTCACCCACGTTCGCGGCCATTCCGGCCATCCGGAAAACGAACGCTGCGACACGCTCGCCGTGGCCGCGTATCAGAAGTTCCTCTGACCGGGGCCGTACTCTCAGCGCTCTGCCCGAAGTCGAGCAAAGTTACTGCTGCGCATGTCGCATGAGGCTCACAACATCGTCGAAGTCGGCGTCATGGCTGGCCAGATGTGTCAGATCGCGAGCGTGCAGCACGGCCACAACCAAGGACCGTCGGGCGGTACCGGTTATCGTCGAGAAGATGAAACTACTGACAACCAAGAGCCCCTTCGATCACTATCGATCAACGGCCCTGGCGTTGGAACTGATCGGCGACCCCAGCGCCGCGGAACCACTTGCCGAGATGCTCGCCCGCGAAGGCATGACCGGCTACAGCTACGCCACGCCCGAGGAAGCAAAGCTTCTCGGTCGGGTCGACCCCGAAAGCTACGTAGCCCTCCGCGAACTGGTCCTTGCCCGTGCCCTCTACCGTTGCGGCGACCGCGACGGCCTGGACAAGCGGATCCTGACCACCTACACCCACGACCTTCGCGGCCACTTCGCCCGCCATGCCACCGCCGTTCTGCCGACTGGGGGAAATTGAATCGCGGATGGATTTACCGGGCCTTCAGCCATGGGCAAGTTCCCACACTTTATGGCATACTCAATGAACCACCAGGGACGCGACCCAGGGTTGCGCGACGTTCGCCGAGGCGCACGTCACTCCGCCCTGGGCTGACTTAGGGACGTCCCTTCGGGACTTGGATCCGAGCGGCGGGGTGGCCCGCTCGTTCCCCGCCACCTTTCTTCTCCTCCTCCGTTCATTCCAGAGGCGGAGCCACCGGAATGAACGGCTGAGTGGGGTCGCAGAGAGAACAGCCTGCCATGGTTGATTTGACTCGATATCTGTTTCTGGTAAACTGGGCCCTATGCCAGCAGTCGGTTTTCTGGTGCCGGCGAAGCGGACGTGCCATGCATACGCTGCAAGTCGCTCGAAACGAGACCGTGCGGCTTGCCGTTTCCCCGGTGTCTGCATTTAGAAACGGAAGAGCCAGGATCTGCCGGAGCGCAGGATGGACTTCAGTCCGTCAAGAAGACGGCCACTTCCGCTCAAATTGGAAGACGGCGGGCTGAAGCCTTATCCTACTGGTGCGTCAGTTTTTGCCGCGTCGGCCAGAGGGCATCTTTATCTTGCAATCGCTTCCGATCCGGCTCATTTCTTCAACACCGACCTGCACCCCGAAAAAGCCGCACAATAGCTTTCCCGCGCCAGGAGGCCAGACGCTGCTTTCCGCCTGGGTTGCTTGTATCCGGTCCGCCACTATAATATCAAAGAATCCGCTGTCCCAAGACCACGCAGACCAAGAGAATATGTCATGAAACTCAGCGACTACTTTGAACAGGCAAAAGGCGTTGGCATCCTGGCAACGACCGACGCCGCCGGACAGGTAAACCAGGCGATCTATGCGAAACCCCTTTTCTTGGACAAAGACGACGAGGCGACCTGTTCGTTCATCATGGCGAATCGGCTTACCCACGACAATGTGGGCCGTAACCCGAGTGCCGCGTATCTTTTCATCGAACAGGGCGAGGGTTATGTCGGTAAGCGACTTTC
The DNA here is from genome assembly GCA_964487655.1 of uncultured Planctomycetaceae bacterium. Taxonomy (GTDB): domain Bacteria; phylum Planctomycetota; class Planctomycetia; order Pirellulales; family Thermoguttaceae; genus PWXP01. Next base: position 5,179 of record CAZASB010000243.1, read on the forward strand.
TCTGACGGTGGCCGGAGAGGAAGCCGACGCCGAGAAGATCAAGGCGTTTCGCCGTCGCACGACTCCTCCCCTCAGCGGAGAGGATAGCAAGTATCTCGTACACTTCCACATCGAGGGGGTGCGTCCGCTGATCGGAGTGGAGTGAATCAGCGGCAACTCCGCGTGGGGTGCGATTTTACTCGCCCGCGGACGATGTCAGGCACCGTCGGTCGCTACAGATTGTTGTTATAGATTGAGGTTGGCGTCGGTCGTCGCGCCTTGCGATGCCGAGTTGACGAGTGCCGCGTACTTGGCCAGCACCCCGCGTTTATACCGTGGCGTTGGCGGCTTCCACGCCTTGAGCCGCTTCTTCAGTTCAGCGGCCGTTACGTTCAAGGTCAACGTGTGTTTCACCGCATCGATGGTGATCGTGTCGCCGTTGCGCACGGCGGCCAGTGGGCCGCCCACATGTGCTTCAGGCGTGATGTGCCCGACCACAAAGCCGTGACTACCGCCCGAGAATCGGCCGTCGGTGATCAACGCCACGTCCTTGCCCAGCCCTTTGCCCATCACCGCCGAAGTGGGCGCGAGCATCTCGCGCATGCCGGGCCCGCCCTTGGGCCCTTCGTGGCGAATGACCACCACGTGTCCCTTCTTGATCGTGTCGTCCAGAATCGCTTTCAGCGCCTTCTCCTCGGATTCAAAGACCTTGGCTTTTCCGGTGAAGGACAGGCCTTCCTGACCGGTGATTTTAGCCACGGCGCCGGTCGGCGCGAGGTTGCCGTACAGAATGACCAAATGCCCTTCCTTCTTGAGCGGATTGGACAGGGGCCGAATAATCTCCTGCCCTCTCGGATAAGCTTTCACGTCCTTCAAGTTCTGTTTGATCGTCTTTCCGGTTACCGTAAGGCAATCTCCGTTGATCAGGCCTTCCTCGACGAGCGTCTTCATCAACGGTGTGGTGCCCCCGATATCCACCAGCTCGGCCATAACGAAACGGCCACTCGGCTTCAGATCCGCCAGCACCGGCACCTTGCGCCCAATGCGCGAAAAGTCGTCAATGCTCAGCTTAACGCCTGCGTCCCACGCCATGGCGAGCAGGTGCAGCACGGAATTCGTGGACCCGCCCAGTACAGTTACTATCACGATGGCGTTTTCAAACGCCTCTTTCGTCATGATGTCGCGGGGCGTAATACCGCGTTTGATCAGGTTCAGCACGGCCGCGCCTGCGTTGCGGCAGTCCAGCCGCTTGGCCTCGGACACGGCCGCCTGCGCGGAGCTATTCGGAAGGCTCATGCCAAGCGCTTCAATCGCCGAAGCCATCGTGTTGGCCGTGTACATGCCGCCGCAGGAGCCGGGTCCGGGAATGGAACATGCCTCGATCTCCTTCAGTGCGCGATCATTGATGTCGCCGCGCGCATGCGCGCCGACCGCTTCGAAAACGGACACGATGTCTACGTTCTTGCCACAATACCGCCCCGGCAGGATCGTGCCGCCGTACACGAAGACAGCCGGTCGGTTCAGACGCGCCATGGCCATCAGGCAGCCTGGCATGTTCTTATCACATCCGCCCACGGCGACCAGCCCGTCAAATGCCTCGCAACCGGCCACGGTTTCAATGGAGTCTGCAATCACCTCGCGTGAGACGAGGGAGTATTTCATTCCCTCCGTGCCCATCGAGATCCCGTCGGAAATCGTGATGGTGCCAAAGATCAACGCCTTGCCGCCTGCCGCCTCCACGCCTGCCGCGGCCTCTTCGGCCAGCTTGTCGATATGCATGTTGCAGGGAGTGACCATGCTCCACGTGGAGGCGATGCCGATTTGCGATTTTTTGAAATCCGCCTCGGTGAATCCCACGGCATGTAGCATGGCGCGGCTCGGCGCTCGCTCCACGCCTTCGGTAATCTGGGATGAAAAAGTCCGGGTCTTGCCGGTTTGAACGGACTTACGTTGTCTGGTTTTGCTCATTCTGGCTCCTTGAAGAATGACACCCATGTATTCCCACGGCATGACCGAGGCGCGGGATTCCATTTTCGCAACCGTTCACGGGGCGGCGCAGGCAGTTTTCGCCGCTAAATGCGAAGGGGACAGT
>CAZASB010000244.1:0-7221 GCA_964487655.1 uncultured Planctomycetaceae bacterium
AATCACCCAGGCCTGCAAGCCTCACAACCCTCGAAAGGGCAAACCGGTCGAAAGGCCGGGGCGCAAAGCCAAGGGCCGGCGGCGCAATGCCGACGGACGCCTGGTTGCCGAAAGGGTAAAACCGTAGGTGTTTCGGCTCGCGATAGGGGAGAGGCGCGTTTTTTCAAAATAGGGTTCCGGAAAGTGGCCCGCAGGCCCGCGACGGGCAATCCGTCGCGACACTCGAAGGAGCCCAACCCTGTTTTCGGTTCCGGTTAAGCCTTGGCGCCCCGCATTCATGCTCGGCATCAAGGTAACAACCTGGAATGGAGGAATACCCATGAAGTCGCTTGCTTTGAAGGTGCATCGTTTCCTCGTTTCAGAGGATGGGCCCACCGCAGTGGAGTATGCTGTCATGCTGGCCCTGATCGTGATTGTCTGCTTGACGGCGATCAGCTCCATAGGGACCAACGCGAACACAACGTTCACGAATGTCGCGGACGAGCTTGGAAAGGCTAAGCCGTAGTGTCTCTGGCAGCCCGACGGATCGACCTTCGGGCCCGTACATGTCGTCTCGTTTGAACCGGAAAACCCCCTCGGCCCAACATTTGGCGCCGAGGGGGTGCTTTTTTAAGCTAACCTTGCACAGAGAATCCGTTCCTCCCCGAACCTTTGGAGTATAGAACCATGTCCCTCGTTGCCGTTCTCCCCGCCGGTGTCGTCGAAAACTGGCATATTTGGCTCGTCAGCGCCGTGCTGGTCGTCGCGGCCGTGATCGACGGGTACAAGCTGAAGGTTCCCAACTGGCTCACCTTCCCCTTCGTCATGGCCGGCTGGGTGTATAGCGTCGCGTGGTTCGGCTGGGCGGGACTCGGCTGGAGCCTGGCAGGCACCGGCGTTGGGCTGCTGCTGCTGCTGCCGGCTTACGCCATTGGCGGCATGGGGGCAGGCGACGTAAAACTGCTGGCCGGCGTGGGCGCCTGGGTGTGGGGAACGGTGACCTTTTATGCCTTCTGTGTTTCCGCAATGGTCGGCGGTGGCCTGGCGGTGGCCATGGTCCTTTACGCCCGACAGTTCCGCCATCACAAGGCCCAGTTTCTCGCTATCCTGACTGAGATATTTGTCCTTCGGAATGCGGAAGAACTCTCGGAAATCGCCGCCGAGCGCAAGAGTTCCATGATGTTGCTGCCGTACGGTATTCCAATCGCCATCGGTACAATTGTCTACTTTGCCTGGTCTGGGATGTTGATATGAGCTGCCAAATCGGCGTCAGCCGAGATTTCAAGCTGGAGAAGCTTTACCGGTCTTGCCGAAAAAACCGACAGGGGGCCGCCGCGGTCGAGTTTGCCATCGTTGCACCGGTCTTCTTCTTGCTCGTGTTCGGAATGATTGAGTGCGGACGCATGATCATGGTCCAGCAGATCATTACGAACGCCGCGAGAGAGGGCGCCCGAATGGCCGTGCTCGATGGCGCGACCACTGGCGGCAGTGACGGCGTTCTGACCAAGGTAACAGAGTACTTGGAGGGAGCCGGAATCCGAGGAGCGAATATAACGGTCAGCCCCGACCCGCCCGATTCCGCCGGTTGGGGCGAGCCTGTAACCGTTACTGTCAGTATACCTTTCAGTCAAGTTAGTTGGCTGCCAACGCCAATGTTTGTTGGCAGAGACATGGAACTCTCCTCGAACGCGACGATGCGCCGCGAGACCGTATATTAACGGTTACGGAATCTGGGCAAAGCCGCGAGAGAAGGAGACCTCCTGTCACCGGGGGCCAAACGCTTAAGGGGGGGGTTTAATGCGAGGAAAATCGCTTGCACTGCTGGTGCTTGCGCTCGGCTGCGGTTTGGTGGCGTCCATTGGCGTCACGCAGGTGATCGCAAAGCGCAACGTCGAGGCCCCGGCCCCGGTAGTCGATACTGAAAGTATCTTCGTTGCGCTAGAAGACGTGGGCATGGGCGACCCGCTCTCGTCCAGGGTGCTTAAGCTGGAGCCGTGGCCGAAGAGCAAGATTCCCGAAGGCGCGTTTACCAAGATCGAAGATATCGAAGGTCGCCGCGCACGCACCAGGCTATTCGCTGGCGAGCCGATTATCGAACGAAAACTACTCAACAAGGGTGAATCTAGCGGCGGAATCAGCCCACTCATCCCCAAGGGCATGCGGGCCGTCTCGGTCAAGGTTGACTTGGTTTCCGGCGGCGGGGGGCTCATCTTGCCCGGAGACCGGGTTGACGTAGTCGTCTTCCTCACGCAAGCGACTGCCCGGGGAATCCCCGAAACGGCCACGCGTACCGTCCTGCAAGATATCCGCGTCTTCGCGGTCAACGATGAGTTCGACCTCGACACCGAAAACGCTGACAAACGGTCGATTACCAACGCAAAGACAGTCTCTTTACTGGTCACTCCAATCCAGGCGCAGAAGGTGATGCTGGCCGGCGAGATGGGCCGAATTCGGCTTGTGCTTCGCAGCCCGGAGGACGACGAGCAGATGGACCTGGCCTCCGCCACCGCGCGAGACATCCTGCAAAACGTCGAGTCTGGGACACGGGAACAAGAGACCCTCATGGGGCCCGAGCCCGTGGCGCAAGACGACAAGATGAAGGGTTTCCTCGACTTCCTCAATCAGAACGCAAAGGCGGTCGGCGGGCCGCAAGCCGTCCCGCCATCGCCCGAAAACACTACCTGGAATATGCGCATTGTGCGTGCCGGGCAGATCGATGACGTACAGCTTCACGAAGAGCCGGGGCCGGGTGGACAGAGCCCAACGTGGCGTCATGGCACGCCGGCGCCCTTGCCGGAGACGTCGGAGTCCTATCCGCCATTCACCAATGCCGAACTACCGGCCGAGCCGGAAACGTTGCCCCCAACGGAAGCGCCAGACGCCCGTGATCCATCTGACGACGAGGAGAATCCGGACGCCAAACGCGAGTAGCCCTACACATGGGCCGGCATGGACTGTCGGCCCTCATGGAAGAACCCTTCCGGGATCCACTCCTGGATAACGCTTCGAGGAACTGACGGATGTGGAAGCCTACTTTTCTGCAATCGAGCCGGTGCGTCGCGCCGACCGGGGTCCTCGCGTCTTCAGCCCATTCGGTGCGCGCCCTGCCGTTGTTGACGCCCCTGCTGGGCGTGCTGCTTGCCTCCGTGGCGTTCGGCCAACAGGGAGCGGCGCCCGAGACGTTCGACCCCGCGCAGCCCCCCTCGCTCATCTTCAAGGTCACGGGGCTTCAGCAGCGGATGGAAATGACCGTCAACGCCAGCCGCCGCCTGGAAATGGACCAGAAGATTCCCGAGGCGCAGGTGAACAATCCGGATATTGTCGACCTCACGCCCTTGGCGCCCAACGTCATTCAAGTTTCCGCGAAGAACCCGGGCGTCACGCAAATCAACCTGTGGGGTGAAGACAAGAAGATTTACACGGTTGACGTGATTGTCTATCGCGACGTTCGCGAGTTGGGGATGTTGCTCCAATCCCAGTTCCCAAACGCCAACCTGAAGGTCGTTCCGGTCGGTGCCGGTGTGATGATCTCCGGCTTCGTGGACGACCCCGAGCACGTTCGCCTTATTACTCGCATTGCCGAGGAATACTATCCGAAGGTCATCCCCGCCATGACCGTTAGCGGTGTACATCAGGTTCTTCTACACGTGCGGGTCATGGAAGTTTCGCGTACGAAACTGCGGGGGTTGGGGTTCGACTTCGCCAAGGTGACCGGCAGCAACTACGTAGTCTCGGGCGTGAGCGGGCTGATCAGCGGTTTCGGCGGCGGGGCCATCGGAACCAGCGGACAAGAGACGTTTTCGTTCGGTGTCGTGGACGGCAGTAGCGCGTTCTTCGGCGTACTCGAGGCAATGCGACAGGATCAACTCATGAAAATCCTCGCCGAGCCGACGTTGGTGACCGTCAGTGGCCGGCCCGCGTTCTTCCAAGTGGGCGGCGAGTTCCCCATTCTCGTTCCACAAAGCTTGGGAACCGTATCGATCGAGTATAAGAAGTTTGGCACGCAGGTTGACTTCGTCCCCATCGTCCTGGGCAACGGCCGCATTCGGCTCGAGGTGCGGCCCCGTGTGAGCGAGATCGACAATACGCGAAGCGTTACGATGGACTCAACCACCGTCCCCGGCCTGCGCACCCGCGAGATCGACACCGGCGTGGAAATGAATGCGGGCCAAACGCTTGCCATTGCAGGCTTGGTGCAAACGCGGGTGGAATCGGAGAACAAGGGCCTCCCCTGGGCCAGCGAGGTTCCGTACTTGGGGGCCCTGTTCCGCCGCGTGCAGCACGAGAACAACGAGATCGAACTCTTGATTTTAGTCACGCCCGAGCTGGTTGAGGCGATCGAGGCCCACGAGGCGCCGCCATGCGGCCCCGGCACGCGAACAACCGATCCGGACGACTGGGACCTGTACATGCGCGGCCACCTGGAAGTGCCCACGTGCTGCCCTTCGTGCGGCACGGCGGACGGGGCGTGCGAGCATGGCGTCCAAACGGGCCTGATTGGCGGCTGGGGCGACGGCGCCTCGCCGGACGGCGCTCTGCCGCCCAGCGTGGGTCAGCCGGTCGAGACCGCGCCCCAAGGCCCCAACCTCGCCCCACCGGGGCCGCCACCGGCGAACGGTTCGTCGAACGTCCACGGCGGCGCGGCGGTCCAATCGGCATATCGCCACCCCACCTATCCGCCACAACCCAACCAAACCGCATCGCGTCCTCGCAGTGCATACACAAGAAGCAACTCGCGGCCCGATTTCAACGCGTCTCGTACCGCGGGCGGCGCGCCCGGCCCGGTTTTTATTGGTCCAATCGGTTATGATGTTCTAAAGTAGTATATGAGCAATGTCTTACGCCTAGCCCTGGTCGATCCCGACGACACCCAGCGCGAATCGATGAAGTCGATGCTGCTGGGGATGGACATGATTTGGCTCGAGGCCGAATGTTCTCGTTATGAGTTCTTTGCCGACGTGGTCGCGCAGACCAATCCCGACATCGGACTGGTATGCATTGACGAGGATCCCAACAAGGCGCTCGATCTGGTCCGACAGCTCGGCGAGGCGTCTCCCAACTGCGCCGTGCTGGTAGTCAGCTCGTCGAACGACGGCAACCTGATCCTCCAGGCGCTCCGCGCGGGAGCGAAAGAGTTCCTGACCCAACCGGTTCGCATTGAAGACCTGCTTGGCGCCCTGGGTCGAATTAGCGAGCGGCGCACCGGCCGCGGGGAAAACCGCCCGCGTGGCAGCCAAGTCATTGCTGTCGCCGGTGCGACCGGCGGCGTGGGCACCACGAGCCTTGCGGTGAACCTCGGCTGCGCCCTGGCCGCCGACGAGAAGAACTCTGTCGCCCTGATCGACCTCGACCTGTGCCTGGGCGATGCCGACGTCTTCCTCGACACCATTCCCGACTACACGCTGGTGGACGTTGCCCAAAACGTGACCCGCCTCGACTTCTCGCTGCTGAAACGCTCGCTGACGAAGCATTCGTCGGGTCTTTACCTGCTGCCTCGCCCGGTGCAAATTGAAGACATGCGGCTGATTGGAGCGGAAGACCTTCAGCGGGTGATCGGGCTGCTGAAGGCCACGTTCACGCACCTCGTGCTCGACTTGTCAAAAAGCTTCAGCACCATCGACATGATGGCCCTGGAAATGGCCAACCACATCCTGCTGGTGACTCAGCTCGACCTGCCCTGCCTGCGCAACGTCGTGCGGCTGATGATGTCGCTGGGCGAAATGGACATGGCCAAGAAGGTAAAAATCGTGGTCAACCGCGCCGGGCTGGAGCAAGGACAGATCACGCTAAAGAAGGCCGAGGAGACCATCGGCAAGGACATCTTCTGGCAGCTTCCCAACGACTATCGCACCATGGTCGAGGTGCGCAACAATGGGGTGCCACTTGTCGAGCAGGCGCCGAAGGCCGCGATTACCCAGTCGATCCAGGCATTGGCCGAGGCCCTCTCGTCCGACGAAAAAACTTCACTGGCCGAAACGGCCGGCAAGAAGTCCGTGCTCGGACGCCTGTTCAACTTCGGCTCCGCCAAAGCGGCGAAGTAGCTGGGTACCCGTGTTCCTTCCTATCGCCTTCCACCAAGGCCAGCGGCAGACAGGAGATTTATAGCAATTCCCGGTGGTCATCGGTTTTTCATCCCAACACCAGTCATGGAGAATCGCCTCGTAGAGTGTCTGCATCGACAGGGAAGAGACAACCGGAGACCGCCATGGGTTCAGGGCCTCGGTAATGGCTGCCCGCCCGTGGCCTGAATCCACTGGCGAGTCCACTCCACGGCTTCCAGATTGACGTCGACGTTCGGCGTGGCCAAGAAGATCATCCCGGCAATACGTCCTTCCTTCAACCATTGATGCCCAAGTTCCACCTGCCGCTGCATGAGTGGAACTGGCAGCGGTTTGCTCTCGTGGAAGTCGTACATGTAGCAACCCAAGAAGAGCTGCTTGTCGGGAGCGAGTCGCTCCAGGGCGACGAAATTGTCCGCCAAGCGAGCGAGGTCGGCGGGTCGCCATGTCCAAAGGCAAAGCTGATCGACCTCGGCAATATGGGTCCGCGCGCCGGGCTTCACCTGCTTGGTGTAGATCACGGCCATCAGCGGCAACTTGGCGCCGCGCGCCTTTCGCTGGCACAGAGTGCGCAGCTCTTCCGGGCTGAGCGACGCGCGAAATGGGCGATCGTCGGCGTCGGCAGACGCGTTCGGCAGGGGATCAGCCGCGTTGCCCGCGGCCGGCTCGTGGAAGAAGTCGTCGAGAATGAAACCCACGATATTCTCGTTGTGCTCGGCTAGCGCGAACGCTGCGTCGCGTTCCGTCTGTGACGTGCCGCCGCCAGCCGCGACCAGCGACCAGAGAACGCGGTCCAGCTTCTGAAACGACGCATAGTAGGCGGCGAACGGGGCGGCCGGTTTCCCATCGTAGCGCACAAAGATCATATTCTTCAGGCCCATCCGCCGCGCGGCATCGACCGGCTCGATGGTTGAGACAAGCTTCATCGGACGGAGATAACTGCCGTTGTACACGCCTGCCGGATGCCCCCAAATCCACAGGCGATCCAGCACGGTCTCCGGCGTCTTTGGGTCGGTTATCGGCTCGGCCGCGACAAGTAGCGTCGAGACCGATAGAAGAGCTGACAGCAGGGCGTTGCGAACAATACAACACATGGGGCAGGACATGGATAGGCTCCTTGAAAGGCGAGGCTCTTCCGTTTCTGGGTGCAAGTCCGTGGTGAAAAGACGTAGGGTGGATGGTT
>CAZASB010000245.1:0-7188 GCA_964487655.1 uncultured Planctomycetaceae bacterium
CTGCACGCGCACGCTTTGAACCGAGAGTACATGAGACCGCCGGATGCGGGAAAACCGCACGTCCGGTGGGACGAGGGGCGAGGTGATAGTCCATGCACGGTATGCGGATAATGAGCCACATACGGGGAAACCCCGAAACAGATGTAGGCCGAAACCTAAACTTGCACTATCCCTCGTCTACTCTACTGCTTGCCTCCCACCAGTTTCATCAATGGCGTAGCGGTCTCGGCAGCACGAATGTCCAACTTGCCAGACGTCCCCAGGGCAAATCTTCAACGAGAATCGACGTGGAATGTCCGGCAGCTTGCAGCACGCACTCGGCGGCTAGATAGCCGCTTCGAACGGCGCTTTCCATCGTGGCGGGCCAGTCGGTTGCCGTCCAGTCGCCGGCCAGTAGCAGACCGGCTACCGCCGAAAGCTGCGCTGGTCGGCATTCTTCGATTCCCGGCAGCGGCGAGAAGACCGCCGCCGGGTGCGTTGCTACTCGGGCGTGCAGCAGCCGAGCTTCCAAAACCGTCGGAAAGGCGTCCGCCAGTTCGGCCTGCACGTGCGAGACGAGTTCATCCCGGTCCATTCCGGCAAGCTCGCGCGAGGCACTGATGACCACCTCGTATGCCTGGTATCCGTCGCCCGCCGGGCCTTCGAACAACCACTGGCTCAAGCGACCGGGCAAAACGGCATGGGGTAGCGGGGTGATCGGTCGGTCGAACGCAAGATGCACGGCGGTGATCGGCGCGGACTCGAAACGGTTGATAGAAGCCAACTCGGGCAGTTGGGCTAGTATCTCCGCGGGTACGAGGCGGTGTACGCGGCGCCACGGAACGGCAAGAACGACGAAGTCAAACTCGCGATGCCCGCCGTCGGCCAGGATGACTCCGGCAACGCGTTGGCCGGAGCCGAACACGCAATCGATACCGTTGCCGGCGTGCAGGACCACGCCTTTCGCCACAAGCCAGTCGCTCGCGCGGCGGTGGAACAATTCGTGAAGGGGCTTGGTCGGCAGGTACATTACCTGCGAGTCCCGCGCAGCCATCATCCCGTCGACGAAGATCTTTCTTGCAACGGGGACGGCGATTCGGTCGAGCGACTCGCTCAAGGCACTCAGTAGGACGACGCTCCAAAACAGTTCGATGGCCCGGTCCGATTGTCCCTGCCGGCGGAGCCAGGCGGCCATGCTCTGCTGGCGCTCGCCCGCTTGCAGCCGGCGACGGGCGAGTTGGCCCAGTGCGCGGCCGATTCCGATCCGATCCTTGACGGAAAGGAATTGCAATCGCCAGAGGGCCGGCGCGAGGTGAAGTGGCGCGGGCAACCATCGGCTGGGTATGAACCGATGTTGGCGGCCGCTCGGCGCAATGAAGTGGAGCGTGCCGTGCCGTGCCATCGCGTCAGCAACGCCCACTCTCCGGCAGAAATCGTGGAAGTTCGTGCAGCAGCCGAGGGACACGTGTCGACAATGGTCGAGCCAGACCCCCAGTTCCGGGTCGTGGAACGAACTAGCACGGCCGCCCAGGTACTTCTGCCGCTCGAACACCTCGACCCGGCAACCGTGCTCCGCTAGCGCGGCCGCCGCGGCCATGCCAGCCAGCCCGCCGCCGACGATGCCAACACGGGGTGGGGCGTGAGATGGGAGCATGATTAGGCGTCTACGGGAGTGGAAGGAAGATAGTTCCCGGCGAACGGCTGCCTCTTGAAAGGATCAGGCATTGCAGGGGTTGGTTCTCGGGCCTCCGAAAAGCCATCGCAGGGCCAACCGCGCCTTCGCGGTCGCGGGCAGGGTGATACGCCGTTGCAGGATGGCTTCCGGGCGTTGGCCAATTGCGTTGAGCAGGACCCGATACCGGTCGATCATCATGCCACACACGCGCCGGCCGGATGGTTCTAGCCACTCGAGCACGGGAAGTCCCTCGCGGTAGTAACCTTGCCCGCGTTCGACCAGTTCGGCCATCAGGCGGTGAAAACGCGCATCGGCCGCGCCACGGCGCAGATCGGTTTCGGTAACCTGGTGCTTGCGTAGTTCGGCTTGCGGCAGGTAGATGCGATTGTGTGCGAGGTCTTCTTTCACGTCGCGCAGGATATTGGTCCACTGCAGCGCGATGCCGCACTTTTCGGCAGGTGCAAAGACCGCATCGTCGCGGTAGCCCCAGATATGGACGCACGCCAGGCCGACGGCCGACGCGACGCAACGGCAATACCTTTCAAGCTCGTCAATCGTCTCGTAACGGTTGCGGTCGAGGTCCATTTCTGCACCATCGATCAATGCGAAAAGGTGTTGCGGCGGCACTGAAAACTGCTGGAGCATATCGGCCACTGCCGGTAGGGCGATTGTTGCGACAATGGAGGGCATGAGGCCATACGCATCCCCCGTATCGTCTGTTTCGGACGGGGATGCCCAACCAGGGGCCACGGAGGGAGTTCGATCGCGGTCTGCCAATGCGCCGGCCAATGCCTTCCTCCAAGTGGCAAGTTGGCGGCGACGCTGGTCGATGGGCAGGGAAGAGTCGGCCAGGTCGTCGGTCAGGCGGGCAAATGCGTATAGGGCGTCCATGGCTCGCCGTTTTTCGCCTGCAAGCCAAGGGAAGCCGAAGTAGAGGTTCGAACGCGCTCGGCGCCCGATCTGGCGACATGCGGCGTAGCTGGCGTCCAGGATAGAGGTTGGGTGGCTCATTCTTGGCTTTCGACCGTGGGACGGCGAGGTAGCGTCCACCAGCAGTGGACGAATAGCCGCGACTTGTCGATTGTAGAGAGACGCGGCCTTTGGGTCCAGACATCGAACCGCTGTCGCCTGATTGCCTCGGCCACGGCCAGCCCACCATGCACGAAGAGGGCTACCTGCAAACGCAGCTCTCGCGGCATTCGCGGCACGAGCGATTCGCCCTGTCGCAACAGGCCTTCCGCATGTTCCACTTGCGAGGCCAGGAGCCGCCGGAAGGCGTCGTTCATCCCCCGGGCGGCAAAATCGAGCTCCCCGTAACCGAATCGCCGGCACTCGAACTTCGGCAGGTAGATCCGGCCGCGATCGAAGTCGCGGGCAACGTCCTGCCAGAAGTTTACTAGTTGCAGACCGGTGCAGATCCGATCCGACAGGGCGATACGGCCGGGCGTGGCGCATCGGCCCAGGTGGAGGACGAGCCGGCCGACCGGATTTGCCGAGTAACGGCAGTAGCCCAACAAGTCGTCGAAGGTCTCGTAACGCGTTACTCGCTGATCCTGGCGAAACGCCACGAGCAGATCGACGAGTGGGTCGATGGGTAGATCGAAGGTTCGGATGGTTTCAGCCAGCGCCACGAAGACCGGATGCCACGACTGGCCCGCGTAACACGCTCGCAGTTCGCGTTCCCACCAGTCCAGCAGGGCCAGACCTTGCCGTGGATTTGCCGATTCGTCGGCCAGGTCGTCGGCCCACCGGCAGTAGGCGTAGACGTTCGCCAGGTGCTGCCGCAGTTTGCGTGGCAGCAGTAGGTGGGCGACGGTGAAGTTCTCGTAGTGTGAACGCGCCACCCTGCGACAGTAGCGACGCGCAATTCTGGGCGTTGCCGGCGGCGCGTTGCCCCTCGGACCGTAGCGTGCGAGATCGATGACCGACATGAACTTTCCCTCAGGTTCCGTCATGGAAACTTACCGTGGCTTCTCGATGGCGGAAGTGGGGGCGGGGCAGGGCAGGGGGGCCGACCGAAAGCTCGCCAGCGATGTAGTCGGCCGCGCGGCCCGACGCGCCTCCGTGGCCAACCTGCTCTCGCAACGCTTCGAGCGCCTTCACGCGAGCCGTTCGCCGGGCCGGATCGGTTAACCATTCGATCAAGTGCGAGGCCACGCGCCATGACTTGTCTTCGCAGGTCAGATACTCGGGGAACAGAACTTTGTCGGCATCCGGCTGATCTGGGTCGAACGGTGTCAAGTCGTCCGACTCGATCTGAGCGGTCGAGAGCAGGTTCACCAGCGTAATGTACTTGACCGTGCGAAAAAAGCCTTGAACGCGATAAGCCAATCGGCTGATCCAGTACAGGATGACCGTCGGCTTCGCGTGGTAGAGCAGTTCGAGCGAAACGCTGCCGGACACGGCCATGCAGCAGTCGGCCAGCCGCATCAGTTCGGGTGTCTTGCCGACAAATACGTCCGCGTTCAGTCTGGCCGCGGCCACTTCTTGCCGGGCCAACTCGGCTTGGCAAGGCTTGAATGCGGCGACCGCGAACCGGGCGCCGGGTACCGCCTCCTGGACCATGCCGGCCGCCTTGACGAACCATCGCAGGTTGCCCTTGACCTCCTGCGTGCGCGAGCCGGGAAGGATGACCACCAACGGCCCGGGACGCTTGCCAAGGGACGAGAGGAACGATTCGTCGTGGGCGTGCCGACGTACCTCGTCGAAGAACGGGTGCCCCACGAACGTGGCATTGCAGCCGCGACTGCGAAACCACGCTTCCTCGAACGGCAGGCAGCAGAGCACGTGGTCCACCAGCCGGCGCATCTTCTTCACCCGCCATGGAGCCCAGCCCCACAACTGCGGCGGCGAATAGTAGAATACTGGAATGTTGTGCCGCTTTGCCCGCCAAGCGATCCACCAATTCATGCCCGGGTAATCGACCAGCACGACGGCGTCCGGCCGATGATGGCGGAAGTACCGATCGGCCCGGCTCACCAGCCCCCAGAACTTGTGAAGATTCAACAGCACGCGGCCGAACCACATGACGGCCAGCGAGGTCAGGTCGGTGTGCAGCCGGCAGCCGGCCTTGGCCATGCATGGCCCGCCGTAGCCGACGGCTTCGATCCCTGGGCAGCGCGACTGGAGGGCCCGGATCAGGTTTGCGGCATGGACGTCGCCGCTCGGCTCGCCCACGGAAAAGAAGATTCGGTGCTTCCGGCTAGCTGTCATGCGGGTTCCTTCCCGGTAGAATCGAGCACTGAACATCGGGGCAGGGCAGGGGCCCCGTCCCGGTTGCCTGATCGGACGGGAAGTATCGCAAATTATCGGACTGGCACAAAGACCAATTGCTGTTTGCCGTAAACCCAGTTGAAGTAATGACTTACGAAAAATCCGTGGCCTTGGTGTCTCATGTCCTGGAGCGGGGACTGATTCTTTGACTTGTGCTGCTTAGCGTGGTGGCCATGTTATGGCCATATTGGGGGATCGTGGCCCGGGATCCATTTGTCGACGCCAAGCCGGCACTCGATACCTTTATTGCCCTGATCATCTTCCCCAACGATCCGACCGCCGCCATTCCACCTGCCCTCTACACGTTCGGCTGCATGTTCACCGGCAGCATCCTCGCTCGCCTATGGGCCGAGTTCGGGGCTGGGCCGGAGGGCCAACGATAGAGAGCGTCCGGCTTGGATGCAGGCGGAATGTCGCCAAGCGAAATGGCCGGTGGCCGACTTGCCGTGTTCACCAACGTCCTGTTTATCCCTTTGTTCGGCTCTTCTATTTCTGGGTGCAAACCAGTCGTGAAAGGCGTAGGGTGGGTGGTTCCGGATGTCTCAGCATCCGGGTTCACCCACGCGTCACGCAATTCTGCACCCAGAAACGGAAGAGCCCTTTGTTCCCGCCGGGTCATTCGTCATTTGGGCATCGGCGGCAGCCTGTCAAAGGCCCGGGCGGCCCCGCGGAACTCGAACCCCTTCAGCTCAACGCCGTGTTGGGCCAAGACCTGCCGAAGCCCGTCTTTCGCGCGGGCCAAGCCGCGCCGGACCTGCCGCCGCAGTTCCTCGCAGCGCCGCTTGCGGCGGATGTGCTGCCGTAGCTCGTCCAGCAGCTCGCCGACCCGCGCCGCCAACTCCGGGCTGCGTCCAAGGTAGATCGATGTCTGTTGGGGCGCCATCCCAGTGCATGGGGTGGGCCGAACCCTGCGCTGCCGACAAAACACGCGGAAATAGGGGCCCAGCCGGCGTCCGCGATACGTTCGCCAGGTGGCCTCCACGGCGCCTTGCCCGACGAAAAACGCCGCATGAGCAAGGATCTGCGTACGCACCTGCTCAAACCGCGCCTCGATGTTTTGGATGGCAGGGAGAGAAGTTGCTAGTTTCTGGTTGCTAGTTGCTAGTGCCGCGCTCGCGCGGTGGGCAAGTCGGAGATCGGAGTTCGGAGTTCGGAGATCGGTATGCGCTCGCGCGATTAGCCCTCCGTCCGAGCGCGTCACTGACAACTGGTCCCTGTCAACTGACACCTGATTTTGGGTGGCAGCTTTCATTTCTTCCGCAGTCAGTTTCTTCCCGGCGTGAGCGCGTTCACAACTTCCAGCTTCCAGCTCCCAGCTTCCAGTTTTTGGGTGGCAGCTTTCGCGTTTTTCACATTCCCCCTCCGCATCCTCTCCGCGCGAGCGCGTCATTGACACCTGATCCCTGTCAACTGACACCTGATTGTCCCCCTTTTCAAGCATTTGGCATGGCGCGTCGAGTGCAGGCTGCGACTGGGCGGCCGCTTCCCCGCAGCGGCGCATCTCGCGGAGCCGGGCGAGGAAGGCGCCGACCTTGACCTTGGTGTTCAACATGCGGAGGTGTCGATCGATCATGTCCGAGCGGTCTTCGGGGAGTTCCAGGACCGCCGTCTCGAGGTAGTCATGCTTCGCCTCGTGTTGATCGAGCACCTCGAGCCACATGAGGTGGATCAGGGTAAGGCCGATGGACCGCTCCAGCGGGTCTTCGGCCTCGACCACTATTTGCCGGTAAGCCGGCTCGATGATCTCGGCCACGGCCTGGCGTACCGGCTCGGGTACTTTGAAAAGATCGACGTCGCCGGGCGCCCAAGCCGGCCGCCCGACCGGCCCGCACCCTCGGGCAGGCAATCCGGCCTCTTCCGGCTCAAGGGCCGCGGATTTGGCAAGCGTGATCAGAGGGTTCTTCTCCCGCTTTCGCTTTCGTGACATGGCAAGGCTCCTTTGGGGCTTGCGTACGGAACATATACATCTGTTCAGTATCCCCAGTCTAGCAAATCGGCCACGGTTTACAAGCCAAAGAATTGGGCCAGGGGGGGGAGAAGGTGTCAGTTGTCAGGTGTCAACTGGTCAGCTACGTCAGCGCGTGCCCGATCTCCCGGCGTCGGGGCGCCTGAGACATCTTCTTCCTGCTCATCCGTGTTCCGTTCGTGTTTCATCCATGGCTTTTCATTCAACCACCGCGGCCTCACCCCGTTGCGTCGCCCAGTGTGGGCAAGTGTCCTCATCCATGGTCAACCCGCACCCTTTGCCACGATTGCCCCGG
>CAZASB010000246.1:0-4512 GCA_964487655.1 uncultured Planctomycetaceae bacterium
ACGGCCAAGACGTTTCTCCGGTTCTTCCGTATGCTGGGCAAAGAGCGTTCCGGCCAGTCGAGGTTCGTGTGCAACGACATGTGGAAGCCGTACTTGAAGGTGATCGCCAAGAGGGAATGGCCCCGGGCAGCGGTGACGGGTTTAGCGTGGTCCTGCTCGACTACGCCGACGACACGCGACCGGACGACCCCACGGCCAAGCCACTTTCCCGCGACGCCGCGCCGCACGGCACCGCTTCCCCTTGGCTCGACAACGCTCGTCACCGCCCCCGGGCCGAAAACTTGCCACAGGAGACAACGCATGGAAGCCGGACTTCGGTCTCCCCAAAAGGCGTTGTGGTCTTCCGGTACTTGGATATACCCGATCGGCGCGCAAAGTCAAAGAAAAAACTCAAGAATGAGCCCTGCCGACGAAATTTCCGTCGGCAAGGTTTTCGCATCTGCCGCGGCTGTCGCGAGCTACACACTCCACGGATGCTGGTACGGCAGGCGATAATCGCGCCTGAACAATTCAGCCGCGGGAGCGTTGTCTACGATCTCGGCCTTCGCGTCGCCCACTGCACGGGCGAGGACGTCTCATACCCCGAGGTTCACGCCCAATCCAAGCCCGTCGCGTGTCGAATGCGTTCCGCGAACTCGCCGAGTAGTCCGCCGATCACGTCCCAACCGCTTTGCCGTCGCAGCTCGATATCGCCCTGGGGATTGACGCGGATCACACTTTCTTCCCCAACGCCCACCTCGGCGAGCTGTTCGGCCGTTAGCCCGGTCGCCTCGTCGTCCTCGACGATGGAAAGCAGTGTCTTGCCGGTCATTTCGATGAATCGCATAGCCAGGTCGCCCCGAACGTTACTTGGTCGCAAACGAGCCTTCGATCAACATCAGGCCCCATAAACTACCACTCACGATAACCTATTAGCGGGGCCTTGTCAATCGGAGCCGAACGGCCGCTGTTCAGGAAGATTCCCCTCCCGATCGAATGGCAGCGGACGCGGTTCGCTGAGGATTTCCAGGCTTTCGCAAGCATGCGCCTCGGTCAGGTAGGTGGTGGAACATTCCAACTCGTCCAGGTGGAGCGTATCGGTAATCCACAGCAGCCGGGCATCCCTCGGCGGAGTGAGGCCGATCGTGCTCAGTGCGGCCTCGAGCATGGCTTGGTCGGTTTCGTAGTCAATCGGCAGCATGGCCGCCGAAACATGGTTGGCCACCATGGCGTTCAGACGCGTGGCCGCCAGATCGGTCTGGCGCACCAGGCGCGTGCGGCAGAACTCGGCCATTCCCATGCCGATGGCGTTGCCGTGCGTCGCAGGCGTGAGTCCTCGCAGGCAGATGCGTTTCACGCGCGGCGTCTCGCCATCGACTGCGCGGTGGTCGTTGAACTTCCGGCCAACGACGTTCGTATCGAGCCCCGTGCCGCTGACATCCTTACCGATCCGATCGATCAGCAGCACGTCGACGTCGTCGAACGGCAGCCGAGCCATGGATCGTCGGGCCAGTTTGAGCAGTTCCTTCTCGCGAGGCTCGAACTCTCCAGGGGCGACGGCCTCGATGCGGGCCGTCTGGTCGTAGGCATTCTCCACGATGGCCAGCCCGGCCAGGATATGGCAGCGATGGAGCACCTCGTGGACGACGCCGCGAATGATCCGCGCGAAGCTGTAGTCGAGGATGGCGCCGTGGTAGACGGTAGCGCCTTTCCGCTTGCCTAGGCCAATAAGCAGCATCTTCGTCAGGCCGCTTTCGATCTCGCCAACGAAGCGAGTATGCGGCTTCACTCGGTTGAGCACGAGCACATGGTCTGCCTCGAAGGCCAGCCGATCGAAATGGACCGGAAAACCCTCGGCCGCGCGGCACACGACGACCGTATCCATGCACGAACGGATGGGGCATCCCATGCGAGTCTCGGTCACGCCGTACGACTCGATCAGCGCGCGCTGCCCCTCGGCCGTTCCGCCTCCGTGGCTGCCCATGGCCGGCACGAGAAAGGGTTCAAGCCCCAAGCCCTGAAGAAAGCTGACCACGGCGCGAACGATTTCCGCCAGGTTCACGATACCTCGGCTACCCACGGTAACCGCTACCGACTGCCCCGGCCGCGAGCGACGGCCGAGGTCGAGTCTTTCGAGCTGCCGGCGGACCTCGCCGGGCACGTCGTCCACCCGGGTGGCGTCGAAACGCTGCCGAACGCGGAATGTCTTGGGAAAAACGCCTTCTTCGGACATCAATGATTCTCGCAACAGTTCAACGCTGCAATCGCTCCTCGCCCACCTTGGCGAGCCACTCCCGGGTCCACTCGACCGTGTCGAGTCCAATATCGCAAACGCCGTGTTCGAGGAAGATCATGCCCTTCTCCGGACAAACCGACGATATGGTACCCATTTTACCAATGTTTGGGAGTAACATCCCATTTTACCAATATCCGGGGGTAACATCAATTCACGCACGGCATATCGCACGCCTTGCCCCCCGTTTGGATTTAGAGCCGATTTCGATTAAACTGGAAGAATCACCGCTGCTCACGCATTGCATACTTATTTTGGGCGAAAGTCTCCCCCTCCCTTGCGACTCCCTGAACCCTGGAGCCTTTGTTCATGTATTTCACATTTCCCTGCTCAGCTTGCGGCAAGAAGCTGCGAGTTCAGGAGGAAGCCGCGGGGCGGAAATGCCGCTGCCCCTATTGCCAAGCGTCGATCCTCGTTCCCTCGCCACCCGAGGAATCCGAACCGGCGGCCAACGACGAGCTGGCGGCGCTGCGAGAGATTACCGCCGGAGCAAGCACTCGCACCGAACCGATCACGCGCGGCAAGCGTCCCCGGGGCACGAAGAAGCGGACGGCGCACGCGGCGCCGAGCGCAGGCTGGTCCGACCGGACCGACGTGAGCATGGTTAAGAGCGGGCTTCTGGGGTTGGCTCTGGCGGTTGGCTTTCTGACGGCTCTGTTTCCGTTTCGGGCTTCGTACTTCGGCGAGTTGTTCATGGATCGCGGGTGGGTTCCGTACGCGCTCGTCTTCCTGATGGGCTGGTCCGTTGCCATTCTGCTGTTCAAGTCGCGGAAGCTCAAGAGCCAGAAGGTATCCATGCTCTTCGACCTCCTGCCGACCGATATTTCAAAGGACATCACCGTCGATTCGGTCGGCAAGTTCGTCAAGCACATCCAGGATCTGCCGATCGAGCCGCGCGAGAGCTTCCTAGTGAACCGGGTGGTGCATGGCCTGGAGCACTTCCGCGTGCGCAAGAGCAACCCGGAGGTGGCCACCCTGCTCGCTTCGCATTCGGACATTGACGCGAACGCCGTGCAGTCGAGCTATACGCTCATCAACGTATTCATCTGGGCGATTCCCATTCTCGGTTTTATTGGCACGGTCATCGGCATTAGCGCGGCAGTAGGCGGGTTTTCCGGCTCACTCGACCAGGCCCAGGATATCTCCGTGCTCAAAGACTCGCTCAATAGCGTGACGGGCGGCTTGGCTACCGCCTTTGACACCACGCTGGTTGCCCTGGTGATGAGCATGTTGGTCATGTTCCCCTCCAGCTCGATGCAAAAGTCCGAGGAAGACCTGCTCAACTCGGTTGACGAGTATTGCAACGAGAACCTCATGAAGCGTTTTAATGACGGGCATGGCGGCTACGCGCCGGGCGATTCGTTGGCGCCGACCACCAGCCCCGCGGCGCTCCGCCAGGCCATCGACGCCGCCATGGTGCCGCACCATGCCGAGTTGCGGGCATGGAACGAGAGGCTCGACACAATTGGCGAGAAGCTCTCCCAGCGTGTTCGCGACGGCTACAAGGAGGTGGTCGACGGTCTGGGCCACCATCGCGACGAGGCGGCCGACGACATCCGGGATCTTGACGCCATGGTCTGCGCCTTCCAGCGAACCATGACCACCCTCGCCGAGCAGGTCCTCGAAGGGCACAACCAGTCGGCCGACGCGATGAAGCAATCGGCCGAATCGCTCCAGGGATACTTCGGCGCCATGGAGCGCGGACTCGCGGGACTCAACGGTGTGCTCGAAGGGCTTGGCGAGCGGCAGGTGGTCGTCCAGACCGCGCCGCGACGGCGATGGTTCTTCTTTCGCGACGACCAGCGACAATCGTAAGGAGGCATGCTGATGGCGCGACGTCATCGGACAAAACTGGCCGTCACCCTCTTTCCGTTCCTCAGCATCCTGGCGTGCGTGATTGGCACGCTCACGCTGATGATCACCGCGCTGGCTTTGGGACAAATGGAGGACAGCTCGTTGAACGAGCAGTTGTGGCTCGATGCGCTGAAACGGCAGCTTGAAGCCGACCTGAAGTTGATCGAACAGCTTAAGGCGGAAATCGCCCGGTTCGAGAACCACGCGGACGACCTGATGAAACGCCTTGTCGAATCCGAACGCCAACTCCGCGAGCTAGAGCAGCGCACCAAGCAGCTCATAGCCCAACGCAACAAGGAACCGGAAGCCGAGATCGAGGCGATTGTCGTCGACCTCAATGCCCACAAGGAGCGAATGGCCAAGCTCCAGGAGGAACTTGAGGAGTT
>CAZASB010000246.1:4612-7055 GCA_964487655.1 uncultured Planctomycetaceae bacterium
GGCCGGCCCAAGGCGTCCGTCATCTTCCTGATTCGCGATGACGCCATCGGTACGTACAATGCCGCCCGCGCCGTCGCACTCGAGCTGCGAGCCCGAAACGGCAAGCTCCCCGTCATCGGGCACGGCAAGCTCGACCTGAGTATGTTCCGGTAACCGTTCACGGGGCACGTCCCCGTTCCATCCACGAAAGTCAAGCGAACCGAAGGGAAGTATCAATGCGGCGACGTCGGAAAGGTAGTGCCGCCAGCCTCGATTCCCTGCTCGATACCATGACCAACGTCGTGGGGATCATGGTCATTCTTCTGACCGTGACCCAACTTGGCGTTGGCGACGCGGTGAAGCGCATCACCAGCGAGTCCGTGGTCGATCCCGAGGAGCTGGCGCGCCTGGAAAAAGAGGCCGCCGAGGCGCAACGACTTCGCGAGGAACTGATCCGTCAGCTTCGGATGCTGGTCCATCACAACGAGAAACGCGACGAAACGGCCAAGGAATTGGCCATGGCGAGCAAGAAGATACTCGACGCCAAGGCCAGCAATCGCGCGCTGGAGGAAACACGGCAGGAGCGGCTGAGCGAGGCCCAGCAGGAGGCCATGGCCCAGCAGGACGAGGCCAAGAAGCTCCTCGAACAGCAGGCGAAAGAGGCCGACGCCCTCCGAAAGAAGATCAACGAGGAAGCCGAACTCATGGCCAAGCTGCGCGCGCAACTGGCCGATACGCCCGAGCCCGTCTCGCCGCCGGCCAAGGTCGTCTACCTGCCCAACCCCCGCTCGGCGCCCAAAGACGCCAAGCCGCTACTGTTCTTCTGCCGCAACGGCCGCGTCATGTTCGTTGACGAGGACGAAATCCGCCAGAACGCGCAGCGGCGCGTCGAGTTCGTGGTCCAACGCCGCCGACTGGACCAGGATCCGGAGAAGGGCATCGACGCGGACATCCTCGGCGGCGAGGTCAACAAGCTTGGCATCAACGATCCGACGGGCACGTTCAACCCGCGGCTGATCTTCCACGGTCGCTACCCGCGGATTGATCTGGTTCCCCGGGACAACGCCGGCGAACTGGCCGCGCAGCTCTCCGGCGGCAGCCGCTACCGCCGAACACTCGGCCGGATCGATTCGGCCAAGTCGTACCTGCAATACATCGTGTGGCCCGACGGCTACGAGGTCTATCTCGAAGCCCGGAAGATTGCCACCGAAGTGGGCCTCAGTGCAGGTTGGCGTGCGGTGGGAGCGAATAGTCCGTACACCATCGCCCTGGGCGGCTCGCTGCGGGTTGGCCCGCCACCGACACCGCCAGCGCCACCAGGGCCCAAGAAGCCTTCGACGCCGCTACCCCCGCCGCCGCCGATTGACGTGATCGACTGAGCGCGGATCAACTGCCCTTGCCTCGCCCTGGGATTTTTGGGTACAAGCGAGCATCGGTAATCTGTTTTCCTTCGATCTTGGGGTTCCTCCGTTATGACTGTTCGTTTTGCCCGCACTGCGCCTCTTGCCTTTATTGCCGCAATCTTTTTTGTCCCGCAACTTGCCGAGGCGCGGCAACTGGGACTGACCGTCGACGAGATCAAGAATGGGCTCCGAACGGCGAGTCCCGAGGAGAACGGTTTTGTCGAGGACGTCGTCGATCGGGTAAATAATGCCAATCGTCCGTCGAACGAGCGTCTTCCAGCGGCCCTGGTCCAGAGCACGTTCCAGTGGGCACGCGGCAAGAACAGCCGGCACCGCTTCCAATATTTCCGCCGTGGCCTTATCATTCGGGCTGCACAAATCGGCGTGCGACTGTAGGACGGCTTTCGGCAAATGGGCAGATTGGCGTCTTCCCCGAACGGCTACTCCGCGTCGGCTTTTCGGAGGGTGCCATGTTGAGCTTTCGCTGCATCGCCTGGATGCCTTTCGTTTTTCGACTATAATTGCTTTCGAATGAGGCCATTCAAGGAGACCGTTGTTATGTCCAGTATTGTCGGGCGAATCGAACCGGATGGAAGGCTGCGCATTCCTGGTGAGTGGGGAGAAGCCTTCGCCCCGGAACACGATGTCGAATTGGTTCGTTGCGAAGAGGGAATCCTCGTGAAACCGATTCCCAAGACAGCCATGGAGAAGGCACTAGCAAGAAAACTGCCGATGAATCGCCCAACCATTCTGGATTTGGCCGATGTGGACATGGATGAATTCGGTTAAGTTGAGGAATCGCACGTGAAGGCGATTGACTCGAACCTGCTGATGCGAGTGCATCGATGGATCAAGCAACGCGACCCAGCCCTGGCCGGCGAGTTTCACTCGGCAACCCGTTCACTGTCGCGTCTTGCTTGATTTCACCATCTCAGTCGGTTTTGCCCGTTCTCGTACCACCGTTACTGCCATCCGCATGCGCACTGACAGCACAACCCAAGGAATAACACGCCCATGATCCTCCACGTTGACATGGATGCGTACTACGCCTCGGTCGAGGA